>JAEUHB010000362.1 GCA_016794665.1 Opitutaceae bacterium
CGAATGCCACTCCGCCGGGGCGAAGCGGCTGCGCGGCGACCTCCGTCTCGATCTCAAGGCGGGCCTGCTCAAGGGTGGCCACACCGGCCCTGCGCTCGCCGCCGGCGATGCGAAGAGCCTGCTCCTCCAAGCCATCCGGCACGAGGACGCGGACCTCGCGATGCCGCCGGAGAAACCGAAGCTCCCGGCCAGCGTGATTGCGGACTTCGAGCGTTGGATCCAGATCGGCGCGCCCGATCCACGCGGCGGCGAAGCTGCGCCGCTCAACCCCGCCACTGATCCGAAACTGGCGCGTGGATATTGGGCGTTCCAACCGGTGCAGGCCATCGCGCCGCCCGCCGTGAAGAATTCCGCGTGGCCCGCCGGCGCGATTGATCGCTTCGTGCTCGCGAAGCTGGAGGCCGCGCAACTCGCGCCCGCGCCCGCGGCGACGAAGGCCGAGCTGCTGCGCCGCGTGACGTTTGATCTTACGGGGCTGCCGCCGACGCCGGAGGAGGCGCAGGCTTTTCTCGCCGACGATTCCGCCACGGCCTACGAGCGCGTGGTCGATCGGCTGCTGGCGAGCCCGCACTACGGTGAGCATTTCGCGCGCGACTGGCTCGATGTCGTGCGGTTTGCCGAGACCGAGGGCTTCGAGTATGACCGCCACATGCCCTACGCGTGGCGCTTTCGCGACTACGTGATCGACTCGCTCAACCGCGACAAACCGTTCGACCGCTTCATCACCGAGCAGATCGCCGGCGACGAGATCGCGCCCGACGACCACGAGCTGGCGACCGCGGCCGCGTTCCATCGCTTTGGCGCCGTGCGCCGCAACGCCGGCAACCAGACTGTCGCCGTCAGCCGCAACGAAATCCTGATCGAGCGCACGGACATCATTGGCGCCGCGTTTCTCGGCCTCACGGTCGGCTGCGCACGCTGCCACGACCATAAGCTCGATCCGATTTTGCAGAAGGACTACTACCGGCTGCAGGCGTATTTCGCGGCGACGCAGGAGCACAGTGTCCTGCTCATGTCTCCCGCCGAGCGGGAGCCGTATGAGGCGAAATCGAAGCCGCTCCTCGCCCGGATCGACGAGCTCCGCGCCCTGCTCGAGAACCTTGGCGACGCGAACCGGCAGACGGTGACGCGGCAGCTTCGCGAGGCCGAGGCCAAGCTCCCGCCCGCGCCGCCCTCGATCCTCACGACGCGCAACGAGCCGGCGAAGCGCACGCCCATCCACGTGCTCAAGCGGGGCGATTGGGAGAGCAAGGGCGATCTCGTCGGGCCGCGCCCGCCCAGCGTGCTCGTGAGCGACGACCTGCCCGAGCTGCCCGCCGACACGCCCGCGCCGCGCACCGCGCTCGCGCGCTGGCTCACCGAGCCGTCGCATCCGCTCACGGCGCGTGTCGCGGTGAACCGCATGTGGCAGCATCATTTTGGCACCGGCCTCGTGAAGACGCCGAACGACTTTGGCCACAACGGTGACCGCCCCAGCCACCCCGAGCTGCTCGACTGGCTGGCGCGTGAATTCGTCGCCGGCGGCTGGCGGGCGAAGCCGCTGCACCGCGCGATAGTGCTGAGCAGCGCCTACCGGCAGTCCGCGCGCACGCCGCACGCCGCCACCGCGGCGCGCATCGATCCGGAGAACCGCCTGCTGTGGCACATGCGGCCGCGCCGCCTCGGTGCCGAGGAACTCCGCGACGCGATGCTCGCCGTCTCCGGTCAGCTCAATCCGAAGCTCGGCGGCGAGAGCATCATGGTGCCGGTAGACGACGAGCAGGTGAAGCTCCTCTACAAGCCCTCGCAATGGGAAGTCACCAAGGACACAGCCGAGCACCGCCGCCGGTCCGTCTACCTGATTGCGAAACGCAACCTGCGTCTGCCGTTCATGGAGACCTTTGATCAACCCGACCTGCTGGCGAGCTGCGGCCGGCGCGAGGCGAGCACGCACGCGCCGCAGGCGCTCGAGCTGATGAACGGCCGGCTGGCGACCGAAGTCTCCGCCGCATTTGCCGAACGGCTCAGGCGCGAGGCCGGCTCCGACGCCGCGCCCGCGCAGCTCGTTGATCGAGCCTACTGGCTCGCGGTGGGCCGCGAGCCGACGGTGGCGGAGAAAAAACTGGGCGCCGATTTCCTCCGCGGCGGCGCGCCGCTGAAGGAGTTCGCCCTCGCGATGCTCAACCTCAACGCGTTTCTCTATGTCCCCTAGCTGCCCCGGACCCGGCCATGCGCACGAGCGGCCGACGCGCACGCGCCGCGAATTCATCCGCGACTCGGCGTGCGGCTTCGGCGGGCTCGCGCTGGCCGCGATGCTGCACGCGCAGGGCCTGCGCGCCGCGTCCGCGGCCAGCGCGAATCCGCTCGCGCCAAAACTCCCGCCCCTCCCGGCCAAGGCGAAGTCGGTGATTTTTCTCTTCATGGCCGGCGGGCCGAGCCAGATGGAGACTTTTGATCCGAAGCCGCTGCTCAACGAGCTCAGCGGGCAGTCGCGCCCGAAGGAATTCGGCGAGGTGAAATACCAGTTCATCAAGCCCACCGCGAAGCTCCTCGGCACGAAGCGCACGTTCAAGAAATACGGCCAGAGCGGCATCGAGGTCTCTGACCTTTTTCCGCACGTCGCGACGTGCGTCGACGACCTCGCGATCATCCGTTCGTGCCAGGGTAACTCCGTCGTCCACTCGGCCGCGCAATACGAGCTCTTCAGCGGCCGCGTCGTGCCCGGCGCGCCGAGCATGGGGTCGTGGATCACCTACGGCCTCGGCGCGGAGACCGACTCGCTGCCGTCTTACGTCGTGATGCCCGACCCCGACGGCGCGCTGCCCGCCGGCCAGCCGATGTATGCGCAGGGATTTCTGCCCGCGGTCTACCAGCCGACGATGTTCCGGCCCGGGAAGAAACCGGTGCTCAACCTTGAGCTGCCACCCGGCGTTTCGCCCACGGAGCGCCGCCGCACGCTCGATCTCATCCAAGGGCTCAACGCCTCCTCCGCCGATCCCCTTGACGATGAGTTTGCGGCGCGCATGAACGCCTACGACCTCGCGTTCCGCATGCAAACCGAGGCGCCCGAGGTGCTCGACCTGTCGCGCGAACCGCAGGAGACGCTCGATCTCTACGGCGTCGGCGTCGAGCCGACCAACGACTACGGCCGACGGTGCCTGCTGGCGCGCAAGCTCGTCGAGAAAGGCGTGCGCTTCGTCACCGTCGTCTCCGGCGGCGGCTCCGGCAACCTGACGTGGGACGCCCACGGCGACATTGAGGAAAACCATCTCCGCATGGCCTCGGAGGTGGACAAGCCGATCGCCGGGCTCATCGCCGACCTGAAGCGCCGCGGGCTGCTCGACAGCACGCTCCTCATCTGGGGCGGCGAGTTCGGCCGCTCCCCCGAGGCCGAGGCGGGCAAGGGCCGCGATCACCACAATTACGGCTTCAGCATGTGGATGGCCGGCGGTGGCATCAAAGGCGGCTGCGTCGTGGGCGCGACGGACGCCATCGGCCTGAAGGCGGTGGAGAAGCCCTATCACTTCCGCGACATCCACACCACGATCCTACACCAGCTCGGCCTTGATCAGCACACGCTCACCTACCCGCACCTCGGCCGCAACGAGCGGCTGACCTTCGTCGAGGGCAGGGTGATCAGGGAGATTGTTTAGTCGCTCCGCCCGACAGCCAGCGCGATTGCGCGAGCCGCCGCGCGAGGTCCTGCGAGAACATCGTGGCTCCGGTCACGTTCAGGTGCTGCGAATTGTAGAACAAGTCGCGCTGGCTGCAGATGAACGATGAGCTGTAGTCCCAGATCTCGACCCCGGCCTTGGCGCTGATCTCGGCAAACCGGGCGAACAACTCGGCGCGGTTGCTCGAGAGGGCCTGCATCCCGTCATACTCCGGCGAATAGACGAAGAGCAGCGGCACGCCGTGCCGGCGGCAAACCTCCGTGATCTCGGCGAGGTCCTTCACGCCCTGCGGATTCAGATCGAGCTTCACGCCTTCGGGGTGGCTGGCCTTGAACTTGTCGAAGTCCCCGGTCCATGGCGTGTGGCGCGCCTGGTAACCGAGGACGCGCGACTCGGGCGGCTGTGAGCCGAGGAAAGTGCGCGCGCCGGCCAGCCAAGTGAAGCGCAGATCCTCGACGGCATAGCCGTAGAGCGGGAAATAGCGCCATTTCCACGCGTGCGGGTAGACCCGAAGGACGACGGCGTAGATCTCGGGCTCGTCGAGGTAGGGCATGAGCTTCACGGGATCGAAAATCTCGTGCGACACGGCGAAGGCGGACGGATCCAAGTTGTGGATCACAAGCGCGGGCTTCGCGTTCTTGCGCAGGTAGGTCTTGAGGTAGGCGACCTGCACATCGGTTTGAGTGCCGTTGAGGCCGAGGTTGAACGTCTTCCGACCGGTCGTCTTTTGGATGAGAGTGGAATCGTAGTGCGTGAGCGCGCGCGAGGAGCCGCTGATTACAATCTCGGCGTCGAGGCGGCCGGCGACGACTTGGTTGGTGACGCCGAAATCGGCGGTCGTGACGCGCCGCAGCCCGGTGTGAATTGCGAGATGCAGCGCCACGGCCCCGAGCGCGCCGAGCAGGAGGAACCACAGCAGCCGGAGCGCGTCGCGCTGCCGGCGGTCGCCGCGCGTGAGCGGCGCGGCGGCGCCGGTCATCAGGCGCCACGCATAGGCGGCCGAGCTGGCAAGGGCGCGGAGATCTGCGCGGGGCGACATCGCGAAAATCAGCGCGCGGTGCGGATGAGCGCGAGCACGGCGATGCCGACCGCGATCAGCCAGGCGACGGCGGAGACGAAGGGCAAAGCGCTGCCGCGAGAGTCGTCGGGGGCGTTTTCCGCGGGCGCGGCCGGCGCCGGAAGCGGCGCGACGACGAGCGCAACGGCCTGCGTCTCGGTGTGCGAGAGGCTGAGCGCGTGGGGCAGCGCGGCGCCGGCGTGTTGAAACGACACGCCGCCGTCCGCCGCGCGCACGACCTCGATCGCGGAGAGCGGCGTGGCCCGCAGCGCCGGCTCGGCCTTGTAGAGCGCCTCCTTGGCGCACCAGCGCGCCGCGAAATGCATGCGCGGGTTCGATTGCAGGACGCAGTAGGCGATCTCGGCCGGGGAGAAATGCGACTTGTAGAACTCGTGCTCGCGGTAATCGGTGGCCTCGGGGAGCGCGGCGACGAGCTCGATGTCGGCGCCGCAGCGCAGGCCGGACGAAAACGGGTGGGAAGGCGCCGCGAGCGGGGCGACCCGCGGCGCAGCGGTCGCAACGACCGGGGCGGCGGCGACCGGCGCCGATGCCCGAGCGGAGGGCGCCTCGGTGGCGGAGGGCGCGGTTTCGAAGACGGCGGCCGTAAGCTCGCCAAAGGTGCGCGCCAGGTGGGCGGTGCGGCAGTTTATCCCGAGGTCGCGGCGGATCGCGGCGGTGAGAGCGGCCCGCTTGAGCGAGCCCTTGAGCGCGGGGACTTCGAGGGAAAATTCCGGGGTGACGGCATCGCGCCCCACGCCGCCGAGCTTGGCGACGATGTCCCGCAGGTTTTCGGATTGGCTCATGGTCATGTTCGGGTCAGCGGCCGGCGCCGGCGTAGGTGGCGACGCGATCGCGCAGCTCGCAAAGGAAACGTGCAGCGGTGCGGCCCTCGGTGAGCTGGTGGTCGAAGGCGAGGATGAGGTTGCACGCGCGGCCCGTGGGCTCGGCCGTCGCGTAGTCGGCGCCGATACCAAGGATGGCAGCTTGGCCTTGGTTGATGAGCGGGTGAAAACTGACGACGCCCTCGGACGAGAGATCGGTTATGGTGAAGGTGCCTCCCGCGAGCGCGGCGAGCGGCAGCTCGTCGTTCACGTAGTCGAGCAGGCGGTCCTGCATTTCGCGGGCGATGTCGACGAGGCCCTTGGTGTCGGCCTGCGCGATGACCGGGACCTTGAGGCCCTTGCCGCCGTCCACAGCAACGCCGACATTGACCTGCTCATAGTAATGCACGCGGCCATGTGCGTAGTAGGCGTTGAAGATCGGGTATTTCTTCAGGAGGCGCGCCGCCTCGTAGACGATGATGGCGGTGGCATTGCCCCCGAGCGCGGGGCTCTGCTCGACGGCGGCGCGGAGGCCGGCGACCGGGCACGGCACGGTGACGACGCTCGCGAGTGTAAACGCGGAGCCCGAGGCGAGATACTTGATCTCGACGCGCTTGAGGCGGGGCAGCTCCTCGATGCGCACGGGCACGCCCGTCGCGGCGATCGGGCCGGGCGCGGCGGTCTCCGGGGCTGCGCGTCGCGGGGCTTCGGACGCGGCCGAGACGGGAGCGGCGGGCGCGGGCGTCGCCGGCGCCCGGCCGGACGACTGCGCGATTACGGCCTGCACGTCGGCCTCGCGAACGAGGCCTTTGCCGGTGAAGAGTTCCTTGGCGAGGCCGTGCTGCGTGATCAGGTCGAGGGCCTTCTTGCTGAAGGTCGTTTCGCCCGCCGCAGCGGGGGCGCCTGCGGGCTGGGCGGCGGCGACTTGCGGCGCAGGCTCGGCGGCGCGCGGCGCTGGTGCACCGCTTGGCAGCGGATCGGTGGGCGAGGCGGTGATGTGGCAGAACACGGCGGCGACCGGGAGCTCGGTGTTCACCACGGCGCCGTGGCGCAGGAAGCCTGCGGCCGGCGCCTCGATCTCGGCGGTGGACTTGCTGGTCTCGATGACAGCGATGGGCTGGCCGGCCTTCACCTCGGCGCCGTCCGCGGCCATCCACTCGACCAGCAGCACGGACTGATCGTTGACCTGTTCATGGGGGATGCGGACCGGATGGATCATGACGAGGGAGGCTGCATCAACTTTAGCGCAGCCTGCGCGATGGTCTCGGGGTTGGGAAGCGTTTCCCGTTCCAGCGGACCGGCGGACGGGATCGCGTGGCGGCGCGAGGCGAGGCGGGAGACGGCCTTGAGTTTCCCCGGCGCCCGTTCGCACAGCGAGGCGATCACCTCGGCGCCGAAGGCGGCGAAGGCCAGGCCCTCCTCGACGACCAGCAGGCGACCCGAGCGGCCGACGGAGTCGAGGATGGGCGAGAGGTTGAGAGGATAAATCTGAACGGGGCAGATGATCTCGCACACGAGCTCGTGCTCGTTGAACAGCCGTTCCGCCGCGCGCTCCGCATCGGGCAGCATGCCGCCGTAGCACACGATCGTGAGGTCGGGCGTGGCGGCGGGGCGGAGGCGCACGGCCGGGAACGCCTCGTCGCTGAACTCGAGCGTGTAGCCGGCGGGCAGCGGCTCGGAAAGGCGGAGGCCGTAAAGGAGCTTGTTCTCGATGACGAGGGTCGGCCGATCAATCGCCACGAAGAGCTTGTCGTAGATAAGGCCGGGGTCCTGCCGCGAGTTCAGCGCGAGCATGAGCGTGCCGGGCAGGCCCATGAAGTGTTTCTCGATCGACTGGCTGTGGGTCGGGCCGTAGCCGCGCTTGCCGCCCATCGGCGTGCGCACGATCAGCGGCACGGCGACCTGATCGTCATACATGTAGCGGAACTTGGCCGCGTGGTTCGCGATTTGGTCGCCCGCGAGGAAAAGGAAATCGCCGAACATGATCTCGACCACCGGGAGGAGGCCGTGCAGGGCCATGCCGTTGCCGAGGCCGACGATGGCGCCTTCGCTGATCGGGGTGTTCAAGACACGGCTGGGAAATTCGTCGCTGAGGCCGCGCGTGGCCTTGAAGGCGCCGCCGTAGGGGCTGCGCACATCCTCGCCGAAGAGCACGATGCGCTCGTCGCGGCGCATGTTGCGCGCGAGCGCGGCGGCGAGCAACGCGACGAGGCGGTCGTTGGAGGGCGCGGCGGCCTTGGCCCACTGCACGGGCCGGAACGCATCGCCGTCCTCGTCGGTGGCGCGCAGCGCGGCAGTGGGGGCTTGCAGCGCAGACTCGGCGGCGGTGTCGACGCGCGCGGCGATCTGGCGCTGGATTTCCTCGGCGAGGGCGGGCTGGTCGCGCCGGAAGACCGTAAGCGGATCACGCGCCCAGTGAGCTTCGAGCTCGGATTTCTCGCGGAGGTCGTCGCCCTTGGAGTGCGCCATGAGGCGATAGGTGTCGACGCGGAGGAAATGCGGGCGCTGGCTTGAGCGAACGGCGTCTACGGCGGCCCGCGCCTGCGCGACGAGGTGGCCGGGCGCATCCGTGTCGCCGACGCTGGTGTCGATGCCGAAGGCCGCGGCGCGCGCGCAGATGTCGCCGGCGAGGGTCTCGGGCTGCGACGTGCTCTGTGAGTAGCGATTGTTCTCCAGCACAACGAGCAGCGGCAGCTCCCACTTGGCGGCGATGTTGAGCGTCTCGTAGAGCGCGCCCTCGCCGAGCGTGCCGTCGCCGATGAAGACGACCGCGACGCCGTGCTTGGACTTTTTCTTCAAAGCATAAGCGAGGCCGGCAGCCACGGGCACGATGCCGCCCTGCACGCCGTTGCTGAAGAACCCATCCGCGCAGAGGTGCTGGCTCCCGCCGCGGCCGCCGCAGACGCCGGTGCGCTTGCCCATGACCTCGGCGATGAGGCCCTCGACTTTGCCGGTGCGCGCGAGAAAATGCCCGTGGCAGCGGTGGTTGCTGAATACGAGATCGCCCGGCTGGAGCGCGGCGGCTACCGCCACGCCGGAGAATTCCTGGCCGATGCAAGTGTGGACCGTGCCGAACAGCTTTCCCTCGGAGAACAGCGCCAGGAGCTTCTGCTCGACGGTGCGGATCATGAACGCCGCCTCATACAAGGGGCGGCCCGGCGGCACGCTGGGGCTGTTTTTCATCGGAAGTTCGGATTTGGTCATGGCGTGGTGAGGGCGCTGAGTGCCGCGGGCGTTGCCATTTTTATCGTTAGAATTGGAAATAAATGAACTGCTCGTTGCGGAACACCCCGAACAGCACCATGCCGTAGGCCCACGCGAGGTAAAAGGCCCAGCGAGGCAGCGCCGGCAGGCGGAGGAGCTGATGGCTCAGGTTCACGCGCCGGTGGACCAGCTGCACTGTCTCCAAGACCAATATCCCGGCGATGGCCGCCGGCATCTGGCGCAGCAGGAACTGCTCCGTGCCGATTCGGCCGAAGTCCCAGTTGCGCCAGAAATTCGCGAGGATGTAGCCCACATCACCCATGGACGTCGCGCGAAACACGACCCAGCCCACGCAGGTGAGCCCGAAGGTCGCCATGATCCGGATCGTGGTGCGCAGGACCGAGTCGTCGGCGATGCCGAGCGCGCGATAGACGCGGTTGCGCGGCTCCTCCGTGAGGCCGCCGGCGAGCAGGTAGACGCCGTTGAGCAGGCCCCACACGACATAGGTCCACGCCGCGCCGTGCCAAAGGCCGCTCACGCCAAACGTGATCAGGATCGCGAAGGCCCAGCCGGCGGAGCTACGGAACTTCTCCACGAGCGGATCGTAGAGGTAGTCGCGGAACCACGAGGAGAGCGAGATGTGCCAACGCCGCCAGAACTCGGAGATCGATCGCGAGTAGTAGGGCGTGTTGAAGTTCTCCATCAGCCGGAAGCCGAGCACGCGCGCCGAGCCGACCGCGATGTCGGAGTAGCCCGAGAAATCGCAGTAGATCTGGTAGGCGAAGAAGAAGGTGGCGAGGGATAGCTGCAGGCCGTTGAAGTTCTGTGGTGCGCCGTAGACGTCGTTGACGTAGAGCGCGAGGCGGTCGGCGATCACGACCTTCTTGAAAAAGCCCCACGCCATGCGCCGCAGGCCGCTCGCGACGCGCTCCCACTCAAACGCGTGATGCACGCGGAACTGGTCGAGCAATCCCTGCGGCCGCTCGATCGGGCCCGCGACAAGCTGCGGAAAAAACATCACGTAGGTCGAGTAGATGACGAAGTCTTTTTCCGCCTTATGGTGGCCGCGGTAGACCTCGATCACATAGCTCAGGCTCTGGAAAGTGTGAAACGAGAGCCCGATGGGCAGGATGATGTTCCAACGCGGGTCCTTGATGTCCCAGCCGAGCAGATGGGAGACGGCGGCAAGGTTCTCGGTGAAGAAATTGAGATATTTGAAGACAAACAGGACGGCGCAGGTGGAGACGATGCTGCCCACAAGCCAGGCCTTCCGCGCCGGCCCGCTGACCCGTTCGATGTAAATGCCGGCGACATAATCGATGACGATCGTGACGAACAGGATCAGGATGTAAGCCGGAATAAAATACATGTAAAATCCGCAGCTGGCTGCGAGGAGCAGCGGCATGCGGACTTGGCGGGGCGCGAGGAAGTAGAGTGCGCAAAACGCCGGGAAAAAAAGAGCGAAGGTCAGCGAGTTGAACAGCATGGCGCGCTCCAGCGAAACTCAGCACGGACCGGTCCGGCCGGAGGCCGGCCGGCGGAGTGCGCCGGGGCGGATTTTGGCTCGTTGGATATCGGCGTTCATGGAAAGGGAAATGTCGGCCCCGCAGCGGGTTTCTGAAACGCGCCCGCAGGCCCGCGGCACCCGGCACGGAACGACCGCGACGGGGGATCGGCAAGCTCTTCGTGGCGCAGGGTTGTGGAGCGCTGGCCGGCAGCGGCTGGTGGGACTGCTCCAAGCCGGTGTATTTCGGCTGACCGGCCGAAAGCAAAGAGCCGCCACCCGAGGGGGCAGCGGCTCGTCGCAACGGGCCGGGTGAAACCCCGGCTCCTAGGGATCAGGGCACCTCGTAGACCTCGACCAAGGCCTCGCCCGTCGGCGCGGCCGCGGCGCCGCTGACCTGGATCGTGTAGGCGCCGGGATCGAGGAGGGTGAGGGTCGCGGCGTCGCGGCTGCCGTTGGCGAGCGCGAAGGCGCCGACGTAGTTGCTCGCGAGCGCGAGCTCGCTCACGAAGTCGGCGCTGGCCCAGTCGTCGTTGGCGAGGATGGGCCGCGACTGGCTGTCGAAGATTTGCAGGCGCGGGTCGGCGACGGTGCCGGTGACCCCGAAGCTCGCGAGCGTGGGGCCCACGCCGCGCACGAGGAGCGTGCGTTGCCCGATGCCCTGCACGACGAGGCCGAGCGTGAGCACGTCGGCGCCCGGCGCGGTCTGGCCGCGGACGGACACGTTGACGAGCTTGCTCGTGCTGGTGCCGGTGAGCGCATCGGCGTCGTAGACCTCGATGAGCACGATGCCGCCCGTGCCGGTGGCGTTGGTGACTTGCACGGTGTAGTCGCGGCCGGCGGCGAGATCCGTGACGAGCGCGGCGTCCTTGGAACCGGCGGGGAGGGTGAAGGCGCCCGTGGCGGCGAAGGCCTGGCCGATGTTGCCGGCGGCCCAGTCGTCGTTGGTCGCGATCTGCGACTGGCCTTGGAACACGGTGAACTTCGGATCGGCCATGGTGCCCGGGACGTTGAACGCGGCGAGGCCCGGGCCGACGGCGCGGATGAGCACGCGCTTGGTGCCCGCGCCTTGGATCACGAAGCCGGGCGTCACGATCGTGCCGGTGGCGACGTTCGTGCGCACGGAGATGTTGGCTGGCCGCGAGGCGGCGGCGGAGAGCGTGAGCGTGCCGCCGCTGCTCGTCACGGAGCCGGCGCTGTTGGTGATGCGCGCGGTGTAGGTGCCGGCGTCCGCGGCGGAGACATTGCTGCGCAGCAGGACGGCGCCGGTCTCGCCGGCGAGCTGCACGTTGTTGCGGAACCACTGGTAGCTGAGGCCCGTGCCGGTCGCGCTGACGGCAAAGGTGACCGTCGCGCCGGGCACCACGGTCTTGGAGATCGGCTGCAGCGCGATCACCGGCGAGCCGGCCGCGCCGACCGTGAGGCTGCCCGCGGTGATGCGCGTGGTGCCGAGGGAATTGGTGACGTCGACGGTGTAGGTGCCGGCGTTGGCGGCCGTGACAGAAGCGACCACGTAGGGATTGGCGGTGGCGCCGGCGATCGCGAGACCGTTGAGGAACCACTGGTAGGTGTAGGTGCCGCCGCCCGTGACGTTGACGGGGCAGACAAAACGCGAGCCCGCCGCGAGCGCGCCGGTGCCTGCGACGAAGCCCGGCGCCGCGGCCGGCCGCGCGGTCGCGGGCGTGCCGCCAGTCGCGGTGCCCGCGCCGGCAAACGCGAAGCTGCCCGACCACGCGCCCCACTGCGAGGTGGTGACGCCATAGCGCGTCGAGGCCGCATACGATTGCTGGCCGGGGAGGATGGTGATGGCGACGGCTTTGGTTTCGCCCACCGCGAGCACGCCGGCGTGGACCGCGGCGCGCGCGACGGAAGAGTCGTCCGTATAGACGTCCGTGCCCCACACGGCGCCGGAATTGGAACCCGTGACGGTGAACTCAAAGACCTGCCCCACGCGGTTGCGGTAGCCGACGAGGTTGGCCGGCGCCGCGGCAAAAGTGGGCGTCCCGCCACCGCCGCCTCCACCCCCGCCACCGCCGGTGCCGCCGCCAGGCGCGGGCGCCGTGCCGCCCGTCGCCGCGAGTGAGAAATATTCGCCCGCAGCGATGCGCGTGACGCCGGTGAGCCCCGCAGGCACGACCGTCTCGCCGAAGCCGTTGTTGCCCCACGCGACGACGGTGCCGTCGCTCTTCAGCACGAGGCTGTGCTCGAGGCCGCACGCGATTGCGATGACGCCGTTTTGCGCCGCCTGCGGGATGCTGAACGTGCCGGCCGCGCCGTTGCGCGAGCCGCCCCAGCCGATCACGACGCCGTCGCTGCGCAGCGCGAGCGCGTGAAACTGACCCGCGGCGATCGCGACGACGCCGGAGAGGCCGGCGGGCGGCCGGCTCTGGCCCTTGTCGGTGGTCGGCGCGAGGTAGGTGGCGTTGGTGGAATTCCAGCCGACGACGGTGCCGTCGGTCTTGAGCGCGAGCCCATAGCCCACGCCCGCGGCGACCGACCGCACGCCCGTGAGCCCGGCGGGCGGTTGGGCGAGCGGCGGAAACGCGGGATCGACGCCCCACACCGCGACCGTGCCATCGCTGCGCACGGCCATCGATTGGAAATACGCCGCGGAGATCGCGGTGAACGTGCCGCTGGTCGGGAAGCCGTTGCGCTGGCCGTCGGCGGTGTTGCCCCATTGGACGAGCGAGCCGTCGGACTTGAGCGCGAGCACGTGGCTGCTGCCGGCGGCGAGCGCGGTCACGCCCGAGGCGGCGCCGGCGGGCACGGTGGTCTGCGTGTTCTGGCCCCAGGCGACCACGCTGCCATCGGCGCGCAGCGCGAACGCCGCCTGCGAGCTGCCGGCGAGCTGGGTGACATTGGTGAGTCCCGCCGGGACCGAAGTCTGGCCGGAGAGGTTCCAACCCCAGGCGCGCACGGCGGTCGCGGGCGTGCCGGTCGAGCCGCCGCCGCCGCTACCTCCGCCACCGCCCGGGGCCGCATTGATGGTGATCGTGATCGGCGCGGCGCCGGAGCCGAGCGCGTTGCTGGCGGAGATCGTGACGTTGAACGTGCCGGCCGTCGTGGGCGTGCCGGAGATGAGGCCCGTGGAGGTGTTTAGCGTGAGGCCGCCGGGGAGGGTGCTCGAGCCGTAGCTGGTGGGGTTCTGCGTCGCGGAAATCTGGTAGGTGAACGCCGTGCCGACCGTGCCGGTCACGGTCGGGTTGCTGATGGCCAGCGTCGGGACCGCCGTCGGTCCGCCGCCGCCACCGCCGCCGCCCGGCGAGCCGTCGATGGTGAAAAGACCGCCGCTGTTCTTGAGCGGATTGAGGGCCTCGTTGGCGGCGAAACCGCCGATGCCGGCGGCGTGGGTGAGGCTGAGCGAGACCAGCGGCGTGCCGGCCGTGCCGGTCCAGTTGTTCATCAGCAGATTCGTGAGCCGGATGGCATTGGCGATCGCGGTGATGGAGACCGAGTAGGTGCCGTTGATCGTGGGCAGGCCCGCGCCGGTGCGGGTGTAGGTCGAGGCGGTGTTAAACGTGATGGCGTAGCTGTTGACCGCCGGCTCGAGGGTGTTCGGCGTCGCGGCGTTGTGGGTGAAACGGAACGTCTTGCCGACGAGGTTTTCGGGGAGCAGCTCATCGTTGGTGACGGCGAGGGCGCGCGGCACGACCAGGCTGAGCATGAGGAACGCGGGCGCGAGGAAGCGGAGCGAGCGGGACGGGGCGGACGACATTTTCATGGTTGGAGCGGGTGGGAGAATACCCGAGGGGAGGTCCGCCGTCGTTACGCGGACCCACGTATGGCGTCGACTGGCCCGTGCGTCTTATTCCGCCCGCACCGGCGCCGAGCCGTCGGCAAACTCGGCCGCGAGCTGCGCGCCGGGCTTCACGGCCGTGCGCCGCGTGATGGGCCGGCCCTCGGCGTCGCGCACGATCGCGAAGCCACGGTTGAGCACCGAGCGCGGGCTCGCGCCCTGCAGGCGTTTCCAGAGGGAAAGCAGCCGCTGTGATTCCGCCTGCACGCGCAGCTCGGGCGAGACACGCGCCAGCGCGGCGCGCGCCGCGCCCAGGCGCTCGCGGCGCTCCTGTGCGCCGTGCCGCAGCACGGCGCTGAGGCGGTTCGCCAGATCGTCGAGCCGCAGCCAGCCTTGCTCGATCTGCGCGGCCGGCGCGAGCAGCCGCAACCGCGAGCGCGAGTGATCGAGCCGCTCCGTGGCGGTGGCGAGGGCGTTTTCGATGGAGGCCGTCATCGCCGCCTCAGCCTGGCGCGCGCGGTCGATGCCGTCGATAAAATGGCTCGTGATGAGCTCCGCGGCGGCGCTCGGCGTCTCCGCGCGCACATCGGCGGCAAAGTCGCATAGCGTGAAATCGATCTCGTGCCCCACCGCCGAGATGATCGGCACCGGGCACGCGGCGACGGCGCGCACCAGCGCCTCCTCGTTAAATGCCCACAGGTCCTCGAGGCTCCCGCCGCCGCGCCCGATCACGAGGAGGTCGAAGATTTTCTCCTCCGCCGCGAGCCGCAGCATCTCGATCATCTCGGCGGCGGCGCCCTCGCCCTGGACTTTCGCCGGGAGCACGATGACGCGCCCCCGCCAGCCGCGCCGGATCACGATGCGCAAAAAATCCTGCACCGCCGCGCCCGTCGGCGACGTGATGAAGCCCACGCACGCCGGCATCGCGGGGATGGCGCGTTTCCTTTCCGCGGCGAAAATTCCCTCGGCGGCGAGCCGCGCCTTCAGGGCCTCGAATTCCCGTTGCAGCCGGCCCACGCCGTCGTCGATCACGATGCGCACGATGAGCTGATACTGCCCGCGCGCCTCGTAGACGCTCACCTCGCCGTAGACGACGACCTGCAGGCCGTCGCGCAGCTTCGCCGTCTGTCGCAGCGCGTCGCCGCGAAACATCACCGCGCCCAGCTGCGCGCCCGCGTCCTTGAGCGAAAAATAGACGTGCCCGCTGGCCTGCGCGCGGAGGTTGGACACCTCGCCGCGCACCCACGTCGGGCGGATGCCCGACTCGAGCAGCGTCTTCACGCGCCGCGTGAAGTCGCTCACGCTCTCCGCACGCGGCGGAGCGTCGCTGGCGGGGTCAGGCTGCACGCTTCGCCGCGACGCGCCGGCGCACGACTTGCACGGCGACCATCGCCACGACCATCAACCCGAGACCCGCGCCAATCTTGCCAAAGTGCCCCTCGCGCGCGGCCTTGCCCAGCACCACAAACGCGAGCGCCAGCGGCATCACCGCCAGCCAAGAGACGAGCGCGTAAAGCCGGAACGGCACCTCCGCGAGCCCGAGCACGTAGCTTTGCACAAAAAACGGCGGCCCGGGGGTGAGCCGCACCACAAGCGCAACGGAAAGCGCGTTGTCCTTGGTCACCCGCGGCACGGCGTAGCCGTAGCGCGCGATGAGCTTCGTCAGGAGCGGCCGCAGCGCGTAGCGCGCGAGCCAGTAGGTGATCGCGATGTTGGCGGCGATGGCGACGCCGGTAGTCACGATCACGCCGGGCATCGACATCTTTGGCGCAAACGCCTCGCCCGCGACCAGTGTGAACGCCGACATCGGCGCGCCCACGGCCGGCAGCAGCGCCATGCCGGTGAAGAACACCCCCGGCCCGAGGTCGCGGATGAACGCGATGAACTGATCAAGCCATGCCACCATCCGCGGCACGCCCACGCCGCGCAGGACCA
>JAEUHB010000363.1 GCA_016794665.1 Opitutaceae bacterium
ACCGTCTCCATGCCGCGTCGCAGGCTGCCCGCGGCCTCCGCCCGCCGCACCTGCGGGAGCGCGCGCAGCCCCGCGACAATCGGCTCGGCGATTTCGGCGGCTTCCCACCAGAGGTGGCGCTTGCCGTAGGCCTCGCGGTTCTTGATGCCGGCGAGGAGCTTCTCCTGCGTCTTCTCGCCAAAGCCGTCGAGCGCGGCGACGCGGCCGTCGTGACACGCCGCCGTGAGCGACGCGATGTCGGTCACGCCGAGCTTGGCCTTGAGGGCTTGGATCTTCTTCGGTCCCAAGCCGGGAATTTGCAGCAGCTCGACCAGACCCGGCTCTACGGAGGCTTTCAGCTTTTCGAAGAACTCCAGCCGACCCGTCGTGTGCAGCTCGGTGATTTTCTGCACGAGCGCCTCGCCGAGGCCCTTGACCGTGCCGAGCTTCCCCTCGGCGACGAGGCGGCCCAGCTCAGACTCCTCGATGCCTTCGAGCGCACGCGCGCCGGTCTGGTAGGCGCGGACCTTGAACGGATTCTCGCCCTTCAACTCGAGGAGCGTCGCGATCTCGGTGAGCACATCGGCGATTTCGTTCTTGGTCACGGCGGCAAACAGGAGACCACGAAACGCGCGAAGGACACGAAAAACTTTTCGGCTAGGGCGCCACCTGACGCCGCAGCGCCGCGCGGTCGATCTTGCCTTGGGCGTTGCGGGGCCATTTGCGCACCGCGACGTAGCGCTTGGGCCGCGCGTGAGGCGGCAACGCAACGGCGGCGCGCGTGGCATCCGGCGCCCGCCCATCTTCGGGGTAACACGCCACCACGGCCTCCCCCCACTCCGGATCGGGCACGCCGATCACGGCCACATCCTCAAACTCCCCGCTCCCGCGCAACGCCGCCTCGACCTCCGCCGGCGACACTTTTTTCCCACCCGTGACGATCATCGCGTCACGGCGACCGAGGATCGTGAGGTGCCCGCGCGCGTCGATGGCGCCCAGGTCCTCCGTCGCAAACATCCGCGCCGCGCTCTGCTCGGGCCAGTAACCCCGGAAAAGCGAATCGCCCGCCACCTGGACCACCCCGTCGCCGGCCACGCTCAGCCGCGCGTGGGGCAGCGCGGCTCCACACGAGCGCGCACAGGCGAGAAACTCCTCCGGCCGCAGCGCCGCGACCATCGCAGCGGTTTCGGTGAGGCCGTAGCTCGGCGCGAGGCGCAGGCCGGCAAGGGCCGCCGCCTCGGCAAGTTCCGCCCAAAGCGGACCGCCGCCAACGAAGATCACGCGCAGGCTACGCAGCCAATCCACCGCGCGGGGCGTTTGCATGAGCCGGTGGAGCTGCGTGGGCACTAGCGAGACCACCCAGTCGCCCTCGCGCGGCGGCGGAGTTTCGCCCGCCTCGAGTCGTTTCCAATCCCACGCGAGATGGAGCCCGCCCGTCGCCGCGCAGCGCACGCGGGCCATCAGTCCGCTCACGTGGTGCGGCGGCAGGACGTCGACCGCATTCACACGCCCGAGCCCAAAGTGCGCGCAAAATCCCCGCACCGCTGCGCCCAGGGTCGCCTGATCATGGCGCGCGAATTTCACGACGCCGCCGGTCCCGCCCGTGCGCACGCCGAGCCAGCCTTCGTCGCGATTCGTCCACCCGCCCGCGCGCGACATCAGGGCCTCCATCTGCGCACGCTCGTCCGCCGACGCCTGGGGATCGCACAGGAAAACCGCGCCGCCTCGCTCCACGGCGCAGCCGGTCGCGCGCGCCAACGCGGTCAGCTCAGCGCGGTCCACACGGCCTCCGGGTTCATCCGCTCCACGTCTTCCGCCCGCACAAACGGCATCGTCACGGGCCCGTCGAGCCGCGTGTCCGCAAACAGCGGCCAAACTCCGAATCCGAGCGCGCGCGGGCGCGATTCGCCCGCCGCATCCCGCTCACCGCTCCATGCAAACGCCGCGCGCATCGCGCCCCGCGCGCCCACCGCAGTCTCAAGCGCCGAGGAGAACACGACCCGCGCCTTCGCCTTCTCCAGCGTCCGCAACGCCGCGCGCAAATCCGCGATCAACGCGGGCTTGATCACGAGAATCCCCGGCCAGCCCGCTCCGATCCAGCGCTCAATGTCCCCTGCGCCCGCGACCGACTCATCGAGTGCAATCGGCGTCGGGAAACTGCCCGCCAGTCCCAGCAGCAAGTCCTCATCCTTGCGTCGCCAGGCGGCGCCCGGCGTGGCTCCGCTCCGCGGAGCGAAGCAGGGCTGCTCCACGAATTCCACCGGCCGATCCGCGCAGCGCTCCAACCACCGCTCCGCCGTGCGCCGATCCCACGCGCCGTTGGCGTCGAGCCGCAGCTTCGATCCGCCCGGCAGCGCCGCGCACACATCATCGAGCAGCGCGATCTCGTCCGCCGTGTCAGCGACGCCTACCTTCCATTTGAAAACGCGAAACCCGAGCTCCGCCCGCGGCTCGATTTGCGCCAGCGCCGCGCGCCCCGCCGGCAGCAGCGCCGCGACGCCCAGGGCCTTGTGCGCCGCGGTCGGCTTGCTGCCCGCCAACTCCGCCTTCGCCGCCGCCAGCGCATGCTTCAGGCAACCCAGCCGCTCCGGCACCGCCGCGAGGTGCTCGGCATTCGTCCATTCGCCCAGGATCCGCGCGCCCGCCTCGTCCTCCTCGACGGTTTCGGTCCCGAACCACGGGATCGGCGCCGCCTCGCCAAAACCCACCGCGCCCGTCTCGCTCTCCAACCGCACGATCAGGCCTTCGCGTTCAGGCCACATCCCATGCGCCGTGCGCACGGGCGCGCGGAAGGGCGCGCGATACCGGCGGAACTGGAGGCGGAGGTTCACCGCACCACACCATGCGCCCGACCGCCCGCGCGCAAACCCGACTTCCGACTTTCTGTTTGCGCCCGCGCTGCGCGACCCTACTCCGTTCATGGCAACTCATGACCAAGGTTGCCACCGCCACTTCCGCCGCCGACGCGGAGTTTTACCTGCCCGCCGCGGCGTTTTTTCGCGCCTGCGCCCCGACCGCCCTCACGTTCGACGACGTCTCGCTCGCGACCCTCTACTCCGCGATCCTGCCCAAGGACGCCGACACCTCGACCGCGCTGAGCGACGCCCTGCGCCTGCCGATCCCGATCATCTCGTCGGACATGGACACCGTGACCGAATCGCGCATGGCGATCGCGATGGCGCTCAACGGCGGCCTCGGCCTCATCCACTACAACATGACCGCCGAGGCGCAGGTGAAGGAGGTCGCCCGCGTGAAGCGCCACATCCACGGCCTCATCCAGGATCCCATCACTGTCACGCCGGACCAGCTCATCGGCGACCTGCTCGCCCGCATCGCCGCGAAAAATTTTTCGTTCTCCACGTTCCCCGTCGTCGATGCCGACGGCAAACTCGCCGGCCTCCTCTCCGGCAACGTCGTCAAGGAGC
>JAEUHB010000403.1 GCA_016794665.1 Opitutaceae bacterium
GCCGTCGTGCCAGAACCAGTCGGCGCCCTTGGTGCCAAAGGTCTCGGTGAGCGGCGTGCCGTTGACGAGCACTTGGAATTTCCCGGGTGAACCGGGGGCGCCCCAGTGCGCGACCCAGTCCTTGGTGCGCACCCAGACGCGGTAGGTGCCAGCCGCCGGGAAGCTGGCGGTCGTCGTGGCGTCGGCCACGGGCTGCCCGAGACCGTGCGCGAGCAGGTAGGGCGAGCCCATGAGGTGGATGAACTGGGTGTCGAGCGACCAGCCGCCGCGGGTGCGGAAGTTCTCGGCCTCGAGGAGCACGCGGTTGGCGGCGGCGTTCGCGGACGGGAGTGCTCCGACAGCGAGGAGGGAAAGTGCGATGAGGAACTTGGGTTTCATTTTGCGAAGATGATGAGACAAGGGGACGGAGAGAGGGGGAGACAGGGAAAACTCAGTCGTAGGTGAGCCAGGCGGTGGCGGTTGTCGCGGTGTCGGCGGAGACGCGCAGCCAGTAGGCTTGGTAGGCGGAGGCGAATTCGTGGTCGAGTGGTTTTCCGGGTAAAACGGTGAAAGTGCGGTAGGTCACCCAATGGCCGGTGCCGCTGAGGTCGACCTCGATGCGAAACGTCACGGCGGTTGCGGCGGTGTGCGAGAGGCTGAGCTTCTTGCGGTCGTAGCCGGTGAGCAGATAGGGATCGGAGGGCGTGTTGGCCGCGACGGACGTGTCTTTCCACGGGCCGCCGACGCCGACGGATTTGCCGAAATTCCAGAGGTCGTCGATGGCGCCGAGCCAGACTGCCGCGGCGCCGTCGGCGGAGCGGACGATGTGTGAGTTGGAAACGGGTGCGTCGGTGGTGATGCCCGACATGACCATGAGGCCGCGCCAGCTGGCGAAGTCGTGGATGCGGCGGTTGTGCGTCGCGACCGGGCGGACCTTGGCGATGCCGCCGGCGTTTTCGGCGGGAAGCTCGAAGAACGTGCCGCCGGCGTTGAGGATGTCGCGCTCGGTGACGACTTCGCGGGCGGTGCGCTCGGCGCCGTGCGGCGAGGCGGCCGAAAAATCCGCTCGGCCGCGCGGCAGGCGCCAGCGTTTGCCCTGCTCGTCCGTGTAGATCACGGAGCCGGCGTCGAATGCGAGGGCGTCGCGCGGCGGGGAGACTTTCTCGCGCATCCAAGCAGCGGCGCCGGGCTCGTCGGTGCGGCGCAGCACGAGGTCGGAGCCGAGTTCGTAGTAGGCGCCCTCGGCGGTGCCGACGGCGAGGGTGCGTTTGTCGGCGCCGCGGGCGTGGAGCAGCGCGTTGGAAAAATTCGGATAGGGCGGTTGGGACTGCTGGGGCAGGAGGCCGGCGAAGCGCGAATCAGAGGAGGTCGGGCGCGGGTCGCGGTTGCGATAGGCGAGGAGCGCGGTGGCGCGGGTGAGGTCGCGCGGACTGCGCACGCGGAGCCAGGCGGCCTTCTCGGATTCGGCAAACGCGAGCCAGGCGTAGCCGCTGGCGGGCACCTCGATGCGGCGTAGCTCGGCCCACGTGCCGTTGCCGGCGCGGTCGACCTCGAGGGTGAACGTCACCGGCGCGCCGGCATCGTGCGCGAGATGGAGCAGTCGCTGCTCGTAGCCGGAGAAGAGAAACGCATCCGAGGGCGCGTCCTTTTTCACCGGTTCGTCGAGCCACACCGCGCCGCGGCCGATTACGGGGCCGAGGCGATCCAGCTGCGCGGGTTCGATGAACCACAGGTTGGACTGGGACTGGCCGGGACCGGCGACGTCGCCCTTCACGCGGCGCTTGTTGAGGAACTCGCTCTGCGCGGTGTCGTCGCAGCCGAGCACGAGGCGATCGCCCCAGCGCGTGAAGTCACCGACGACCTTGAGGTAGTTCGAGCGCGGCGCGATCCCGGCGGAATGCGTCGCGTCGAGGTTCCGTGGGAAACGCCAGAACGCGCCGTGCATGGTCATCAGCAGATCCTTTTCGCCGATGTCGCGGATGCGGGGCCACTCCGTGTTCCAGCCGTGCGCGCCGTCGTAGCTATGGCTGGACTTCGGGAGGCGGTAGGAATGCCACGTGCCGCGGTCGCGCACCATCAGGATGAGCGAGCGGTGATCCCAGCCGACGCTCCAGATGGGATCGGTGGCAGGGCGCGGGTTGCCGGTGAGATCGCCGGGGCCGGTGACCTCGGTGAATTGATTGCGGCGGACGACGGTCCATTGCTCGGACTTGCCGTCCCATTCCGCGAGGGCGCCGCTGGGGATGTCGGGCCGGGTGCGCGCGAGGGGGGAGTTTTCGCCGTTGTTGGCGTAGACGAGCACGCCCTGCCCCGAGTAGAGGCCCTTGCCGTGGTAGCCGGGCAAGTCCGCGCGGCGGAACGGCTCCTTCACCTGTTCGTCGCGAAACAGCTCGGTGACCGCGAGCGTGCGCACGTCGACCTCGTAAAAGCCCTCCTCCATCGACGCGTAGTAGACCTTGCCGGCGGGATCGGCGAGGTGGCGGGCGTTGCCGGTCGGGCGGCCGAACATCTGCGTGAACGGGATCGCGCGCACGCGCCGCTGCGCGTCGATCGCGTAGGGCCCGATGAAGAGCTGCTGCGACTCCGTGTGGATGAAACGGTTCGCCGGCGTGCCGCCGATGCTCTCCGGCCGGACGATCTGCCGGAGGTCGGGGGTGATTTCGTAGAGCTTGTCGCTGCCGCCGCGCGGCTGGTGCGGCGCATAGGTGACGACCCACAGCCGGTCCGCCCACGGGACGACGGCGCCGGTGCCGCACTCGTTGTGCGTGTTGAACATCGCGAGGTGCGGATAGATGCCGCTGATTGAGCGCGGCGGCTCGGCGCATGGCGCCGTGGCGCAAAGGCCGAGCGAGAGGAGGAGGTGAAGCGGTCTCATCAGAATGGGAGCGAGCGCCAGAGACGGTGCGGGCTGAAGCACCGCGCTGCCAGGTCGGCCGGGGTGGTAACGCATGACAGTCTTTAGGCTAGGAGCTGCGGGATCGCGCCGGTGCTGTCGCCGTGGCGCTCGACCGCGACGCCCGAGCCGCGCAGCAGCGTGAGCCATGCGTTGCAGAGCGGCGTGTCCTTCGCGACGACGAGGTTTTGCCCGAGCTTGAGGCCGGCGCCGCGGCCGGCGAGGAGCGTGGGGCAGCTTTCGAGGGTGTGGCCGGTCCGGATGTTGGAGCCGTAGACGACCGTCGTGTGATCAAAGAGCGAGCTGCCGTCGGGCTCCTGGGTCGACTTCAGCTTGTCCAGCAGGCCGGAGAGCAGTTCGCTCTGCGCCCGGTCGCGTTTCTCGGACGCGTCCAGATATTCCGGACCCTTGCCGAGGTAGTGGCTCATCGTGTGGGCATCGATGCGGACATCGAGGCTCGTGAGCAGCGTCGAGACCGGCTGCCGGTAACTCAGCACGCGCGTGCTGTCGGTGCGCAGCGCGGCGACCATGAGGTCATACATCAGCTGGATTTCCTCGTAGCCGGCGAGCGTGGGCTTCGGCTCGGGGAGGCCCGGGGCGGGCCGGGGTGCGCCCAGCCACCGCTCGTCGCGGCTGAGCCGGGTCTCGATGTCCCGGATGCTCTGAAAATATTCGTCCAGCTTCGCGTTGTCGGTCTGGCCGAGCTGGCGCTGCAGTTCGCGGGCGCTCTCCAAGGCGTTGTCGAGGACGCTGCGGCGTTGCCGAAGCATCGATTTTTGCACCTCGAGCGGCGTCGTGTCCTGCGCGAAGAGGCGGTGGAAGGCCTCGACGGGAGTCTTGGGCCCGGACATCGGCTTGCCGCGGGCGTCCCAGGACAGCGAGAGCCCCTGGCCGTGGCCGGACGCGTTGGCCGCTGCGCCGCAGTCCAGGATGAGGGAGTCGAAACGGGTCTCCTTGCCGAGCGCATCGGCGGCGACCTGATCGGCCGAGATGGTGTTGTGAAAACTCTGGCCGGGCGCGCCGAACTCGTTGGCGCCGGTGAGCCAGAACGTGCTGCCGCTGTGGCCGCCGGTGACGTCCTTGTTCACGAGTCCCTGCACGATCGTGAAGTCGGACTTGTGCCGGGCGAGCGGGGCGAGCCCGGTGGGCAAGGTGTAGCCGGGGCCTTGCTGGGCGACGTCGGGAAACCACGATTGCTCCGTCACGCCCCAGCCGAAGCCGAGGAAAATCATCCGCTTTGGGCGCGCGGCGGCGACCGGCGCGGGCGCGGCCGACGCGAAGCGGCGGAAGCCGAGCGACTCGAGCATGGGCAGGGCGATCAGGGCGGTGCCGGTGCGCAGGAAGCCGCGGCGATTCTGGGGCGCAGTCATGGTGGGTAGGCTATTTGGATAGAAATTCCCTGCTGCGGAGCAAGGCGTGGACAAACTCGCGGGTCGCGAAAGATTTCGCCCCGGCCTGCGCGACGATGGTCGCGACCAAGGGCTCGTCGCTGAAGCCGCACGGCCGGCCGAGGGCGTATTCGATCAGCGCGGAGGCGAAGCCGCGCGCGAAGTTCTCCTGCTTCGCCGCGATGATCGCGCGCAGCTCGAAATAGTCGCGGAAGGCGGGCCCCTTGTGCAGCACGCCACCGGCGTCGATGGTCCAGGTCTTCTTTGCGTTCGGGAGCGGTTTGCCCGCTTCGTCCCGGGCCTGGTAGGTGTCGGTGGTGCGCCACTGGCCGACGGCATCGAAGTTCTCCAAGCCGAAACCAATCGGGTCGATCTTGCGGTGGCAGTTGGCGCACTGCGGTTCCTGTTGGTGCATTTGAAGGCGTTCGCGCGCGGTGAGCAATTGGGCGCCGAGGCGCGCGAGTTCCGGGACGTTGGCGGGCGCCGGCGGCGGCGGTTCGTGGAGCAGCTTGCGCAGCACCCACGCGCCGCGCTCCACCGGGTTCGTGTGCTGGCCGTTGCTGCCCATCGCCATGATGGCCGCCATGCCGAGCAGGCCCCCGCGCGGGGAGCCGGCGCGGAGAGGCACCTTGCGAAACGCGTCGCCCGTCACGCCCGAAATTCCGTAGTAGTCGGCGAGCAGCGCGTTGATCACCACGTGGTCCGCGCTGAGTAGTTCGCCGAGGCGGCCATTGTCCCGAAGCAGGGCGGCGAAGGTTTCGTAGACTTCCTGCCGTGCAGCCGACTTCACCGCGTCGTCGAACCGGGGATGGAGGGTCTGGTTGAATTGAAACAGGTCGAGGCGGTCCAAGGTCAGCCATTGGCCCAGAAACGGGCGGACGAAGTGCGCGGAACGGGGGTGGTCGAGCAGCCGGTCTGCCTGAGCCGCGAGAATCTCGGGCCGCCGTAGTTTCCCCGAGGCTGCGAGATCGCGCAGGGTGCGATCCGGCGGGGAGCCCCAGAGGAAGTAGGAGAGCCGGGTTGCGAGTTCCAAACCGTCGAGCGGACGGCGCGCGGCGCCGGCCTCGGGTTCGGCGCGGTAGAGGAAGCGCGGCGACGAAAGCACGGCGGCCAGGGCCTGTTTGAGCGCGTCGCGATGCGTGCCTCCCGTCGCGCGGCGCGAGTGGTAGAGCCGCAGGAGGCGATCCACCAGTCCGTCGGGCGCCGGGATTCCGCGGTAGGCCTCCTGCGCAAACCGCGCGAGCGCGCCCCGGAGCTTTTCCGGCGGAACGTCCGCCACCCGAGCATCGAGCGGGAGATCCAGCGCGCGGAGTCCGGGCGCCAGGCTTTCGGGCGCTACCGGCAGCCGCTCGATCTCCATCCAATCGATCCAGATCGCTACCTCGGGCCCGTGCCCGTTTCGCTGGACCGCCTCCCGGAACTGCTGCTGGGACCTCGCGAGATTCATGAAGCCCCGCTCACGCACGAAGAGCTGGCGGTGGTTTTGCTCCACGTTGGCCCGCGTGAGGGTGAAAGGGATTTCGATCACCTCCGGCGCCTCGATCGTGCCGGTGACGTGATGGGTGCTGCGCGCGGGCGTGCCGGGGCCGGCGACGGAGGCGACCTTCAGCCCGAAGTCCAGGAAGCGGCGCTCCGCGGGCGCGCCGGGCGCGACTCCGGCGCGGATGCGGACCACGTAGTCGCCCGCCGGAAAATCCCGCGGGATCGCGAGCCTCGGTTCGGTGGCGAGGCCGGTGCCGCCAAAGCCGAAGGGCTGGCTGTTGGATCGCACGGGCAGGTAGACGCCCCGGTCGAGGGCGGGCAGCCGCAGGTAGTATTCGTCGTAGCGAATGAAATCCGTGTAGTCCCGGTGACGGTAGATGATGCGCGGGTTGACTTCGGTTTCCTTGCTGAAGCCGAATTTCATCGGGCTCGGGGCGCCGGGGATTTTGTGCCAGTAGAAACGCAGGTCGTCGTCGGCCGGCGCGTCTTTCCGGAACTTCGCCACGAGGGCGGCGTTTTCCGGGAGCGCCGCAGCGTCGTCCACCGCCTTGATCCAGCGCTTCATCCGGTCGATGGCATCGAGCGATTCCTGATTCCTCTTCAGGAAGGCAGGATGGGCCTGCTCCGCCTCAAGGCGGAATTTCTTCGGCGCCGAGCCGACGGCCGATGCGTTGAAAGCCTCCTCGAGCGCTTCGTGCGCCAGCGCCTCGTAGATTTCAAACTGGTTGCCGTTCACGAAGAGGCTGGCGCCCACGGTGTCGAAGTTGGGTCCGCCGGTGTCGGAGGGCAGCGCGCTCACGTCCACGTGCACGCCGAGGAGATCGCGCAGCGTGTTGGCATACTCGCGCCGGTTGAGCCGGCGGAGGGCGATCACGCCCTTCTGATCCGAGAGGTGCCGGCGGGCGGCGACCATCGCGTTGGACAAGTCGTCGAGGAAGTTGGCCTTCGCGTCGGGTGCGGGCTGCGGCTCTTCCTCGGGTGGCATTTCGCCGGCATTCAGCGCATTGAGGATCTTCTGCCAGCGTTCCGCGGTGGGCAGATCGATCATCGCAAGCGGCAAGTCGTCCACCCTGAACTTCCCCTTCTGCTTCTCGGGCCCGTGGCAGCCTTGGCAGTTTTTTGCGAGAAAGGCGCGGTGTTGTTCTGTCATCGTGCCGGCACGCGTGTCCGCCGCGCGCGCGACCGGGACGGCGGCGGCGAGGAGCGGCAACCAAACGCAGGCGAGATGCTGGGTCAGGCGTGGGGGCATGGGCGAAGCCGGCGGGTCACTTCACTTTCCAGATTTTCACGTCGTCGATCCAGACCGTGTTCGGCACGAGAAAGCTGAACCAGCGTTTCATCGGGTGGGCGAAGCCCGCGGAGCGGTGGCGTGCGACAATCTTGCCGTCGAGGCTGAGGCGCATCTCGTCGCCCTCGGTCACGAGGACGAGTTCGTGCCATTCCGTGTCCTGCTTCCACGGCACGGAGATCTGCTTCGTCTTGAGCAACGCATCGAGATCGGCGGGCAGCTTTTCCTTGCGGTCGAGGTAAGGTTGCCGGCGCTGGCGGATCTCGAGGTTCATCACGCCCGTCTTCCAATCCATGAGCGTGAGACCGCCCGGAGCGAGGTTGGCGTAGCAAAGATGTCCGGCGTGGATGCCCGGCGTATCGCGATCCACGAAGCCAAGCTGAAGCGATTCACCTTTGTTCAAGCCGGGGAATTTGAAGCGAACCACGGCGCCGCCGTCGGTGAAGCCGGCCTCGTGATGGATGTGCGCGGAGTGGCCGGCCTCCTTCGAGGCGCTGGCGATCTTGAGGATGCCGCCGTCGAGATCGGCCATCTTGATCTGCGGCACGCGGTCGGCGGTGGCGCTGTTCCAGCCGTTGCCAATGGCCTTGGCGAGATTGCCGTCCTCCTCGCGCTCGAAGGCGTCGTGAAAGATCAACGTGCCGCGGGCGCGTAGCCACGCGGCATCGTCCGCCGACGAAACAGGCGGTTTGGAATCAGCGGCGCGCAACGCGGCCGGCGACGCGAGCAACAAGGCGAGACCGAAAGTGAGAAAGGTCTTCATGGAGAACGAAGGGTGGTTGCAGTGCGATGCAGGAGCGGCGGGTTCACTTCCTCGCGCGAGCGACTTCGGCGGCGAGCCCGGCGTTGCGCCGGAGGGTGGTCCAGTCTTGGCGTTGGATGACCTCGCGCGGGGCCAGCCAGGAGCCGCCCACACAAAGCACCGAGGGCGAGGCGAGCCACTGCGGCAGCGACGCGAGGTTGATGCCGCCGAGCGGAATGAAACGCACGCCGAGGTGCGCGAAGGGCGCCGCCATCGTCTCCAACGCGGCCGGACCCGCGAGATTTGTGGCGGGGAAATATTTCAGCACACGGCACCCGTGTTCGAGCGCGATCTCGATGTCGGTCGGCGTCATGACGCCCGGCGCGAACGGCAGCCCGCACTCGCGCGCGGCGGCGAGGGTCGCGGGGTTGCAGCCGGGTGCGACGCCGAACAGCGCGCCCGCCTCGAGCGCCGCCAGCACGTGCGCGCGAGTGAGCAGCGTGCCGGCGCCGGCGAGGATGTCCGGGACCTCCGCGCGGATGCGCCGGATCGCCTCGGCGGCGCGGGCGGTGCGGAACGTCAGCTCGATCGCGCCGACGCCGCCGTCGAGCAGCGCGCGGGCGATCGGCACGGCGTCGTCGGGATTTTCCACGGTCACAACGGCCGCGACCCCCGAGCGGGAAAGGCGCTCAGCGAGAGAATCCGGTAACATCGGTTTCAAGGTCATGGCGTCAGAGCAGTCCGAGCCGGGTCGCAACGGTGAGCTGCCCGGCGATCAAGCAGTCGTCGGCGTCGAGCGACGCGAGCGGCGCGCGCGCCCCCAGCACCTGAAACGCGTGCTGATAGGCGGCGAGCAGCGTGCCGGCGCCGACGAGCGTGAGGGTCGCGTCCGCCGCGGCGAGTTCCCGCAGTTCCGCGCCGATCAGCACGCCGCTCAGAAAGTGGTAGTTCTCCGTCGCCGCGGCCTGCTCGAGGAGCGCGCGCGTGCGGACGTGGAACGCGGCGTTGAGCACGTTGCCCGCCGCCCCGGCCCGGACGCCCGCGGCGAAGCCGGCGAGATTTTCCGGCGTGCCGAGTTCGGCGCCGGGCTGAACTGAGTTCGCGAGGACGCTCTTTGCCGACAGCAGCTCGAAAAACTCGCCCGTCATGTAGGTCCGGAAGGCGACCGCGTGGGCGCCACGCACCTCCACGTGTTTTGAATGCGTGCCGGGAAAAACAAACACGCGGGAACGCTCGGGCGCGGCGGGTTCGGCCGCGGCGAGAGCGCACGCGCCGATGAGTTGGGTTTCCTCGCCGCGCATGACATCGTCGCTGCTGCGCACCCCGGAAATGATGACGACCGCATGAGGAAAATCTCCGCGCGCGGCGACGTGTTCCACCGCCAGGCCCGAGCCGTCGATGGCCAGCGGCAGTCGGGCGTAAGGCAGCTCGCGCATGCCCATCGACGACGAGGCCATGCCTGAAATCACGAGCGGGAGGCCCGCGAGCCCGGCGCCGGTTTCGTCGGCGACCCGGGCGAGATGCTGCGCGAGGATGCGCGAAAAAAAGCTCCAGCGGTCGGCGGGCTGGGCGCCGGCG
>JAEUHB010000417.1 GCA_016794665.1 Opitutaceae bacterium
GCGCGGCTCGCGTGGGGCGGAGGCACGGTGGATTTTCCGATGAACCGCCGCGAGTTCACCGAGCGCGGCGTGATTCTCGGCGTGAACCCGCGCGGCCCCGTCGATCGCTCGGTGCCGGTGCTGCGCATCGACAGCGCCGAGGGCAAGCTGCTCGGCGTGGTCTTCGGCGCGGCGTGTCACAACACGACCTTCGGCGCGCGCGACAACCAGGTGAGCGGCGACTACGCGGGCATCGCGCAGACATTTGTCGAGCACCGGTTCCCCGGCGCGCAGGCGATGTTCTTGCAAGGCCTGGCCGGCGACGCGAACCCGTATCCCAACAGCCTCAACGATCCGGCGAAACGCCCGGCGGTGGAGATCGCGCGCGAGCACGGCGCCACCCTCGGACGCGAGGTCGCGCGCGTGCTGGGCAATGCGCTCAAGCCCGTGCAAGGCCCGCTGCGGCCGGCCTTGGCCCACGTGGCGCTGCCGTTGCAACCGGCGCCCGCCAAGCCCGAGCTGGAAACGATCAGCGCCAAGTCGAGCTCCACGCCGAAATGGGTCGCCGACCAGATGCTCGCGCGGCTGGCCCGCGGCGAGACGCTGCCGACGCATTACACCGCGCCCGTGACCGTGTGGCAGTTTGGCCGCGACCTCACGCTGGTCGGCCTGCCGGGCGAGGTCGTGGTCGACTACGTGCGGCTGATCGAGGAGGCCGTGGGCCCGTTGAAGCTCTGGGTGTCGGGCTATTGCCACGATGTGTTTGGCTACGTGCCCTCGGCGCGCGTGCTGCGCGAGGGCGGCTACGAGACGCGCGGCCTCTACCACGGCGGCATCGGGTATTTCGCGCCCGAGGCGGAGTCCGTGCTGGTCGGGACGGTGCGCGACCTGGCGGGGCGCGTTGGGCGGGCGAAATAGACTCGCCGTCCCTCGCTACGAAATCGCCTCCAGCGCCGTGGTGTTGCCCCTTCAAGGCGCCGAACAGAATCCGAAGAGGTGGGGCGGGCGCCTCCGCTCCACTGCCATGCGCACTTAGTAAATCAGCGCGGCCTTGCGGCGCTCCTCGAACTTCGCGAGCCCGGCGGCCCAGCGGGCCTTGATCTGCGCGAGGGTCTCGCCGGCTTCGATCGCACGGAGCGTCTCGTCGTCGCCGAGCAGGCGGCCCATTTCCGGGACCTTGAACTTGTCCGGGTAGAGACGGTGCACGGCGAGCGCGAGCTCGACGCCGATGTCGACCACCGGGCAGCGGTCGCGGTCGGTGAGGACGGCGCGCACGCCGCCGCAGGCTTGGTCCTTGTATTTCAAGGACGACGCGGGCCCGGAGTAGAACGCCATCTGCGGCGTGAACGTGACGGCCTCGAAGCGCACGCCGGGGATGCGGCGGGCGTTGAGCTCGGTCGCGAGCCTGGCGCCGTCGACGAACGGCGCGCCGACCTGCTCGAACGGCTTGGCCGTGCCGCGGCCCATCGAGATCGAGGTGCTTTCGAGCAGGCAGAAGCCGGAGTAGAGCGTGGCGGCGGCGAGGCTCTTCATCGAGGGCGACGGGTTGATCCACGGGAGGCCGGTGTCGTCGAGCCAAGTGGCGCGCGGCCAGTTTTCGCAGCGCACGATCTCGAGGTCGGCGCCGAAGCTGCGCTCCGCGTTGAAGAGGCGGGCGAGTTCGCCGAGCGTCATGGCATGGCGCACGGGGATCGGATGGAAGCCGATGAAGCTCGGCGCCCGCGTCTGGATCGGGCCCTCGGGACGCAGGCCAGTGATGGGATTCACGCGGTCGAGCACGATGAGCTTCTTTTTCGCCTGCGCGCACGCCTCGATCACGGTGCCGAGCGTGGCGGAGTAGGTGTAGAAG
>JAEUHB010000456.1 GCA_016794665.1 Opitutaceae bacterium
CGACGGCCTCGAGCTTCACCTCTACACGCTGATCGCGGCGCCGCTCGTCGTGCAGCTGCTCACCATCGATGCCGTTGCTCCCGCTGCCGGCGAGGTGAAGGAAAAGAGCGCGTGGATTCAGGCCGCGTTTCTCCTCGGCTGGGCGATCGGCGGCGCGTTCTTCGGGCGGCTCGGCGACATCCTCGGGCGCAGCCGCGCGCTCGCGCTCACCGTGCTCACGTATGCGGTCTGCACGGGCCTGTGCGCGTTTGCGCAGACGTGGTGGCAGCTGATGATTTTCCGCTTTGTGGCGGCGCTCGGCATCGGCGGCGAGTGGGCCGTGGGCGCCTCGCTGCTTGCGGAGACGTGGCCGCGCGCGTGGCGGCCGTGGCTGGCGGCGGTGCTGCAGACCGGCGTGAACCTCGGCATCTTGCTCAGCGCCGCGGTGGTCGCGCTGCTCTCGCTGGTGCTCCCGCCGCAGGGCGAGCGCTGGGTTTTCCTCGTGGGCGTGCTGCCAGCGCTGCTCGTGTTTTGGATCCGCCGCCACGTGCCGGAACCGGAGACATGGCAACACGCCGGCGCCGCCGCGGCGGCCAAGCCAGGGGCGCGCGAACTCTTTCGCGGCCCGGTCGCCACGATCACGCTGCGCACCACGCTCGTGTGCGCGCTCGGGCTCTCGGCGTGGTGGCTGTTCATGTTTTGGCATCCGCAGCATTTCCGGAAACTGCTGGCGGACGCGGGCACCGCGCCGGGCGAGATGACGCGGCTCGTCTCGGCGTCGTTCTTCCTCGTCAACATCCTCGCGATCGCGGGCAACTTCGCGGCGGGCGCGCTCGCGCACCGGCTCGGCAACCGGCGCGCGATCATCGCCTTGCTCGCGGGGCTCGCGCTCGCGATCGGCGGGGCGTTTGCGGTGCCGCGCGACTTCGCGGCGCTCGCGTGGTTCTGGTGCCCGGCGATCGGGTTTTTCTCGGGGGTCTTCGGGCTCTTCACGATGTATCTGCCGCCGCTGTTCCCAGTGCTGCTGCGCACGACCGGCGCGGGCTTCTGCTACAACATCGGGCGCGTGGCCGCGGCGGTCGCGTCGCTGGTCTTCGGGCTCTACGCGCCGGTCGGGGATTTCCGCGGCGCGCTGCTCTGGTCCGGCGGACTCGCGCTGGCGGCCACGATCGCGGCGTGCTGGCTGCCCGAGCGCACGCAGGAAAACGAATCGACGTAGCCTGGGTTGGCCCGCCTCGCCTCCCTAGAATTTGGCGTGTGCCGTCACAAACGCCACGATCGGCGCGGGATCTTTCAGGCTGTGCGGGTGGTGTCCGATTCCAGGTTTGATGATCACCTTGATTGTGCCGCCCGCTTCGCGGTAGGCGGCGGCAAACAACGCGGTGTTTTCCGGCAGCGGCACGACGTCATCCGCGTCGCCGCAGACGGACAAGATCGGGATGCCCGCTCGGGCCAGCGTGGCGGCATGATCGAGCGGGTGTTGGTTGAACGCTGGGAACGTCCCTTCGGTCAGGCCGTAAGCGGCGAGGCACTGCGCCCATTCCTTCGACGCGCGGTTGCGGCCCGGCCAGCTGCGCAGGTTGAGCACCGGAGCATCGAGATAGAGTGCGGCGACCCGCTGCGGATGTGCAGCCGCGAAATTCACCGCATAAAGTCCGCCGCGGCTGAATCCCTCGAGCACCACGCGCTGCGCGAGGCCGAACTTCGCGACCACATGCGTGTAGAATCGATCGAAGAGCGCGATGGCGGCGGGGCTGCCATACATGTTCTTTGCGTCCATGTAGGCCACGTGCCAGCCAAGCGCCAGCAGGGCCAAATCAGCCTGCGGCTCATGGCCAAAAAATTCCGTCCGCCAAATCCACGGGCGGCCGGCCGCGGGAGTCGCCGGCCGCACCAGCAGGCAGGGGCGATCCGCGACGGAAAAGTCCAGGCGATCGTAGCCCTTCCATTTTGTCGTCTGGACCGCAGGTTCGGAGGCCGGCGCGAGAATCGATGTCACGACGAAGAGCAGCAAAAAAATCGTGCGCGGGGTGGTCATGATCGCCGAGTTCGCGCGCGGCCGGTTCGGTGGCAAATCAAAAGGCCCTTGCTTACGGCCTTGAGCACACCCGGGCGGTGTGAGTGTGTCGGCACCTCCTCCCGCCATGGCCAAGGTCTACTTCTACTACTCGGCGATGAACGCCGGCAAAAGCACGGTGCTCCTCCAGTCGAGCCACAACTACCGCGAGCGCGGCCTGCGCACGCTGCTGTTCACCCCGGCCATCGACACCCGCCACGGCCCCGGCCGCATCCAGTCGCGCATCGGGCTCGCCTCCGACGCCATCCCGCTCGCCGCCATCGATGACATCCTCGCCCGCGTCCGGTCCGAGCACGCCGCCGCACCGGTCGCGTGCGTGCTGGTGGACGAGGCGCAGTTTCTCACCGCGGCGCAGGTCTGGCAGTGCAGCGACATCGCCGATGCGCTCGGCATTCCGGTGCTCTGCTACGGGCTGCGCACGGATTTTCAGGGCACGCTCTTCCCCGGCAGCGCCGCGCTCCTGGCCATCGCCGACGACCTCACCGAGCTGAAGACCATCTGCCAGTGCGGTCGCAAGGCCACCATGAACCTCCGCATTGACGCCCACGGCCGCGGCGTGCGCGAGGGCGCCCAGGTCGAGATCGGCGGCAACGATCGCTACATCGCGATGTGCCGGCGGCA
>JAEUHB010000471.1 GCA_016794665.1 Opitutaceae bacterium
CGGCGAGCACAGTCCAGCCGTGCGGCAGCTTCAGCAGTGCGCTCAGCACGCCGGAGCCGAACTCCAGGTGCGCCCGGCTGTAGCGCTCCCCGAGCCGCGGCGCGATCTCGAGCAGCGAGATCTGGATATCCTGGCCGAAGGGATTGCCCGGCGCCTCCGCGCGCATGCGCAGGTCCGTCGCGATCACGTCGTAGCCGCGGTGGATCACCGTGCGCGTGAACATGCCGTCGAAGCCGAGCTGGAGCCAGGGCGTCGCGTCGTGGGCGACCGAGGCGAAATACGCGGTGCGCTCCTGCCCGCGGCCGTAGGGGTAGTTGACGCTGTCCATCGACGAAGCGAGGCCCCCGGGCGCTCGGAACAAATCCCAGTTCCGCACGCCCGCGCGTCCCGCGAACGCGGCGAGGCCCCCGAGGCCGCTGGCGCCGGGGGCGACGGACGTGACAACGGCCGTGCCCGGCCCGAAAAGCGGCGGCAGCACGGGCGGCGGCGCGTCGGGCGGCCCGTTGGGATCAATGAGGGCAAGGCTGCGGATGTTGGGCGTGGCCCGGTAAAGCGACGAGGTGTCCGGCAGGATCGGCCGCCGCCGTCCCGCGAAGTAGCCGAGTTCGGCCTCGGTGGGCGGCACGGATCGCGCGAGGCTGGCGTTGAACCGCAATCGTAGCGCGCCGCCGAGCAGCGAGCGGCTATGCATGATCGAGAAGGAAGACTGCGGCGCGTCGTAGCCGGCGAGCGCGTTCGTGTAGGTGAGGGACACCTCCGTCGAGTCCGAGTCGACCGCGGGACGCAGCACGATGTTGACGATGCCACCCACGGCATTGCCGCTGTAGAGCGCCGCCGCGGAAACCGGGAGCACCTCAATCTGCTGCACGAGGCTGAGCGGGATGAAGTTCACGTCGGGCGTCTGTGTGCCCGGGCCGCTGACGAGCGCCTCAGGCAGGCGACGGCCGTTGACGAGCACGATGGTCTGGTCGGAGCCGAAGCCGCGGAGATTCACGTTGGTGCTTCCGGCGATGAACGCGGGGACGTTTCCGTCCTGCTCGGGCGGACGCCGCGCGGCATCGCTGTCGAGCACCTCGCGCTGGAGGAACTCATTCAGGTTCACGACGCCGCTGCGCGCGATCTGGTCGCGGTTGTAAATGGTGTAGGGGATGGCGTCGTTCTCCGTTCGCGCGAGATCGAGGTGGTCGCCGGGGCCGCGGAGGCCGGCGCGGGTCTCGCTGCGGTCGAACGGATTCTCCCGCGTCGTGCGGTCGCGCACGAGGTAGGGCGCGAGTGCCGCGGGATCGTCGGAAGGCGCGAGGCGCTGCGGGCCGAGATCGCGCACGTGGTCCGCCTCGACCACGATGCCGGGGAGATCGAGCGAACGAAAACCGTCGGCGTTTGCCATCAGACGGTGGGCGCCGGGCTCGACACCGCGAAGGACGAACTCGCCGCGCGCATCCGTCACCGTCGCGCGACGCGTGGACGACAGCACGAGCCGCGCGCCCGCGATGGGCGAGCCGTCGGGCGCGAGCAGGCGTCCGCGGACCGCGCCGGTGGGAACCGCGGCAGGGCCGATCACAAATCGGTCGCGCCCATTGGGCCGCGCGGCGAAGCCCGTGCCGCGCAGCAGGCGCGTGAGCGCCTCGGCCGGCTCGAGCCTGCCGGTGACCGGCGCGGACCGCACTTCTCGCAGCGCGTCCGAGGAGAACAGAACCTCGATTCTCGTGAGCTTGGAGAAGGCGAGCAGCGCCTGCGCGGCGGGCTGCGCCGGCAAATCGAATTCCACCGTGCGCTCCGTGGGCGCGGCAGGCAGGACGCCGGTGGCCACGAGGGTGGCCGCAAGCAACCGGAGCAGGACGGGCGCGAAGCGCACGGTGGAAGAAAGGCCAGGGTTAGCGGCTCGGGCGCGACGTGATGACGACCGCGCCACTCAAGTCCTCGCTGACCTTCACGGGCAGCGCCGTCTCCAGCGCGGAAAAGAACGCCCGCAGATCCTCGAGGCCGTGGCGACCGCCCACACCGAGCTTGGCCACGCCCGGCGCGACCTCGATGCGCTTGCCATGGTAGCGGCCAAAGACCGCGGCCGCCTCGGCGAGAGGCGCATCGACGAACGCCGCGAGGCCCTCGCGCCACATCATCGCATTTTCCAACGCGGCGGCGGAGAGCGTCCCCACCTCAACCCCGCGCGCGCCGGCGGCGAGTCGGTCGCCGGCCTTCAGCGAGATCGGCTCGCTCGCGTGTTTGCCCGTCGGATCGCTGGCGCGCACCTGCACGGAACCTTCGACAACGATCACCTCGAGAGCTTGGGCCGCCGCGGCATCGTTGCGCACGGTGAAGGTCGTGCCGGTGACGCGCACGGAGCCGGCTGGCGTCTCGACGACAAAGGGGCGCGCGGCGTCCTTCGCGACGGCAAACCAAGCCTCGCCACCCGCGAGGCGCACGCGGCGCTCGGCGGCCGTGTTTTCAAACCGGAGGCTAGTGCGGGCGTTGAGTTCCACGCGTGTGCCGTCGGCCAGCGTGTGCGCACTATGCTGCGCAATGGCCGTCGTGAGATTTTGCACTTCGGCCGCGGGCTGTGCGATCCACAGGCCGACGGCGACTGCGGCGGCCGCGGCCAAGCCGAGCCCGGCGAACTGGGGTAAACCCCAGCCGCGGCGAGCGGGCGCGGGCGGCCGCACCGCGGGCATCGCGACGCGACCAGCGGAGACGAGCGCGGGCAGCTGCTCCTCAAGATCGGCGGAGAACTGGCAGTAGCGTGAGAGCAACACGCGGTGCGCCGGATCCCGGGCGAGCCAAGCCTCGAGCTCGGCGCGGCGGGCGCTGTCGAGCGAGTCGCCGTCGAGGCGCGCGGCCCAGAGGGCGGCTTCCGCGGCGGCCGGGGAATCGTGATCGGTGGCGGACGTTTTCATGAAAGGGCCTTTCGTTCGGCGGCGGGAGCGTGGGCGGCGTGGGTCTCGGCGGGAAGCGCGGTGCGGAGGAGGCGCAGCGCGCGGGCGTGTTGTTTCTCGACTGTGCTGATGGCGATGCCGAGCCGGTCGGCGATTTCGCGGTGGGAGAGGAGCTCAACCTTGCGCAGGAGCAGCACGGCGCGGCAGCCCTCGGGGAGATCAGCCAGGGCGGCCTCGAGGAGGCTCAATTCCTGGCGAGCAATCACCTGCTGCGCGACGCCAGGGGCCGAGGCGGCTACGGCGTCTTCCGGCGCCGGGCAAGTGGCAAACGGCGCGATGCTGCGACGCTTCAGTCGATTGATCGCGAGCCGGCGTGCCGTCGTGTAGAGAAGGGCCTCGGGCTTCGCGATCCGCGGATTGTCGGCGGACGGGTAGACGCGCAGGTAGGCGTCGTGGGCGACATCCTGCGCCTCGGTGCGGTTGCCAAGCAGGCGGGCGAGGTAGCGGCGCAGCGGCGCGACGGTGTCGCGGTAAAGCGCAGCGAAGTCGCGGCGCGGCGCGGGCGGCTCGGGGTCGTCGGGCATCGCGGATTCAGCCGGCAAGGCCCGGGGCGGGCCGGGTGAAGCCGCGGCGAGACGCGGCGGGATGGGGGAGGAGATGGTTTTCACGCCTGCCTGGCACGACAAGCGGCCGGGCAAAACCCGCTATCCCGATGGAAACAATTTTTGCGGGGGCCATGGCGGGTGCCGGCGGTCGCGGCGTCAGCTTCTTCACACCACTCGCGCCACGACGGCAACCCCAGACTCATCTACCGCGGGTCGCGCACGGTCCGGTTGAGGAACTCCATGATCCGCTGCTGCTGGCGCATGCGCACGAGCGGGTCGCTGATCATGTGCGTGCCGAGCATCGGCAGAAGCTCGTAGGGCTTGCCGGCACGGTAGAGGGCGTCGGCGAGCTGCAGGGTGTGCTGGAAATAGACGTTGTCGTCCGTGAAGCCGTGGATGAGCAGGAGCGGGCGAGAGGCCTCGGCGGCGTAGGTGGTGACATTGCTCACGCGGTAGCTCTCGGGCTTCTTTTGCGGCAGGCCGAGGTAGCGCTCGGTGTAGTGCGTGTCGTAATTTTCCCACGTGATGACCGGTGCACCCACGACAGCGGCCTTGAAAACGTCCGGCCGCCGAATCGCCGCCATCGCGGAAAAATACCCGCCAAACGACCAGCCGCTCACACCGACGCGCGTGAGGTCGAGCTCGGGGTGCTGCTTCGCCAGCGCCTGCAAGCCCCCGATCTGGTCGGCGAGCGCGATGTCGATGAAGTTGCCTTTAATCACGCGCTCCCAGGCACGTCCCCTCCACGGCGTGCCACGGCCGTCAAGGCGGACGACGATATAGCCGTGGTCGGCCATCCATTGGTCGGTGAGGAACCCCCGGGCCTCGGCCATCACGCGCTTGCTCGTGGGGCCGGCATAGACCGAGAGAATCACGGGGTATTTCTTTCCAGCAGAGAAATCGCGCGGCCGGGTGACCGCGGCGTCAAAGGATGGCTCGCCGAACGTGCGGGTGAGGCTCGTGGTCGGCAGGCGCGGGATCCGCTCAGCCAGCGACGGAAGCGTGGCAACGACGCGTGCATCGTCAGCGGAGATCACCTCCGTGCGCCACGTCCCGTCGAAGAGATCCGTGGTGCGGAGAAACAACCGCGCCGACGCGGTGAACATCGCGGAGTGCTGGCCTCGGGCGCTGGTAAGCGGCTGGCCGCGGCCGGCGGTGGCGTCGCCACTGAGGGGAAAGGACCAGAGCTGCACCTCGCGTGCGTCGGTTCCCCCGCGGACGAAAACCGCGCCTGAATCCTCGTCGAGCGCGACCAAGCCGCGGAGGCCAAAATCAACGGGTGTGATCTCGCGGAGCAATTTTCCCTCGGCGTGGCGCAGTTCAACCTGCCACGTGCCGCGGCTCTCCGTGGTCCAGAGAAAACTCTCGCCATCCGCCAGCCAGAAGGGCGGCCGCTGGCTGGCGGTGGAGCCGGCGCCATTGTCGTCGAGGTTGAGCCACGCGGCGTCAGTTTCGCGAAGCAACTCGGCGGTGGCGCCGGTCTCGGCGTTGACGGCGAGGAGGATTTGCTCGGTTTGCTCGCGGTTCTGGACAAGGATGCACGGCGGCGCGTTTTTCTGCCAAGTGACGTGCGCAAGGTAGGGGAAGGCGGTGTTGTCCCACTGCACGAATCGCGGTTCGCCTCCGGCCCGCGGCACGATCATGAGGCGGACAATGGCGTTGGGGGTGCCAGCGCGGGGATAGAAGAACTTTGTCGGCGCCTGCTCCGGGTGCAGCGGGTCGGCGACCCAGCGGACCTCGACTTGCGAATCGTCCGTCTCCTGCACGAGAAGGGTCTGTGAGTCCGGCGACCACCAATAGCCTCGGTTGCGGCTCATCTCCTCCTGCGCGACAAATTCCGCCGTCCCGTGCGAGAGGGTCCCCGTCGCGCCGCGCGTGATGGCGCGCGAGGTGTTGGTCCCAAGCTCGATCACGTGCAGCTCGCGGTCGGCGCCGGCCGCGGCGACGAAACTGCCGTCAGGGGAAAACCGCGGATCGATCCAGCCGGAACCGGGGAGCTCGATGACTTTCAAATCCGACCGCGCCACCACGTAGAGTTTCCCGGAGAGAGTGACGAGGAGACGCGAACCGTCGGTCGACATCTGGAAAGCGGTGAAACCGCGCAGGCTCTGGCGCAGGCGCTCGCGGCGGGCTTTTTCCTCGGCGCTCAATGTCTCCTCGGCGCCCCCGAGCAGCTGCGCCGGGGTGAGCAGCTCGCGCTCCCGCTGCGTCGCGAGATCGAACTCGTAGAGCTTGAGCGTCGGGTTGCGCGGCGCGGAGCGGAGGAAGATGACGTGCTTGCCGTCGGGCGTGATGCGCGGCGAGACCGGGCGGCCGAGGGTGTAGTTGCGCGTTTCGGCGAGGTCGCGGAAGTAAGCGAGTGAAGGGTCCTCGGCCGCACGCGCCGTCGCGGCGACGAGAAATGCAAACCCTGCGACGCAAAGCCCGCACAGCGTGCGCGCGGCGAAAGGGAAAAAACGGGCCAGGCAGGGCGACATGGGAGGCAGCGAAAAGGCCGCGTGCCGGGAAGTCGAATCCGCGCTGCAAGCCTCCGGGGCGCCGCGCGCTCAGCGCTTCGGCAGGGCGAACTTGACCGCGGGCTCCTCCGCGTTCGGCGCCGCTGCGGCGGGGGCCCGCGTCGCGGGCGTGACGGGCGACGTGGGGATCACCGGAACCGCGTTGGACGGCATCGCCGCTGGCGCCGCCGGCAGCGCGGCAAAACCCTTCTCAAGCAACTCGACGGCCTTGAGGTCGCGGGTCTTGCCCTTGTCGATTTCGCCGCCCGGGCCGAACGAGCCCATGATCACGACGATCACGCGGCGACCGTTGCGTTGCGCGGTGACGCTCGTGCAGTAGCCGGCGGAAGCGGTGTAGCCGGTCTTCAGGCCATCGACGCCGGCGACTTTGCCCAGGAGCTTGTTGTGGTTCTCCATTTTCAGCGGCCCCTTGGGCCGCGCCGGGCCGAACGGCCGTTCGCGCACCGCGGTGAAGGCGAGGGCATCGGTGTTTTGCACGAGATGGCGGCACAGAAGCGCGTAGTCACGCGGCGTGGTGAGGTCACCGTCCGCCACTTTGCGGCTCTTGGGCGGCAGCCCGTGCGGCGTGCGAAAGGTGCTCCGCGCCATGCCGAGGGCGCGCGCCTTGGCGTTCATCTGCTCGACGAAGGCGGGCACCGAGCCGGCGGCGACGCGGGCGAGCGCGTGCGCGGCGTCGTTGGCCGATTGGATCATCATGGCGTGGATGAGTTCCTCGACGGTGAATGTCTCCCTCGGATCAAGGTAGACCTGCGTGCCGCCCATCCCGCAGTCAGCGGGCGTGATTTTCACGGGTGTGGTGAGGGTGAGAGCCCCGCTGGCCAGCCGGTCATGGAGGACGGCATAGGTCATCAGCTTCACCATGCTTGCGGGCGGGCCAGCGTAGTCGGCACGGTCCTCGTGGAGCACTGCGCCGGTCACAGCGTCGATTACAATGGCTCCCTTCAGGGCCGTCGCATCGTCGGGCCGGGCGGGGGACTTGCGGCCGGCGGCGGCAAAGAGCGCGGGTGCGAGGGAAGCGAGGACGAGGACAACGATGCGACGCGGCAGGAGCATCCGCCGAGCAAGGGAATTCCGTGATGGCCGGCGAGCGGAAATTTTCCGCATCTGCTGATCGCTGGCTGGCCCGCGCGCCCGATGCCGATTCTAAGCCAAGATGCCGAGCCGGCGCCCTTGCGCCGAGTCCGCGATGAGTCGTTGCAACCGGCGGAGGCGGGTGGCCGCCCGTTTCGCGCTGACGACATAATGGAGCGCGAGACGACGATAGCCGGGCGGCTGGGTCCCGAAGAACTTCCACGCGGCCTGCGCAGCGCGAAACTCCCCCTCAAGCTCCGTCGGCAATTCCGGCGGCAGCTTGCGCTCGAAGGAGTAGACACCCGTTCTTGCGGTCGTCCGGGCCGCAAACGCCGCGAGGCCCGCCGGGTGCATCCGGCCTCCGGCCGTGAGGCGGGCGACGTGCGCGAGGTTGACGTTGCTCCAGATGCTGCCCGATCTCCGCGGTGTGAAGCGGTTGGTGTAGCTCTCCGGCGCGATCTTTTTCCGCACGCCGTCGATCCAGCCGAAGCAGAGCGCTTCATCGAGCGCCTCGGGATAGGTAATGCCGCCACGGCCCGAGTCCTTGCGATGGAAGCCCACCCAGAGCTCCGAGGCCGTGGCGTGGTTTTCGTCGAGCCACGCGCGGAATGCCGCGGCACCGCCGAAAAACGTCGGCCGCGGCGCGGGCTTCATTTCGGGCGCTCGCCTCGCGAGCGGCGGGAGGGCTTGGGCTTCTTGGCACCAGGCTTTGGGGCCGCCCGCTTCCGCTTCGCCTGCGGCGCGACGCCGATGCGCGGGTCACGGTGGCGAGCGAGGCTCACGATGAGCGTTGCTGATCGCTCGAAGGTTTCGGCGCTCTCCGGCAGATAGAGCCACTTGGGCAAGACCGTGTGCGGCCTGAGTTCGGGAAACTCCGCGACCAGCGCCGCGTGTCGCCCGCGATCCGTGCAAACGAGCAGGCCCCGCCACGGCTCCTCGCCCGCGCAGAAGCACAACGCGAGCTGGCCATCGAGGTAGGCGGCCTTGGCGCCGAACATCGTGCGCAGCTCAAACCGCGGGTCGGGCTCGAGCGGTTCCCAGAGCCACGCGAGGCGGTGGAGGACGCGGGCGCGGCCGAGTTCTGGGTGTTCGCGCATGGCAACCCGGAGGCTGCTCAGCGATGGATAAAAATCAACCGCGTGTCTGCTCGATCGGCAGCTCGTGCAGCTTCAGCTCCGGGTTCTTCTCCTGAAAATAACGCAGCGTCCAGTCGTTGGGAAAGAGCACGATGGGCTGGTCAAACTTGTCGGCACCGAAGCTCACGCCGGTGGCGACGATGATCGAGGTCGGATTGGCCAGGCTCGGATGCGGCTCGACCCAGCGGAGCAGCGTCCACGGCGTCGGCGTGAGCCGCGATTCGGCGTTGTATTCGGACTGCAGGCGCCATTGCACGACCTCGAATTGCAGGGGGCCCACCGCGGCGAGGAGCGTCGCGCCGGGCGGGGCGTTCTTCGCCGTGAAGGACTGCACGACGCCTTCCTGCAGAAGCTGCTCGAGGCCGGCGCGGTATTTCTTCGCGTCGCCCGCGCTGGGATTCGAGATGTAGGTGAACACCTCCGAAGGAAACCGCGGAATCTCGTCGTAGCGGATCGACTTGTCGGTCGTGAGCGTGTCACCGATGCCGAGCACGTCGTGGCCGACGAGGCCAATCACGTCGCCGGGCCACGCGACATCGACCGTCTCCCGCTCCTGCCCGAAGAGCTTTTGCGACGACGAGAGGCGGATCGTCTTCCCCGACCGCGGGTGCAGGACCATCATGTCGCGCTCAAACTTGCCCGAGCAGACGCGCACAAACGCGATGCGGTCGCGGTGCTTCGGGTCCATGTTGGCCTGGATCTTGAAGACGAAGCCGCTGAACCGGGGATCGTCGATCGGGATGAGCCGGGGCGCGTCCGCGACGGCGCCATTTTCCATTTTCGACTTCGGGTTATCGATGGCGACGGCGCGCCGCGGGGACGGCGGCACCGAATCCTTGAGGAAGCCATCAAGCAGAAGCTGGATGCCGAAATTGTTCACCGCGCTGCCAAAATATACCGGCGTCTGCTTCCCGGCCTGCACCGCCGCGAGGTCAAACGGATGGCCGGCGCCGTCGAGCATCGCGAGCTGCTCCTTCACCTCGTTGAAGGTGTAGTCGTCGAGCTTCTCGCGCACGACCGGGTCGTCGAGCGACGCGACGCTGACGGGCGCCTGGAACTTGCCGCCCGGCACGCGCTCGAAGAGATGCACCTGCCGTGTGCGGCGATCGAAAACCCCGCGGAAGCCCGGGCCGTTGCCGAGCGGCCAGATGACCGGGGAGGACTGGAGGCCGAGCACGGTCTCCAGCTCGTCGAGCAGCTCGAGCGCGTTGCGCGTCGGCCGATCGCACTTGTTCATGAACGTGAAGATCGGCACGCCGCGGCGGCGGCAGACCTCGAAGAGCTTGCGCGTCTGCGTCTCCACGCCCTTGGCGGCGTCGATGACCATGAGCGCGGCGTCGACCGCGGTGAGGACCCGGTAGGTGTCCTCGGAGAAATCCTTGTGGCCGGGGGTATCGAGCAGGTTGACCGCATAGCCGGTGTAGTCGAACTGCAGGACGGTCGAGCTGATCGAGATGCCGCGCTGCTTCTCGAGCTCCATCCAGTCGGAGGCGGTGGCACGCTGGTTCTTGCGCGCGGTGACCGCGCCGGCGAGGTGGATGGCGTTGCCGTAGAGGAGGAACTTTTCCGTGAGCGTCGTCTTGCCCGCGTCAGGGTGCGAGATGATCGCAAAGGTGCGGCGGCGGGCGATTTCTTGGGCGGGTGACATGGACGAGGAGGGACCACGCAACCTCGCAACGCCGCAAAGGGAAAGGCAGAACTTCGGACTTCCCTGCGTCCGCGCCGGGGCGATGATGACCGGATGTCCACCTTGCCGACGCTGAAATTGAAACCAAACGCGAAGCCGCGCGTGCTCAGCGGGCACCCTTGGGTGTTTGCCAACGAAGTCGAGGCGCTGCTGCCCGCGGAGCACGACGGCGAGGTCGTGGAATGCCGTGATCGTGCGGACCGGTTCCTCGGCAGCGGCGTCTACAACTCGCGCTCGCAAATCGTGTGGCGGCGGTTCAGCCGCGAGCACACGGCGCTCGACGCGAATTTCCTGCGCGGCGCGATCTCGCGGGCGATCGCGCGCCGCGAACAAGCCGCGAACCGGCGCCTCGTCTGGAGCGAGTCGGATGATCTCCCCGGCCTGGTGGTCGATCAATTCGGCGACGCGCTGGTCGTGCAGATCCAGACGGCGGCGCTGGAGAAGCGCGCGGCCCTCATCGGCGATCTCCTGGCGGAGATCGTGCAGCCGGCGGAGATTATTTTTCGCAACGACGCGCCGATCCGGCGGCTCGAGGGCTTGCCGATGGAAGTGCACACGCGCTCGGGGGCGGCGTGGGAGCCGCGCTGGGTGGGCATCGATGGGTTCGACTACTGGCTCGATTTGCAGGGCGGGCAAAAGACCGGTTTCTACCTCGACCAACGGCCGCAGCATGCCGCGGTCGCCAGATATTGCGCCGGCAAGCGCGTCCTCGATGCGTTCTGCAACCAAGGCGCCTTCGCGCTGCACGCGGCGCGCGCCGGCGCGCGCGAGGTGCTCGGGCTCGACAGCGCCGAGGACGCCATCGCCGCGGCCAGGAAAAACGCCGAGCGCAACGGCGTGGCGGCGGCGGCAAGATTCGAGGTCGCGAATGTGTTCGACTGGTTCAACGACCCGGTGCGCGCCGGCGACGGACTCTGGGACGTGATCGTGCTCGACCCGCCGCCCTTCGCGAAATCGAAGAGCGCGCTCGAGGGTGCGCTCCGCGGCTACAAGGAAATCAACCTGCGCGCGCTGCAGCGGCTCGCGCCGGGCGGCGTGCTCGCCACCTACACCTGCTCGCATCACATGCAGGACGCCGAGACCCGGGGAGTGCTCGCGGCGGCGGCGGCCGATGCGAAGCGCAAGGTGCGGGTGCTCGAATGGAGCCACCAACCGCCCGACCATCCCGTGCTCGTGACGATGATGGAAAGCGAATACCTGCGCGGCTACATTCTGCGCGCGGAGTAGGGGGCCGGCCCAGAGGGGCCGCTCGGGGGCCTTCCCGAGGCCATTCTGCCTTTGACTGAATAAGGGCCGCTGGATTGCGTCCGGTGCGGCTTCCCCCCCGCCGCTCATGTCCACGCCAACCGGGTTTCGTCCGAGAATTCTCCCGCGGCTTCGTTTCGCGTTGTCCTTTGCTTTCAGTTACCTCGCTGCGCTTGCCGCGATCGCTGGTTTCGCGCCGTCGG
>JAEUHB010000059.1 GCA_016794665.1 Opitutaceae bacterium
CGCGGACTCGAACCGCGGACCCCCTGCGTGTGAAGCAGGTGCTCTAACCAACTGAGCTAAGCGTCCAGTCTGAGGGTGCGAACGTGGACAGGCGGGCGGGGCGAATCAATCTCGTTTTGAGAAGCGGCCCCGAAAGGAACGGGCGGCGATCCTTCCCTTGCACAGTGGTCAAAAACCGCGGTGCTGGCTGGCGGCAGAAAATTCCATCCGGCCCGGACCGCGCGAAAAACCTCGCCGAAAATGAGCCCGCTCCAAGAGTCCCGCCATCATGGCGGCTTTACCCGCGCAACCACAGGCGTTCGCTTTTTGGAGGCTCGCTGGAATAGTGGGGTTGGTCGGCGCGCTCTCGCTGGCGTGTTTTTCGCCGCGGTTCGTGTATTGGCGGCTACTCACGGTAAACTTGCCCGTGACAACTTCAGAAGTGATCCGTGCCCAAGCCGCATTGAAACAGCTGGCGGATCCGTCCCTGAAATTCTCCGATCACACCAATCGCGTCCTGAACTGGAGGCTGCTTTTTCCCGTCCTCGGGCACGTGCTCCACGTGCCTCCAAAGGTTTACCTCGCGCTGCCGCACGTCGGGGCGGTCGGTGTGCTAATGTTGGTCGCTTGGCTCGCGATTCGGCAGTCGCCGGATGTTCGCCTCACCGCGGCCCTGACGTCCCTGGCGGCAACCTGCTCCTGGTTTTTCGTTTCGACCGGCTGGCTCGGTTACTTCGACTCATGGTTGATGCTGGGCCTGTTGGCATTCCTTTTTCTTCCCGGCTGGGGGATGATTGCCGCCCTCCTCGCAACGCCCTGGATCGACGAGCGCTTCGTGCTCGTGCTGCCGTTGCTTGGGGCCACGCGATGTATTCTCCAACCTAGCTTCGCGCGCAGCATCCAAGCGATTTCGGGTCCACGCATTACCGTCATGATCGTCGCGGGCGTTGCACCGTGGATCGCGGTTCGCGCCGGCAGCACAATCATCGCTCACGATGAGACGACACTCGGCTACCTTACCGGCCTGTCGGCGCGGCAAATGGCGATTGAGCCGTGGATCTACCTCCAGGGAGTTTGGCACGGCCTACGTTTCTTTTGGGTGCCTATCCTCGCCTGGCTCGCCCTGGAGTGGCGGTCGTGCCTGTCGCGGGCTTCCGGGCTGACACTGCTTTTCGTGGGAACCCTCGCGATCAACCTGTTCATCGCTGAGGATACCAGCCGTTCGATGTCGGTTTTCGTTCCGGTGGCGACGGCGGCGACGCTCATGTGGTGGAAACGCCAGCCGCTTGCTGCCGTGCCGGTGTCCATAGCGGCAGCGGCACTCAATTTCCTCACACCCGCGCACCACGTATCGGGCAACGGCACATGGCCGATCCGTTTCGTTCACGCCGAGCTGGCGGATTGCCGGACGCCGCCGCTCGGCATGACGGCCGGGCATCACTTTCAGCGCGCCTCTGCTTTCATACGGCAAGAACAGTTTTCCGAAGCCCTGGAGGCGCTGGCCATCACCCTTCAGCTCGATCCTGCCCACGACGAAGCGCATCATGTGACTGCGCTCTTGCTGACCAAAGCGGGAAAATTCCGCGAGGCCCTTAGCCACGCCAGCTCCGCAGTTAGACTGCAGCCGGACAATCTGAACTATTGCAACAATCTCGCCTGCATCCGCTATTACGTGGGCGACGTCGAGGGCGCCACGGCCGGCTTTGAGTTGATCCTAAAGAAGTCCCAGCCCGGGGATCCATTCCATGAAAGCGCTCGCGCGTCGTTAGAAGATCTGCGCCGCGCTTTACCGTCGGCGAGATAGCCCGGACGGCGTCTGGGTTTTCCTGCGCGAGCCCATGGTGCGGCAAATCTCGCAGACCGTGCCGTCGCATCCTCGGGCCGTGCAATGCTCGCGCCCGAAAAAGATGATCCGCAGGTGGAGCTGATTCCAGTGCTCGCGGGGGAAGAGCTTTTTCAAATCGGCCTCGGTCTGCTCCACGTTTTTCCCGTTGGTGAGTTTCCAGCGCTGGGCGAGGCGGTGGATATGCGTGTCGACGGGAAACGCCGGCACGCCGAAGGCCTGCGCCATCACCACGCTCGCGGTCTTGTGGCCGACGCCCGGCAGCGCCTCGAGCTCTTCAAAGGTCCTCGGCACCTGGCCGCCGTGCCGCTCGACCAGCAGGCGGGAGAGCGCGGCGATGTTCTTCGCTTTCGCGGGCGAGAGGCCGCAGGGCTTGATGATCTCGCGGATTTGCTCGACCGGGAGGCGCATCATCTTTTCCGGCGTGTCGGCGAGCGCGAAGAGCCGGGGCGTGACCTTGTTCACACCCTTGTCGGTGCTCTGCGCGGACAGCAGCACCGCGATGAGCAGCGTGAACGGGTCCTTGTGATCGAGCGGGATGGGGGTGGCGGGATAGAGTTCGGCGAGGCGGCGATCAATGAAGGCGGCACGCTCGGGCTTGGTGGTCATTCGCGCGCATGCTGGGCTGGTAGCCCGCTTCGTGAGAAGCGGGATTTTCCGGAACTGGACCCGCCGTCGGTCCCGCCTCTGCCAAGGCGGGCTGCCAAAGCGCCGGTTCGCTGGCCCTTGCCGCTAAACCTCAGAACTGCCGGCCGAACTCGATCGACCACGTGCGGCCGGGCAGGAGGCCCTGGCTCACGCCGGGATCGTAGCCAAAGGCGCCGGTCGTGAGCGGCGGCTCCTTGTCGAAGAGGTTCGCAACGCCCACGCGCACGCGCGTGCCGCGCAGCCACTTCGCGGCGTCGGGGCCGAAGCGGTAGCCGAGCGAGGCGTTGTAGGTGATCGTCGAGTTGACGACGTAGCGGTAGACAAACTGACCGCCCGTGAACTGGCGTGAGATGTAGCCCGGCCGGCCCAGCGATTCCCAGATCGCCTGCGTCGTGCTTGCGCCGCCCTGCGTGGGGCCGACGTAGTAGGCGCCCAGGTTGCCGGACCACGCGCCGCGGCGCCAGGAGACGTTGCTCGTGCCCCGCCAGCGCGCGACGCCGCTCGTGTTCATGTCGTCGACCTCGATGGCGGCGACGTTTGCGGGACGCGTGATCGAGCGGGAACGCACGAAATAGGACCAATCGGAGTTGAAGACCACGTTGCCCCACGGGAAGCGCGGCACGACATAGCGCAGGCCGAGATCGACGCCCTCGTGAAGGCTCTCGGCGACGTTGATGAAGGGCTGGTTCACCGAAAACACCTTGCCGACGATGCCCTGCTGGTTGCCGGGGTTGGCGTTGTTGTAGGGCGCGAAGGCCGCAATGTCCTCGGGCGTGACCGCGTAGCGCACGACATCCGGGTCGCCCTTGTAGTTGGGTGTCCCGCTGCCGAGATCGATCTGGGCGATGGTGCGGCCGGCGGCGAGCTGCGCGCGGGTGTAGGCGCGGATGAGCGCGGCGTCGCTATCGCGGATCTGGCCGGTGCTGCGCTGGCCGAGGAGGTTGGTGCGCTCGATGCGCCACTGGTCGGCGGTCACGCTCAGGCCCTTGATGCCGGGCACGTCGAGCACGATGCCGTAGGTCTTGCCCTTGGACTCCTGCGGCTTGAGCGCCGGGTTGCCGCCGAAATAGGTGCGCTGCACGTAGGCGCCCTCGTTGGTGAGCGGGTTGCGGTAGGTGTCGATGTCGCCGGCGCCGGCCGAGATCGACCAACGCGGGCTGGTGAAGAGCGCGGCGAGGCTCGGCGCCATGAAGCCTTCGTTGTAGGAGCCGCGGAGCATGAGCCAAGAGGCCGGGCGCCAGTTGAGGCCGACCTTGGGCTTGGTCGTGTTGCCAAAGTCACTGTAGCGCTCATTGCGGCCCGACGCGGTGAGCTCGAGCGTGTTGACCAGCGGCACGCGCTTCTCCGCGGGCACGAGCGGCACGACGAGCTCGGCGTAGAAGCTCGCGATCTGGCGGTCGCCGATCACGTCGGGCCGCGGCGGGTGGAGGAGATAGTCGTTGTCGGTGGTGTCGAGGCCGGCGCCGGGCGGATTCTCACCGCTGAAGGGCGGGCGTTTGTCCGCGAGGCGGTCGCTGCGGTATTCGGTTCCGAACGAGGTCTGGATGTCGCCGCCCCACCAGCGGAAGAGCCGGCCCGTGACGCGCAGGTCGCCGCTCGCGATCGACGACGTGGCGTTGCGGGAGTAGACGGAGGCAAACGAGCTGACGGTCGCGGCGGGATTCGTGTAGGGGCGATCGGCGACGACGGCGTTGCCCTGCACCCGGAACGTGTAGCCAAACGGATTGTAGGCCGTGGCGTCCGTGCGACGAAGCGCGGCGGCGAGCAGGCTCTCGCGCACGTCGGGGAAGGCGTCGTCCTTGCCTTGGACGCGGTTGTAGAACGCGGAGCTTTCCCACGACCAGTTGTCGCCGAGCTTGCCGCGAAAGCCGGCGGCGGCGCGCACGACGTCGGCCTTGGTCGAGACTTTCTCCACGCCGAGATCGGGCAGCGTCACGGAGACGATGCTGATTTCACGCGGCGCACCGGTTAGGCGCGCGGCGCCGTCGGCATTGGGCGCGCCGGTGGCGGAGTAGAAGCGCGAACCATAGGGGTTGTAAGGATTGTCGATCGGCAGCACGGCGAGTTTATCGGACGTGGGGGCGTTCAGCGCGAGCGGCTGTCGGACCATCGTGGACTCGGCCTTGTAGTAGGAGAAGTCGGCGAAGGCCGTGATGCGCTTGGTCACGTCGAGCTCGCCGGAAACGAACGTGCTGGCGCGCGCCATGCGCGGCGCGGCCATGCCGAATTGATTGAGGTCGAGGTAGAATTCCGGGTTGGCGGCGAAATTAGGCGCGGCGGTCGTGAGCACGGGCGTGCCGTTGACGGGGCGGAACCAGTTGCTGGCCGTGGCCGTGCCGATGCGGAAGATCGGCCAGCGGCCGCGCGCGGTGCGGGCGTCGAACGGGCCGCCGGGGTTGTTGAAGGGCGCGGGCGCCTGCGCCGAGAGGAACGAGGTCTTGCTGAAGTCGCGGTCGCGCAGAAAAATCGCCTCGCGGTAGAGCGTCTCAATCGTGCCGAAGAGCCGGCCGCGGCCCTGCGCGAAGCTCGTGCCGAACGTGAACGTGCCCTGCACGCTCTGGCCGGCGCCATGCTCGGGCTGCGCAAATCGCAGCGTGGCCTCCGCGCCCTGAAACTGGCGCTTGAGCACGTAGTTGATCACGCCGCCCACGGCGTCCGAGCCGTAGATGGACGAGGCGCCGTCGCGCAGCACCTCGATGCGCTCGATGCCTTGCGTCGGGAGCTGGTTCACGTTCACGGCTTGCGAGAGGCCGGCCGTCATCGGGTTGATCGCCATGCGGCGGCCGTTCACGAGGATGAGCGTCGCGGTGGCGCCGAGGTTGCGGAGGTTGATGTTGGCGTTGTCGCCGCGCGCACCCGAGGAGCCGAGGCGCGTCTCGTTCTCCGGCAGGTTCACCACGGACGGCAGCGACGTGAGCATGTCCACGGGCAGCAACGCCTGCCGCACCGTCATCGCATCCTGATCGAGCACGGTCACGGGCGCGACTTTCTCCATGTCGAGGCGCTTGATGTTCGAACCCGTGACGACGAAATTCTGGAGCGAGACGACCTCGTCCTCGGTGGGAAGCTTGGCCGCCCGGGCTGGCTCGGCCGCGGTGGCGGCGACAACCAGCAGGGAGAGGCAAAACGCGGCGCGCCAAGCGGGCACGCAGCCGCAGACAGCACGGGAGGACAGGCCTCCAGCGAGACGGGAGTTCATGGGGAGGGGCGGGTTGGGGTGAAGCCGAAGCGACGGCGCTTCGACCGGGGCGGGGACGGATAAGGTCATAGGTGGCGGGAGGATGGCGTCAATCGCCCGCATTCTGCGGCGCCCGCGTGACAAGCCCGCGAAGGCACCGTGACAAATGAGTCACGACCCGCGCCGCGAAATCACGGTTGCGCGGTCCCTGCCCCGCCCTACGGTGCAAATTTCTTTTCATGTCCTCGCCGCACGCCCTGCTCGCCCCGACCGACACGTTTGCCCGCCGCCACCACGGCGACGATCCGGCGGAGACCGGCGCGCTGCTCGCCACCCTGGGCTACGCGTCGCTGGATGCGCTGGCGGACGCCGCGGTGCCACCCGCGATCCGGCGCGGGCCGCTCAACCTGCCCGCGGCCATCGGCGAGAGCGCGGCGCTTTCGGAACTGCGCGGCTACGCGCGCGAGAACAAAATTTTCCGCAGCTTCATCGGGCTGGGTTACCACGGCACGCACGTGCCCGGCGTGATCCAGCGCAACATCCTCGAGAACCCGGGCTGGTATACGGCCTACACGCCTTACCAAGCGGAAATCTCACAGGGCCGACTCGAGGCGCTGCTCAATTTCCAGACGATGATCTGCGATCTCACGGGCATGGAAATCGCGGGCGCCTCGATGCTCGACGAGGGCACGGCCGCCGCGGAGGCAATGATGATGTGCCACCGGCTGAAGGAAGGCGCCGCGGAGACGCACCGGAAATTCTTCGTCTCCAGCCACTGCCACCCGCAGACGATCGACGTGGTGAAGACGCGCGCGAAGCCCATCGGCGTCGAGGTCATCGTGGGCGACCACCGCACCTTTGCGCCGGCGGCCGACTGCTTCGGCGTCCTCGTGCAATACCCTGACACGACCGGCTCGATTCACGACTTCGAAGCATTCTTCGCAGCCGCGCACGCCGCCGGTGCCTTCACGATTGTCGCGGCGGATTTGCTCGCGCTCACGCTGCTGCGTGCGCCGGGCGAGTTCGGCGCGGATGTCGCGGTGGGCTCGGCTCAGCGCTTCGGCGTGCCGATGGGTTTCGGTGGTCCGCACGCCGGATTCCTCGCGACGAAGGACGCGTTCAAGCGCCAGATGCCCGGCCGCCTCGTCGGCGTGTCAAAGGACGCGCAGGGCGATCCCGCGATGCGCCTCGCGCTCGGCACCCGCGAGCAACACATCCGCCGCGACAAGGCTACGAGCAACATCTGCACCGCGCAGGTGCTGCTCGCGGTGATGGCCTCGATGTATGCCGTCTATCACGGCCCCGAGGGCCTCAAGGCGATCGCGCGCCGCGTGAAGACGCTGGCCGAACTGCTCGCCGCGGGCTTGCGCGCCAAAGGCGCGAAGGTGAACGCCGAGCCTGTGTTCGACACCCTCACCGTCGGCGGCATCGATGCGAAAAAAATCCACGCGGCCGCCGAGGCGAAGCAGTTCAACTTGCGCCCCGTCGACGCGAACACCGTCGGCATCACGCTCGATGAGACGACGAGTGCCGAAGATGTCTCCGCGCTGCTGGGCTTGTTCGGTTCCAGCTCTCAGCTTTCAGCTCCCAGCTCTCAGCTCGCGGCCTTCCCCGCTCCGCACGCCCGCACGAGCGCGTTCCTCACGCACCCGACGTTTGCGCGCCACCACACCGAGCACGAGATGCTCCGCTACATCCGCCGGCTCGAGGCGAAGGACCTTTCGCTCTGCCACTCGATGATCTCGCTCGGATCATGCACGATGAAACTCAACGCGACCTCGGAGATGTTCCCCGTGTCGTGGCCCGAGTTCGGCGCGCTGCATCCATTTGCCCCGGCCGAGCAGACGCGCGGCTACGCAAAGCTCTTCCGCGATCTCGAGGCGTGGCTGGCGGAGTGCACCGGCTTAGCCGCCGTCTCGCTCCAGCCCAATGCCGGCTCGCAGGGCGAATACGCCGGCCTCCTCGTGATCCGCGCGTGGCATGAATCGCGCGGCGAGGGCCGCCGCCACGTGTGCCTCATCCCGACCAGCGCGCACGGCACCAACCCCGCGACCGCCGCGATGTGCGGCTTCAAGGTCGTGCCCGTCGCCTGCGACACCAACGGCAACATCGACCTCGCCGATCTGCGCGCCAAGGCCGCCGCGCACAGCGCTGATCTCGCGGCGCTGATGGTCACCTACCCGTCGACGCACGGGGTGTTCGAGGCCTCGATCAAAGATATCTGCGCCATCGTGCACGAGCACGGCGGGCAGGTTTATATGGACGGCGCCAACATGAACGCGCAGGTCGGCCTCACCTCGCCCGGGCACATCGGCGCCGATGTCTGCCACCTCAATCTCCACAAAACCTTCTGCATCCCGCACGGCGGCGGCGGCCCCGGCATGGGCCCGATCGGCGTCGCGAAGCACCTCGCGCCGTTTCTCCCGGGCCATGTGTTCAGCGCGAACCAGCGGGTCGGCGCCGTGAGCGCCGCGCCCTTTGGCAGCGCGAGCATCCTCGTCATCTCGTGGATGTATATCCGCATGATGGGCCCAGACGGCCTGACCGACGCGACCAAGAAGGCGATTCTCAACGCCAACTACGTCGCGCGCCGGCTCGATGCGTATTTCCCCGTGCTCTACCGCGGCAACGCGGGCCTGATCGCGCACGAGTGCATCGTCGATCTGCGCGGCTGGAAGAAGCACGGCCTCGAGGCCGAGGATGCCGCGAAGCGCCTCATGGACTACGGCTACCACGCGCCCACGCTGTCGTTCCCTGTCCCCGGCACGCTCATGATCGAGCCGACCGAGAGCGAGTCGAAGGCCGAGCTCGATCGCTTCTGCGACGCCCTGATCGCGATCCACGGCGAGATGCAGTCCGTCGCCAACGGCGAGGCCGACAAGGCCAACAACGTCCTCAAGCACTCGCCTCACACCGCCAAGGTCGTGTGCGCCGACAAGTGGGACCGCCCCTACTCCCGCGAGCTCGCGGCTTTCCCCGACCGCTTCACGCGCGCGAGCAAGTTCTGGCCAAGCGTCGGCCGCGTGGACAACGTCTACGGCGACCGCAACCTCGTGTGCTCGTGCGTGGGGATGGAAGCTTACGCGGAAACGACCAGGTAGGGACAAAAAAGCCCCGCGCATCCGGGCGCGGGGCTTTTGAAACGGGCCTCGGTGAGATGCGCCGCGGCCTTACGAGGCGGCGACCGTCGCCCCCTGCATGTTCGGGATCTTGAAGTCCCCGCGGCCGACGCGCATGCGGAGCGGGTGCTTGTTCGCCGCCGCCGTGATCGTCTTCTCACCGCCGGAGAACATCTCGGTCTTGCCGTCGATCTTGAGGAGCGGGCCGACGACCGACTTGGTCTTGGCGGTGTCGACCTCGTTGGCCTTGAGGTGATCCATCACGCGGGCAAACGAGTCCTTGGTGTTGGCGTCGTTTTTCACCGCGTCGGCGAGCTGCGCGTTGGATTTCTCCGCGCCCACGAGGTAGGAGAGGTTGCCAAGATGGCAGAGCGCGCTGGAGAGGTGGCACTCGAGCACGAGGCCGTTGACGACCTTGCGGGTCTGCACGGCCTTGACGAAGTTCGCACGGTGCGAGCCGTTGCCGCCCGCGGTGTAGGCCTTGACGCGCTCGTTATTCTTGTCGAAGGCGGTCACGTTGCCCGACTCCGAGATCAGCAGGTGGCCGTTGTCACACTGAACGATGACACCGACACGGCCGCCCTTGTAGGAGTCCATCGCCTTCATGCCAGCCTTGGTCGGCAACCCGCGCACCTCAAAGATCAGCGGGGCCTTCGCGTAGTTGAAGACTGACACGAGCGTGTTGGGCGTCTCGGCATCGTCGAGGTAGCCGAAGCGACCGCCAAAGCTCATCACGGAGGACGGCAGGCCGGACTCGCCAAGGAACCAGCGGGCGACGTCCATCTGGTGGATGCCCTGGTTGGTGATGTCGCCGCCACCGTAATTCCAGAACCAGTGCCAGTCGTAGTGGATCGGGCCGCGCGCCGCGCTGTTGCGGCGCGGCGGGGTGAGATCGGCGGGGCCGGTCCAGAGATCGTAGTTCACCGAGGCCGGCACCGGCTGCGGCCCGGTCGTCTTGCCGATGCTGTCGCGGGGCTTGTAGCAGAGGCCGCGGACCCACTGAATCTTCCCATACTTGCCGGCGCGGACGTCGGCGATGGCCTCCATGATGTCGAGTGAGGAGCGGTTCTGGGTGCCGGCCACGACGATGTTCTTCGTGTATTTCTTCGAGGCCTCAACCGCTTGGCGGCCTTCCCAGACGTTGTGCGAAAGGGGCTTCTCGACGTAGACGTCCTTGCCCGCCTGCAACGCCCAGATGGTCTGGAGTGAGTGCTGGTGGTTGGGCGTGCCGATGACGATGGCGTCGACGTCCTTGCTCTCGAGCATCTTTCGGTAGTCGGCGTAGGTCGCGACCTTGAAGCCGGCCTTGTCGCACTCGGCGGCGCGCTTCGCGAGCACATCGCTGTCGGCGTCGCAGATGGCGACGACGCGCGCTCCCTTGAGCTTGCCGAGGTAGTCGCGCATATGGCTCGAGCCTTGGCCACCCACGCCGACAACACCGATGCGGATATCGCCATTGGCGCTGCCTTGGGCAAAGAGCCGCGGGCGGGCGGCGGCGATGACGGCGCCACCGAGGAGGGTGGTCTTGAGGAAGTCCTTGCGGGTCCAGTTATTCATAGGGCAATCGGTATTTTCGGAGGTTCAGGTAAGATGGCCGACGGTCGGCCGCGGGGAATTTGGGGCGGAGGGAAAGGAGACAAAGATGTGGCAAGGGGCGGGCGGAGGTCAACCCCGCGTCTAGCCAGACGGTCCGAGCTGGCAGGAGATGCACGGATATCCGCCGGCCCGCCCGGCTTGACCGCAAGCCGTGGCTTTGGCGCAGTCGCACCATGCCTGCCCCCGCCACCCCAGCAGCCTACCTCGCCTCACTCCCAACGGATCGCCGGGAGACAATGGAAACACTCCACGCCGCGATCCGCAAAACCGCCCCGAAGCTCGAGCCGTTCCTGCAGTCCGGCATCATCGGCTACGGCAAGTTCCACTACAAATCCAAGAGCTGCGAGGGAGATTGGTTCATCATCGGCCTCTGCGCCCGCAAGAATTACTACAGCCTCTACATCTGCTCCGTGGACCAAGGCGGCTACCTCGCCGAGCAGGCCGCCCCCAAGCTCGGCAAGGTCAAGGTCGGCCGCAGCTGCATCACGTTCAAGAAGCTCGAGGACCTCGACCTCAAGGCCGCGCTGGCCGTCGTGAAGCAGGCCGCCAAGCTCGGCGGGATGAACGCGGCGATGTAGCCTGCTCCCCGCCCCCGCCCATGATTCCCCGCCGCGACTTCATCCAGCTCGGCGCCGCCGCGCTCGCCGCCTCGGCCGCGCGAGCGCCCGCCGCCTCCGCGCCGGCCCAGCCCTCGGCCATCGCGCGCGAAAACGCCCGTCCCGGCGACGCGTGGCAGCTCACGCGCGTGCGGCTCGACAAGACCGGCGGCTACCGCTCGCCGCGCATCGAGGGCTATTGCTCGCGGCAGAGCGTCGCCGCCGGCGACACCCTCGACTTCATGGTGAGCACCGCGCCGGCGCGGTCGTTCACGATCGAGGTTTTTCGCATGGGCTACTACGGCGGCGTCGGCGCGCGCCGCGTGGCGCAGCTCGGGCCGTTCCACGGCAAGCCGCAGCCCGTCCCGCCCGTCGGCGAGCAACGCCTGCGCGAGTGCGCGTGGGAGCCCGCGGCGTCGCTCACGGTTCCCGCGGACTGGCTCAGCGGCGTCTACCTCGGCCGGCTCACCACCGTGCCTTCGTCGCCGAGCGACCCCTACTGGCAGAGCTACGTGATCTTCATCGTGCGCGACCGGCGCGCGGCGGACCTGCTTTTCCAGTGCAGCGACAACACGTGGCAGGCCTACAACCGCTGGCCCGACAACTTCTCGCTCTACACCGATCCCCGCGGCGCCCACGCCGTCGACCTCAGCGTGAGCTTCGACCGGCCCTACGGGAAATACGCGCAGATCTTCGAGCACCCGCTCTCGATTGGCTCGGGCGAGTTTCTCCTCTGGGAATACCCGCTGCTCTACTGGCTCGAGCAGCACGGATACGACGTCACCTACGGCGCCAATTGCGACACCCTCGACCTCGCGCACCTCGCGCGCTGCAAGGCCTTCCTCAGCGTCGGCCACGACGAGTATTGGGATGTCCGCCAATACGACGCGGTGAAAAAGGCCGTCGCCGAGCGCGGCCTGAGCGCGCTGTGGCTGTGCGGCAACTCGGTCTTCGGCGTCACCCCGTTCTCCGCGTCGTCGCGCGGCGTGGCCCATCGCACGCTCACGCGCACCGGCATCTTCGGCGGCCTCACCGACGAGGAAATCCGCGCCGCGATCCGCGTCTTCACCGAAGCGTGGCGCCGCGCGGGTCCCGACGAGAGCCTGCTCATGGGCGCGCGCAGCATCGTGCCGTTCAACGGCGGCGGCGACTGGACCTGCGCCTTGCCCGATCATTGGATCTTCGAGGGCACGGGCATGAAACGCGGCGACTCCATCCCGGGCCTCGTCGGCTGGGAGCACCACGGCGCGCCCGCGAAGCTGCCCGGCCTCGAGGTCGTGGCCGAGGGCACCGTGTGGCAGGGCGGCGACAACCCCGCGCGTTACACCGCCACCGTCCACCCCGGCCCCAAGGGCGGCATCACCTTCAACGCCGCCACGATTTTCTGGGCGCAGGGCCTGGCCTCGCCGCCCGGGCACATCCTGCCTTGGTCGCACTGGAGCCGCCCCCACGGCCCCGACCCGCGCGTGCAGCGCATCACCCAAAACGCCCTGCGGCGCGCGCTCAGCGCGTGAGCCGCGCCCACGTGAAGTGCGGGTTGCGCGCCCCGGAAAACGCCCGGCGGATCCAGATCAACGCGAGCGGCTCGAGCTCGCGCGCGGCGCGCAGCGCGCCGGCGTCGAAGGGTTCGAACCCGATGTCCGTCGCGAGCTGGCCCACGGTCGCCTTCGCCGCGGCGGCGTCGCCAGCCAGGAACATCACGGGCTTCAGTTCCGCGGCGTTCGGGTAGCGCGGGTTGGCGAAATTCTCCCAGCCGTAGGTGTTGAACGCCTTCACGACGCGCGCCCCGGCCGCCCAGCCGGCGACGCGCTCGCCGCCGGATTCATTGAACCCGAGCGCAAGCTCAAGGCCGACGCCGGGCGTGAACTTCAGCGGGTTGGTGCAATCAACCAAGACCTTGCCGTGCAGATCCCCGGCCGCGGCGAGCGCAGCCTCGGTCGCGTCCCACGGCGTGGCGAGCACGACGACCTCCGCTCCCCGCGCGGCCTCGGCGGGCAGCGCTGCGCTCGTGCTGGCGCCGGCGCTGGCGAGCAGCGCGCGCGTCTTCTCCGCCGCCGGATCCCGGACGCCGAAACTGATCCGATGACCCGCGCGCGCCCAGCTGCCGCCGAGCGCGCCGCCCACATTGCCCGCCCCGATGATCGCGATGTTCATGGCGAAAGACGCAGGATCATTGGCCGAGCGCCGCGATCACAAGTGCGGCGGCGGCGCGGCCGGAGTTTTGCTGCTGACCGGTGATCAAGCGGCCGTCGCGGACCGCAAACTCCTCAAAGGCGTTGTGCGTGATGAAATTGGTCCCCGCGATTTTCTTCGCCTCCGTCTCGACCCAGAACGGCTGGATTTTTACGCCCACGGCTTGCTCGGCGAAGCGCTCCTCGCTGTTCGCGAAGCCGGTCCAGGTCTTGCCGTCGACAAGCAGCTTGCCGTCGCTCGTCCGGACCTTGAGCAGCACGCACGTGCCGTGGCACACGAGCGCGACGACCTTGCCCGCCTCGTAGGCGCGCGCGACGAAGGCGTGCAGCGCCGCATCGTCGATGAACGTGACCATCGGCGACTGGCCGCCGCAGACGAAGATGGCGTCGTAGTCGGTCATGTTCACGGCGGCGAGCGCAGCGGTGTTCTCCAGCATCGCAGCCATGCCGGGATGACTCAGCACGCCCAGGCTGATGATGTCGTGTTTGGAATAGCCGCTCGCATCGCGCGGGTCGCTGTAGCTGTCGACGGCGACCCGGCCGCCGCGCGGGCTGGCCAGGGTGACCTCGTAGCCGGCGTGGACAAACCCCGTCCACGGGTGCGTGAGCTCGGCGGCCCAGAAACCGACGGGCCAGCCCGTCACGGGCGAGGTCGCGGGGTTGGCGACGATCATGAGGACGCGTTTGCGGGCGGCGGAGGCGGGAGCGGCGGAGGACATGCCGTGAGTCTAGCGCGCCACGGGCGCCGCGCCCAATACAACTTTGCTTCCGCCCCCATACGTTCCCTGTATGGGCGGCATGGAACTGCGGCACCTGCGCTATTTCGTCACCGTCGCGGAGACGCTCAACGTCTCGCAGGCCGCGCGCCGGCTGCGGATCGCGCAGCCGCCGTTGAGCGCGCAGGTGCGCTCGCTCGAGGCGGAGCTCGGCGTCGCGCTGTTCGATCGCGGGCCGCGCGGCGTGGCCCTGACGCAGGCCGGGCGGGCCTTTCTGCCCGCGGCGCTCGAGACCCTGGCGGCCGCGCAACGCGCCGCCGACGCCGCGCGCGACCTCGCCGCGGGCCGCACCGGCACGGTGCGCTTCGGCCTCATCACGCCCTGCGCCACGCCGGAGGTGGCGGCGGCGCTGAAGGCGTTTCACCGCGCCTTCCCGCACGTGCGGCTGCGCGTGTGGCACGAGGATGTGGCCACGCTCCATCGCCTGCTCGCGGCCGGTCAGATCGATGTGGCGCTCACGCGGCCCTCGCAGGCTGATCCGAAGTGGCGCCAGATCGCGCTCGGCCCGCAGGAACAGGTGCTCGCGCTCCCGGCGGACCATCCGTGGGCAAAACGGAAAAGCGTGCCCGTGCGCCTGCTGCACCGCGCGCCGCTGCTCCTCATCAATCCGGAGAGCAACCCGCACTACGGCCAGCGCCTGCTCGGCCTTTGCGCGAGACATGACGTGCAGCCGGCCCTCAACCACGCGGCCGACGATCTCGCGGCGCTCGTCTGGCTTGTCTCCGCCGGGCTCGGCGTGGCGCCGTATCCCGAGTCGCTCACCGCGACGGCCCCGCGCGGCGTGGTTTTCCGGCCGTTCGCGCCGCGCCTCCGCGGCCTGGAGGTCGTGCTCATGTGGGCGGCCGAGGGGGCGGCGCCGGCCGTGCGGGAATTCGTGCGCTCCCTGAGCCGGGTGGATTCTGGGCCAACCTCCGCCGTTGACCGCCGCTGACCGCGCGCAAGCGTCGAACCGATGACCAAACTCCTCGGCAAACGCGCGCTTGTCACCGCCGGCGCGCAGGGCATAGGGCTCGCGATTTCGCGGCACCTCCTCGCGGCGGGCTGCGATGTCGCCGTCCACTATCGCACCAGCGGCAGCGCCGCGGAGGCGCTCACGCGCGAGGCCGCGGCCATGGGGCGCCGTTGCGTCGCGCTCGACGGCGATCTCACGCGCACGGAGGCGTGCGACGCGCTCGTGGCGGCCGCGGTGCAGGCGCTCGGCGGGCTCGATATCTTGATCAACAACGCCGGCTCGCTCATCGCGCGGCGCGCCTTCGCGGAGGCCGACGACGAGTTCTGGTCCCAGACGATCATGCTCAACGTCGGCTCGCTCCGCAAAGTCACGCGCGCCGCCGCGCCGCACCTCGCCGCCGCGGCGAAGACCCGCGGCGGCGCCAGCATCGTCAACCTGTCGTCGCTCGCCGGACGCAAGGGCGGCCATGCCGGCTCGCTCGCTTACTCGACCGCCAAGGGTGCCGTGCTCACCTTCACCCGCGCCCTCGCCGCCGAGCTCGGGCCGCGGGGCATCCGCGTGAACGCCCTCGCCCCGGGTCTGATTCTGGGCACCAGCTTCCACGACACGCACACGACGAAGCAGGCGGCGGACGCCACGATCGCCACCATCCCGATTGGCCGCGCGGGCAACGCGGACGATGTCGCGCGCGCGGCGGTGTTTCTCGCGGGTGAGTTCGACGGCTTCATCACCGGGGCAACGCTGGACATCAACGGCGGCGTCTATTGCGCGTGATGAGGGGCTCCGGCCCGCCGCCTACTCTCCGGTTGAATCCGAGCCCGCTTTCCTTTTTCTTCCCGCCGCCATGAAGAAATACCTCCTTCCCCTGTTTCTCCTCGCTGCCGTCGGTCTCCACGCCGCCGGAGCCAAATCCTACCAGGTCACCGGCCCCATCATCGCCCTGACCGACAGCGTCATCACCGTCCAAAAGGGCGACGAAAAGTGGGAAATCGATCGCAGCGCCGCCACGAAGGTCGACGGCAAACTCGCCGTCGGCGCCAAGGTCACCATCAGCTACACGATGGTCGCCGCCAAGGTGGAGGTGAAGGAAGCCGCCCCGAGCAAGGCCGACGCCGCCGCCGACAAAGCGGCCGACAAGGCCGCCAAGAAGGCCAAGAAATCGCAATGAGCGCGCGGCCGCGTGCCGCCGCTCGCCTGACCGCATGAGATTCGCGGGCCAGGTTGTTTGGATTACAGGCGCCTCGTCGGGAATCGGCGAGGCGTCTGCGTTTGCATTTGCCCGCGAGGGCGCGCGGCTCGTGCTTTCGAGCCGCCGGCCCGCGGAGCTCGAGCGCGTGCGCCGCGCCTGCGCGCGGCCCGCCGATCACGTCGCGCTCCCGCTCGACCTCGCCCGGAGCGAGACGTTTCCCGCCGCCGTCGCCGACGCGATCGCGCGGATGGGAAAAATCGATGTGCTCGTGAACAACGGCGGCGTGAGCCAGCGCGCGCTCGCGGCCGAGGCCGACGAGAAGACCGAGCGCGCGTTGATGGAGGTCGATTACTTTGGCCCGGTCGCGCTGACCAAAGCCGCGCTCCCGTCGATGCGCGCGCGGCGCGCCGGGCACATCGTTGTCGTGAGCAGCGTCATGGGCTACCTCGGCACGCCGGGCCGCTCGACCTACGCGGCGGCCAAGCACGCGCTCCACGGCTACTTCGATTCGCTGCGCGCCGAGCTCTGGCGCGAAGGCATCCGCGTCACGATCGTGTGCCCCGGCTACGTCAACACCGCGGTCTCCGCCAATGCCGTCGGGCCGCGCGGCGAGTCCCACGGGCGCACCGAGGCCACGCACACCCGCGGCATCAGCGCGGAAAAATGCGCCGCCGCCCTCGTGCGCGGCGTCGCCCGCGGGCGCGAGGAAATCGTCGTGGGCGGCTGGGAGACCGCGGGCATCTACGTAAAGCGCCTCGCCCCGTGGCTCCTCTCCCGGCTCGTGCGCCGGATGAAGTTTTCCGGCGCCAAGCCCTGAACCGCCCATGTCGCGCCGCTGGTTAAAAATCCGCCTGCTGTCCGCCTTGCTGCCCGTGGCTCTGCCGGCCGCGAGTTACGACTACTGGATCGCTGGCAATCCCGCCGACGCCCGGCCCGCCGCCACGCGCGCCGGCCTCGTGCTCGCCGGCGGCGGCGGCGAGGTGGTGGCGGCTTGGCGGTGGTTTGTCGCGTGCGCCGGCGGCGGCGACATCGTCGTGCTGCGCGCCTCGGGCGGCGACGGCTACCAGGCGTTTGTGACCGACAAGGTCGGCGGCGCCGACTCGGTGGAGACGATCCTGTTCAACGACGCCAGCGCGGCCCGCGATCCCCGCGTGCTGGAGATTATCGCCCGCGCGGAGGGCATCTGGCTGGCGGGCGGCGATCAGGCGCGCTACGTCGCGTGGTGGAAAGGCTCGCCGGTGGGCACAGCGCTCAATGCCCACGTCCGCGCTGGCAAGCCCCTCGGTGGGCTCAGTGCCGGTCTCGCCGTGCTCGGGCAGTTCTACTTTGGCGCGCCCCACGGCTCGATCACGAGCGAGACCGCGCTGCGCGATCCGTTCCACCGCGCGGTCGCGGTCGGGCGTGATTTCATCGCGGCGCCTGCGCTCGCGGGCGTAGTCACGGATTCGCATTTCATGGCGCGCCAGCGACTCGGCCGCTTGATCGTGTTTCTCGCTCGCGCGCAGGCGGAGGAAAACCCTCCGCGCCTCGTCGGCCTGGGGATCGACGAGGGCACGGCGCTGTGCGTCGAGCCCGGCGGCGCGGCGAAAGTCTTCACCGAGAAGGAAGGCCGCGCCTGGCTCGTGCAGCCAACGCAGCCGCCGACGCGGCTCGCCGCCGGCCAGCCGCTCGCCCTGCGGGGCGTGCGCGTGACCGGACTCGGGCCCGACAGCGCCCTTGATCTCTCGAACTTGCGCGTCGAGCGCCCGGCCACCGTGCGGATCGTTTCCGCCGCGGACGGACAACTGACCGAAAGTCCTCCCACACCATGACCCTGCCCGCCTCCATTGCCGCGCTGCCCGCGCGCACGCCCGAACTCGCCGCGCTCCTCGAAAAATGGGCGCACATCAATTCCGGCTCCGGCCACCGCGCCGGCCTCGACACCATGCGCGCCGCGCTGCGGGCCGAGTTCGGGACGTTTCCCGGCGCCATCGTCGACGAGCCCGCGTGCCCCGGCACGGCGGCCGCCCTGCGTGTGCGCGTGCGCCCCGCCGCGCGCACGCAGCTGCTGTTCAGCGGCCACTTCGACACCGTCTACGAGGCCAACGACCCGTTTCAAAAATGCCGCTGGCTCGACGCCGATCGGCTCAACGGCCCCGGCGTGACCGACATGAAGGGCGGCCTCGTCACGATGCTCGCCGCGCTCCAGGCCTTTGAGCAGACGCCGCACGCCGCCGCGCTCGGCTGGGAGGTGCTGCTCACGCCCGACGAGGAGACCGGCTCGCACGGCAGCCGCGCGCTCTTCGCCGAGGCCGCGCGGCGCGCGCAGTTCGGCTTCGTCTTCGAGCCCGCGCGCCCCAACGGCGACATCGTCCACTCGCGCAAGGGCACTGGCGGAGCCACCGCGCGCTGCCACGGTCGCGCCGGCCACGCCGCCAAGGTTCCGAGCGACGGCCGTAACGCCATCCTCGCCCTCGCCGAATTTCTACAGGCCGCGAGCCGTCTCCCCGCCGAGCTGCCCGGCGTGCTCGTCAACGTCGCCAACATCCGCGGCGGCGGCCCCGCCACCAACGTCGTGCCGGATTTCGCGGAGTCCGAGCTCGACGTGCGCGTCACCAAGATGACCGACCGCGCGCTAATCACCGCCCGCCTCGAGGCCCTCGCCGCCACCATCAACGCCCGCGAGGGCTACCGTCTGGAGCTCGATCTGCGCTTCAACCGCCCGCCCAAGGAGTGCCTCCCGCTCGAGGAGAAGCTTTTCCCCGAGTGGCAGCGCGCCGCGCGCGACGTGGGCGTGCCGCCGTTCTCGTGGGTCCACACCGGCGGCGCGTCGGACGGCAACTTCCTCGCGGCCGAGGGCCTCCCGAGCTTCGACGGCCTCGGCCCGCTTGGTGACCACCTGCACAGCGCGCGGGAATTCGTCGTCATCCCCACGATGGCCCCCCGCGCGCAGGTCGTGGCGCTGTTTTTGCACCGGCTGGCCGCCGGCGAGATTACGCTCAGAACCTGACCGCCTGATTCTGCGCCGCGTGGCGCAGCCAGTGATCGACGAGCACTAGCGCGGCCATCGCCTCGACGATCGGGACAGCACGGGGGACTACGCAAGGATCGTGACGGCCGCGGCCGATCAGCTCGGTCGCGGCGCCGTGCACATCGACCGTCTTTTGCGGGCGCAGCACGGTCGCGGTGGGCTTGAAGGCCGTGCGGAACACGATCTCCTCGCCGTTGCTGATGCCGCCCTGTGTGCCGCCGCTGCGGTTCGTCACGGTGCCCACGCGGCCGTCGCGCGTCTCAAAGAGGTCGTTGTGCTCGCTGCCGCGCAGACGCGCGCCGGCGAAACCGCTGCCGATTTCAAAACCTTTGGTCGCCGGGAGCGAGAGCATGGCCTTGGCGAGGTCGGCCTCGAGGCGGTCAAAGACCGGCTCGCCCCATCCCGGCGGCACGCCGCGCACGCGGCACTCGATCACGCCGCCCACGGAGTCGCCCTCGCTGCGCACGGCCTTGATGCGCTCGATCATCCTCTCGGCGGTCGGGCGGTGTGGGCAGCGGACGGCCGTGGCCTCGACCTCGGCGAGCGTGGGAAACCCCGCGAGGGCCTCGGCCGGCGCCACGATGTCGTGCACCTGCGTAAGGAATGCGCGAATCTCCACGCCCGCGGCGCCTGCGCCGTTGGCCTGCGCGAGGATTTTCTTCGCGATGGCGCCGGCCGCCACCCGCCCGATCGTCTCGCGCGCGGAGCTGCGCCCGCCCCCGCGATGATCCCGGATGCCAAACTTAGCCTGATAAGTGAAGTCGGCGTGCGACGGCCGGAATTTTTCCCGCATCTCGTCGTAGGCGCCGGGCCGCTGGTCCGCGTTGCGCACGAGCATCGAGATCGGGGTGCCGGTGGTGCGCCCCTCGAAGAGGCCGGAGAGGATTTCCACGCGGTCCGCCTCGTCGCGGGGGGTCACGATGTCGCTCTGGCCGGGCCGGCGGCGGTCGAGCTCGGCTTGGATCTCCGCGGCGTCGAGCGGCAAGCGCGGCGGGCAACCGTCCACCACAGCCCCGACCGCCGCGCCATGGCTCTCGCCCCAGGTGGTGACGGAAAAAAGTTTCCCAAACGTGTTCGGCATCGCGGCGCGGGAGCGTTGGCGGCGCTTACTGCACCGGCAAGCGGCAAATCCGGGCGCCAGTCCCGCCGAAGCCAAAGGCGAAGGCGGGCAACATTTCCACGCCGCCGCAGTCACATCGACACCACTCAACCGTTTACAAGTCCGCCGCTTTGCCTTCGTTATCCTCCATGCGGTCGACCGCCGAAAAACTCCACGCTCCCACACGCATGATCCCGCGCCTCGCCCGCCTGTGCGCCCTCGCCGCGTTCACGTCCACCGCTTTCGTCGACGCCGCGCAGGCCCCGGCCACGCCGCCCGCCGTCGCGATCGACGACAACACGGTCAAGGAGCTCAAGCTCCACAATGTCGACATCGACACGATGCTCGAGACGCTCGAGAAGCTCACCGGCCGCATCGTCCTCCGCCCCGCCGCGCTCCAGACC
>JAEUHB010000074.1 GCA_016794665.1 Opitutaceae bacterium
CGCGTCGGCGCGCGGCGCCCAGCCCCCGAGGTAGGCCGGCGGCCCGTTCCGCGACTCGATCACGCAGGGCGACACCGTGCTGGTCCACCACGGCAGTCCGCGCGGTTGCGCGACGGCGCCGGCGACGGGCAGCACCGAATCGGCGATGACCAGCGTGGGCCGCTCCGCCGCCCAGAGCGCGTTCAGTTCCGCCTGCATCCGCTCGAGCAGGTCGAGCGTGGCGCGGAATTGCGCCGCGAGCCGCAGCGGGTTGGCGCCCACGCGCCGCGGCGGATCGGCGATGGCCGCGATGGTGGCCTCCGCGCCGGCGAGCAGCCCGCGCGCGGGCAGCCCGCTGGCGGTGATTTCGGGGACGAGCGCCGTGCCCGTGAGCACGCGCACATCAGCCACGTCCGCCAGCGCGCGGCCGAGCCCGATCATCGGGTGCAGGTGCCCGCGGAACGGCGGCGCGATCAGATCAACCCGGGGCCGCGACATGGCGTTGCGTGTGCGGGCAGTGGCAGGCGGCAAGCGCGAGTCCAGCGCGCGCGAGGCGGCGGAGCTGCGCGACCGTGGCGTCGTAGGCGCGGTTGTCGTGGATGAAGATCCGCGCCGGCGGCAGCGGCGCCGTGCTGTCCTCGATTTGACGATGGTGCCAGTAGGCGTCGGCGGCGTAGAGCAGGGGACCCGCCGGCGTCTCAAAAAAGACACCGAGGTGCCCCGGCGCGTGGCCCGGCAGCGAAACCAGCGTGAGCGAGCCGTCGCCAAACAGATCGTGCGCGGGCATGCCGAGCTGCGGATGCGGGCGAAACCCCGCCAGCGGCACGGCGGCGGCGCGGGCCGCAAAGTCGCCCGGCAGGAGCGCGGGCAAGAACGCGTGCCGCGTCTGCGCGAACGCGGACAGTTTCAGCAACGGCTCCAGCGCCTCCGCGCCGTGGTGGAAGCGCGCCGCCGGGAAATCCTTCACGCCCCCGATGTGGTCGGCATGGAAGTGCGTCAGCACGATGTCGCGGATCGCCGCGGGGTCGATGCCGGCGCGGCGCAGGATGTCCGCCGTCGAGGCGGTGGCGGTGACGGGTGTCGTCCACCGGTAGAGGCACGCCGGCCAGCGCCGTGTGGCGGCGGCAAATCCGTCGCTGTAGCCCGTGTCGATCAACACCCAGCCGCGCGCGGGGTGGCGCACGGCGAGGAACACCGCGAAAAACGGCGCGATCCGCCACGTGCGCCGATCGACGAAGGCCTGGAGCTGGCGGCAGTGACCGCCGTTGAAAAATCTCACCTCCATGCCCGCCGCGCGTCAGCGCGTGAAGATGAACGCCGCCTGCGAGTAGCCGGCGGCGGTGCCGAGCAGCATCGTGCGTGCGCCGGCGCCGGGTTTTTTCCGCAGGCCGTGCAGGGCAAAGGGGATGCCGGCGGCGACGAGGTTGCCGTGCTCGGCGAGCGAGCTGTGCAGGCGGTCGCGTGCGATCCCGAGGCGCCGCGCGATGAGCTCGACCGCGGGGCCGGAGGCTTGGTGCGGCACGACCTCGAGCGCGCCGCGGTCGGCGCCGGCCTCGGCGAGCACGCGGCGCACGAGCGGCGGCAGGTGACGGCTCGCGGCCTTGTGCAGGCGCGGGCCGTCCATGAAGAAGCGGAACTGCGCGTCGCGCTCCGGCGTGTAGGCGTAGGGCGGCAGCCGATGGCCGCCGGCCGCGACCTCGCAGACATGGGCAAACTCCGCGAAGGTCTCGTAGCGGTAGGCGCACGCGCCGAGCGGGGCATCGCGGCGCGTGACGACCGCGGCCGCCGCGCCGTCGCCCATCAGGCACGCGCTCGCCGGGTCGGCCCAGTTGACGCCCTGGAGCGGCGTTTCCGCGCTCACGATCAGCGCGCGCCGGTGCATGCCGGCGGCGAAAAGGGCGTTCACCGTCGCGAGCGCGACGACGAAGCTCAGGCACGAGGCGTGGATGTCGAACGCCGCCGTGCCGCTCGCCTCCGCCCCGAGCGCCTCCTGCAGCAACGCGGCGTTCGAAGGGATCGGCTGCTGCTGGCACGTGCTCGCATCGACGATCAGATCGAGATCGCGCAGGCGCAGGCCGGCGTCGGCGAGCGCGGCGCGCGCGGCGCGGGCGCCGAGGTCCGTGGCGGTTTCACCGGGCGCGCACTGGTGGCGCACGGCCACGCCCGTGTGCCGCCGTGTCCAGCCGGCGGCGAGGCCGAGGCGGGCGTCGAGTTCCTCCGCGGTGACGCGCCGCTCCGGCAGGCAGGTGCCGGTGCCGGCGAGGGCGAAGTGCTGCAGCAGGACGGGGGCGTTCATGGCGGAACGGGAAAAAACGCTGAGGCCGAGCGCACGCGATAGCAACGCGCCCGCCAGTGAATCGTCCGGTCGAGCTGCGCATGCAGCAGATGCAGCGGCTGCAGCAGCTCGGCCAGCAGGGAGGCGAGCGGCGCATGGCGCGAACGGCCGGCGAGCAAACGTTGCGCCGCGCTGAGCAGCAGCGCGCGGAGAACCACGACGGCCGCCACGCCCCCGAGGGCCCGCGGCGTGGCCTCAAGCGCGGCGGCGACCAAGGCCGCCCACAGCAACACCGGCGGCAGGCCGTGCAGGCCGAGGAGCCACGCCCGTTGCGCGGGCGGCTCGCCCTGCAGAAGCAGGCTCGCAAACACAAACCACCGGTGCATCAGCCGACGGTAGTGGCGCGTGCCGTGGACCGTGGTGGAGACGTCGACCGTCTCGCGCGCCTGGTAAATCACGCCCCCCGCGGCGCGCAGCGCGCGTGCGACCGCGAGATCGTCGCAGAGCTGGCGGGCGAGGGGCGCGAAGCCGCCGGTCGCGCGCCACGCGGCGGTGTCGAGCACGTAGGCCATGCCGTTGATCGTAATCGGGGGCTGCCAGACGAGCGCGGGCAGGTAGGTGAGCAGGCTCTGGTTGTTGACGAATTGCCCGACGAGCGCCGAGGGCCAGTCGCGGCCGTGGGTGTAAAGGGGCAGGGCGGTGGCGAGCGCCGCGCCGCGTCCGACGGCGGCGAGCAGTGCAGCGAGGGTGGCGGGGGGCAGCGTGGTGTCGTCGTCGAGCACGGCCAGGCGCGGGGTGGCGACGCGCGGCTCGGCGAGCGCGAGCTTGTGAAGCTTGGGATTCACGCCGTCGGGCGGCGGGGGGCAGTCGACGCATGCGACCTGCGCCGCGGGTTGGCGCGCGAGGGCGGCGCGCGCCGCGGCGCGGCCCGGGGTGTCCTCGGAATCGAGCAGCCAGAGGAAACGGGCGCCGGGCAGGGCCGCGAGGTTGGCGGCCAGCGTGTCCGCCAGCCGCGGATCGCCGCCAAGGATCGGCTGCAGGATCGTGACGGCGGAGAAATCCGGGTCGGCGGGCGGCGCTGGCTGCCGCGCGGCGTAGCGCCACGCGAGCAGGGCCTTGCCGGCGAGCAGCGCGAGGTAAGCGCCGCCGAGGAGCAGCGGGACGTTCATGCGGACCCGCGCGATGAAGGCCAACCCGCCGCCCGAGGCGAGCCCGGAGCCGCGAGGGATCGGGTTGCGGCGCGGAGGACGGGCCGCACGCTCGGCGGGCCATGCCACGAGTCCTGATCACGGGCGGCCGCGCGCCAGTCGCGGTGGACCTCGCGCGGAGCTTTGCCGCGGCGGGCGCCTATGTGGTCGTGGCGGACAGCGCCCCCTGTTTCCTCGCGCGCGCGACGCGCGCCGCGGCCCGGGCCGTGCGCGTGCCGCCGCCGCGGGAGGAGCCGCGGGCCTTTGCGCGGGCCATCCGCGAAATCGCGGTGCGCGAGCGCATCGACCGGATCGTGCCGACCTGCGAGGAGGTTTTCTACCTCGGCCGGTTCGCCGCCGAGCTCCGGGACGTGGCGGAGCTGTTCTGCGCGGATTTCCCGCAGCTGGAGCAACTGCATGACAAAGGCCGGTTCGCCGCGCTGGCCCGCGGGCTGGGCATCGGCGTGCCCGAGACCTGGCGGCTCACGGCCACGACGGACCTCGACGCCGTGCCGTTGCGGCCGGAGGAGCTGGTGTTGAAGCCCGTCTTCTCGCGCTTCGCGGTGCACACCCTCGTGCGGCCGACGGCGGAGGCGGCGCGCGCGATCCAGCCGACCGCGGCGCGGCCGTGGGTGGCGCAGCGATTTGTGGCGGGCCGCGAGCTGTGCAGCTACGCGGTCGCGCGCGCCGGCCGGCTGACGGCGCACGCGCTCTATGCGCCGGCGTGGCGGGCGGGCCGCGGCTCGGGTTTTTATTTCGAGCCGATGCACCGGCCCGCGATCGAAGCGTTCACCGCGCGGCTGGTGGCGCAGCTGGATTACACCGGCCAGATCGCATTCGACTTCATCGAGGCGCCGGACGGCGGGATCCACGTGATCGAGTGCAATCCGCGCGCGACGAGCGGGCTGCACCTCTTCGCGGGCAGCGCCGCGCTGGCGGCGGCCTTTGATCCCGCGGCAAAGGCGATCGCGCGACCTGCGGGCGAGCGGGCGGCGATGCTCGGCGCCGCCATGGCGACCATCGGCGGCTGGCAGGCCTTCCGGCACGCCCAGCCGCGGCGCTGGCTGGCGGATGCCTGGCGCGCGCGGGATGCGCTGTGGTCGTGGCGCGATCCGGCGCCGGCGGGTTTTGTGTTTGTGGGGCTGGCGGCGACGCTCGCGCTCGCCGCGCGACGCGGCATCACGCCCCAGGCGGCCTCGACGCGCGACATCGAGTGGGACGGCGAGCCGATTCCCGAGCGATGAGGCTCCTCGATCCCCGGGAGATGACGGAGGCCGATTGGCCGCCGGGCAGCGGCCGGCTGCGGGCCTATGTGGAGGCGTTTGCCCGCGAGGGCGCGCCCACGTTCATCGCCAACCTCCGCACGACCGTGCGCGTGCTCGCCACGGCGGATTGGGCGCTGCCCGTGACCATCAACGAGGCCGACTACGACAACACCTACGTCTGTTCCCCCTACACGGCCTACGGCCCGTATGCGAAGGAGGAAGTCCGCCTCATCGGCAACGCGGTGGCGCGCGGGGCGCTGGGGGTAGTCGCGGACGCGGCGGGCGCGATGCTACGGGCGGCGCAGATCAACCGAATCGTCCACGTGAACAACTGGATGCTCTCGACCAACCTCCACCCGGCGGGGGTGGAGCTGCCTGTCGCGGCGATCGCGGAGTTTTTGGCGGCGCAGTTTCCCGCGCACTTCATCTGCCTGCGGTCGCTCAACGCCTGGAGTGACGCGAGCCTGCTCCGGCGCTGCGCCGCGGCGCGCTGGCAGCTCGTCGCGAGCCGCCAGGTCTACTGCTACGAACGGCTCGCGGACACCTGGGCCGCGACCGACAACGCCCGCGAGGACCGCCGGCTGCTCGCGCGGACGGCTTACCGCCGGGTGGCGCACGCGGAGCTGGGCGAGGCGGACTTTCCGCGCATGGCCGAGCTTTACCGGCTGCTCTACATTGAGAAATATTCCCGCCACAACCCCGTGTTCACCGCCGCCTACCTCCGCCTCTGCCACCAGTCGCGCGTGATGACGTTTCTCGGCTTGCGCGCGCCCGACGGCACCCTGGATGGCGTGCTCGGGCTCTTCATCGTCGATGGCATCGTGACGGCGCCCATCGTCGGCTACGACACCGCGCGTGATCGCAGTCTCGGCCTCTATCGGCTCCTGATGACGCTCACCTATGAATTCGCGCTGAAGGGCGGCCACCGCATCAACCTCAGCTCGGGCGCGGCGGAGTTCAAACGCCTGCGCGGCGGCCGGCCGGAAATCGAATTCAGCGCCGTCTACGACCGGCATCTCTCACCGGGACGGCGCGCGGCCGTGCGCGCGCTGCGCGCCGTGGTCAACGGCCTCGGCGTCCCCGTCATGCGCAAGCTCCGGCTATGACCCCGGCCCTCGCATCGCTCCGCGGGCAATGGTTCGTCGCTTGCACGGCGGCCGAGGTCGCGACGCGGCCGCTCGCGCGCACGATCCTCGGCGTGCCCGTGGTGCTGTTCCGCTCGGCGGGAAAAGTCGCCGCGCTGATCGATCGATGCCCGCATCGCAACGCGCCGCTCTCGCAGGGCCGCGTCGTGGGCGATCTCATCGAATGCCCTTACCATGGCTGGTCGTTTGACGGCGCGGGGGCCTGCCGCCGCATCCCGGGGATGGCCGGCGCGTGCGATCACCGCCACCAGCACGCCGAAGCGGCGGCGGTGGTCGAGCGCGAGGGGCTCGTTTGGGTGTGCGTCGAGGCGGCCGAAGGCGCGCGCGAGGAACTCCCGCCCCACCGGCACGTCGCGCTGGCCGATTCCCGCTTCGACACATTCCTCTGGGCCGCCACGGCGCAGTGCGCGCTGGTGGACGGCCTCGAGAACCTGCTCGACGCGTGCCATCCGCATTTCGCCCATGCGGGCCTCGTGCGCCGCGCCCAGAAGCGCCGGAGCGTGGCCGTGAACGTGCGGCGCGACGCCGACGGTGTGGAGGCGACTTACCTCGAGAACGGCCGGCCCGACGGCCTCATCCCCCGGTTGTTCGAAGGCCAGCGGCTCACGAGTATCGGCCGTTTTTTCCCGCCGTCCACGGCGCAGCTGGAATACACCGGCGCCGGCGGGCCGCGGTTCCTGCTCACGTCGATGTTCACGCCCTGCGACGACCAGACCGTGCTCATCCACTCGTGCATCTCGACCCCGCGCAAACTCGCGCCGGCCTGGCTGAAGCGGATGATCCTGCGCGCGGTCTTTGGCCGCGTGCTGCGCCAGGATCAAGCGGTGCTTCGGATGCAGCAGGAGAACATCGCGCGCTTTGGCGCCGCGAAGTTCACCTCGACCCCGCTCGACGTGATGCGGCCGCACCTCCTGTATTTCCTCAGCCACCCGCGGAAACAGGACCGCACCGACTACGCCGGATCGCTGACGATGGAACTATGAGCCCGGCTGCGCGCGCTGCCACGCGGTGAACCGCGCGATCCCCTCGCGCAACGCCACCGAGGGCGGGCCGAGCGCCGCGACGGATTTCCTCACGTCAAAGGTCTTCGAGTAGGCAAACACGCCCACGCCGAAGCGCGTGATCGGCGGCTCGCCGAGGAACGGCAGCGCGCGGTAGGCCGCCTCCAGCGCGCCCGCCAGCGCGAGCGCGCGCTTCACCGGCAGCCGGCGCGTGGGCGCGGGGATGCCCAGGGCGGCGAAAATCTCCAGCAGCAGCGCCATGATCGCGACGGGCTCGGCGTTGGTGAGGTTGAACTCGCCCGTGATCGCCGGATCGCGCGCGGCGCGGAGGATATAGTCGCTGAGCGAGTCGATGTAGATGAGGTCGCCGCGGGCGGGCGGGCCGTCGGTCGTGAAATACGGCAGCCGCCCCGCGCGCGCGGCCGCGAGGATGCGCGGAAACAGCACGGTGTCGCCCGGCCCGAACACCGCGCGCGGCCGCAGGATCACCCACGGCCCGGCGTAGCCGCGCACCAGCTGCTCGCCGAGGAACTTGGTCTCCGCGTAGGTGTTCACGAAGGCCGGCCCGATCGGCGACGCCTCCGTGAGATCGAACTGGTGCTCGTTGCGGTAGAACACCGACGACGACGAGATGTAGATGAGCTTCGGCCGGCCGCGCCGCTCGCAGAATTCGATCACCCGGCGCGTGGCCTCGACGTTGTGCCGCAGGAATTCCGCGCGCGAGCCCCACGGCGACGAGCGCGCCGCGGCATGCACGACCACGTCCGGCTCGAAGCGCACCTCAAACGGGCGGCTCAGATCGACCGAGGCGTAGCCGGGATCGGCGAGGGCGCGGCGCCCGATTCCCAAGGTAACCCACCCGCCCGCGGCGCGGGCGTGCTCCACGAGCTTGCGGCCGACAAACCCCGACGCGCCGGTGACGAGGAGTTTCATGACCAAACTGCGAGTGCTGGAGCTATTCTTCGGAGAAGTAGTCGGAATCGATGCGCTTTACTTCGTAGGCGGCCTCCAAAGTGACACCGAGGCCGTGATCAATCATCAGGGTGGCGAGCTTTTCACCGTCGATCAGGACAATGCGAGCATCGTGCTTGGTGGCCGAGGCGTGCGCTTCCTTCGTGAACGCCGACGTGGTGATAAAAACGCCTTTCCGTGCGCGATGCTCCGCAAGCGCACCTGCGAATTTCTGTATCTCGGGTCGGCCGACCGGCCCATCCCATCTTTTCGCCTGGAGGTAGATGCTGTCCAAGCCAAGCCGGTCTTCATTGATAATCCCGTCGATGCCGCCATCGCCACTGCGGCCAATTGCGCGACCAGCGTCATGACGTGAACCTCCGTAGCCCATTTTCAGCAGGAGCTCTACGACCAAGCGTTCAAAGAAGTCGGGTGCAGCCTTCCCGATGCGCTCAAGTAGTTCGGAGGCGAGAGCCCGGCGAAGCTCGGCGTGCGCTGACTCCATCCGATCTTCAGGTGTCTGTTTGCTTTCCTTTGCCGGATGGGTGGCAGATTTTCCGCTCTCCTCGCGCGGTTTGTCCTGAAACTGCACGAACGCTGGATATCTCCGAAGGAACTTGTCGTCTATGCGTGCAGGCTTTTCGCCGAGCACACGCTGGCCTTCCTGGGTTATGCGATACTGGCCGCGCTGCACAGAATCCACCAACCCGGCTTTGCTCATGTAGGTTCGCGCCCAGCCAATGCGGTTTCGAAAAGTCGTCTGTCGACCACTCGGCAGCAGATGTGCGAGCTCGTCTGGTGTGAGTTTGAACTCCGCCGCCAGCTCCTGAACCAAGTCTTCGAATTTCCTGACGGCACCGTTTCCGAGGCGACGTAGCAGGGGTAGCATCAACGTCTCATAGTCGGGGAATGGCATGGGTTATTTGGGTTCGAACTTCAGGATCAGCGCGTCGAGCACGGCGTCGGTCTGGAGCTTCAGGCGCTGGGCGGGCGGCGGTTGTTTGTCGGGCGGGGCGGATTTTTTCTGCTGCTCGTAGGCGGCGTCGCCCTCGGCCTGCGCGGTGTCGAGGAGCTTCTCCTTCACTTGGTGCAGGGCTCCGTCCTCGCCGAGGTCGGCGGCCGTGGTCGGGCGGCCGACAAACTTGGCCGTGCGGTTGTCGCCGATCCAGACGCGCCAGTCGTCGGCGCCGAAATGCGCGGCGAGCACGCCGTCCTTCGCGGTGCCGAGCTTGGCTGCGAGCGCGCGCATGAACTTGCCCGGCTGGTTGTCCTCGGCCGCGGGCGGGTCCTGGGCGAAGACGCGCGCGACGAGCCGCACGCCGGTGGCGCGCTCGAAGTTGGCGAGCTTGTAGTTGAAGTTCTTGGCGCGCGGCGGCTCGGTGGGCAGCAGCTTGTCGGGGTCGTCGAAATGCGCGGCCGGGCCGGGCTCGCGGGCGGCGGTGTATTTCTTTGCCTTCGCGGCGAGCGCGGCGAAGGTCGCGGCATCGGCCTGGAACGCGCGCGCCGCGGCGCCGATGCGCACAATTTTGATTGCGACGGGATCGTCCTGCTTGATTTGCGCCAGGACCTCGAGGCCGCGCACGGTGCGGCCGAAGACACTGTGCAGGTAGTTGAGGCGGTTGGTGGGCGCGAGGGTCAGGAAAAACTCGCAGCTGTTGGTGTCCGGTCCGGCGTTGGCCATCGAGAGGATACCGGCGGCGCTGTGATGGAGGCCGGGCACGAACTCGTCGGGGAAGTGGTGCGGGATGGGAGTCTTTTCGTCGTCGGTGTCCTTGAGGCCGGGGTTGCCGCTCTGGATCACGAAGCCGGGGACGACGCGGTAGAACGTGAGGCCGGTGTAGAACGGCCGGCCGTTTTTCGGCGCGAGCGTGCCCTCGGCGAGGCCGGTGAAATTGGCGCACATGAGCGGCGCCTTTTGGAAAAGCAGCTCGCAGGTGAATGCGCCGCGCGGGGTCGTGAACTCGGCGTAGAGGCCGTCGGGCAGGGGCGGCTCCGCCGCCCGAAGGAAGAACGAAGACGCAAGCAGTAGGAAGGGAACGGAACGGCGGCGGAGATTCATTTGGGATCGGTGTGATCGATGAGGGCTGAGACGACCTGCTCGGCCGCGGCGAACATGCGGGCCTGGGGGGAGCGCGCGGCGTTTTCCGGCGAGTCAGGCTTGGGCGCGGGAAGCACGAAATCCGCGGGCGCGCCGGCCACTGCCCACTGGTTGTCGCGCAGGAAATAGCACGCGAGGATCGCGCCGGGGGGAAGGCGCAGGCGCGCGGCGAGGGCGGCGGAGGCCTGCGCGGCGGTCTGGCCGGCGGGCTCGTCCGGGATGTCGTCGAGGAGGCGCACATAAATCCGGCGGCCGGTGAAGCGCGCCAGGTTCGTGAGGCGGTTGCCGAGGTAGCGCGCCTGAAAAGGCGGCGGGCCGGAGTTAAGCGACGTCTGGTCCTCGAAGGGCGGCGGGATGCCGGGTGGCAGGCGCGCGGCGAGGGCCGTGAGCGCGCCTTCGTCGGCGCGAAACGCCTGCGCGGCGGCGCCCACGCGGATGATCTTCACGGTGTTCATCGCGTCGCCGCGCTGGATTTTCCCCGGCACGTCGCCGCCGCGGACGACGCGGCCGAAGATCGCGTGGTTGAAGTCGAGGTAGCGCGCGGGCCCGAGCGTGATGAAGAACTGCGAGCCGTTGGTGTCGGGCCCACTGTTGGCCATCGAGAGGAGGCCGGGGCCATCGTGGCGGAGGCCGGCGGCAAACTCGTCCGGGAACTTGTAGCCCGGATCGCCACGGCCCGTGCCGGTGGGGTCGCCGCCTTGGATGACGAACCCGGGGACGACGCGGTGAAATATCTGGCCGTCGAAGTAGGCCTTGCGCGGGGCGGGGCCGAGGGTGCCCTCGGCGAGGCCGGCGAAGTTGGCGACGGTGAGCGGCATCTTCTCGAAAAACAGCTCGGCCGTGATCGCGCCGCGCGCCGTGGCGAACTCGACGTAGAGCCCGTCGGGCAGCGGCTGGGCGGGATCGCGCTTGGCGATCTCGGCGAGGCGGCGGGCCTCGGCGGCTTGGGCGGCGGCGGCGGCCTCCGCGGCCGCGCGCGCGGCCGGATCAGGTTCCGGCGGGACGGTGGCGCAGCTGGCGAGCAACAGGGCGGCGAGCAGGGAAACAAGAGCGCGATTCATCGGCGCGAACTTGCGGGCCCGCGCGCGGCGGGACAACGAAACTCTCTCTCAGTGCCGAGCGGCGCGGGCGCGCCGGGAGGATCGCGCTACCGGAAGACTTCCGTGACCGGCACGATTTTCACGGCCTCGCGGCGAATCTTGAGCGGGAAGGTCGCGATGGCCTTGTCCTCGGTGGTGACAGCGGCGGGCTTGGTCGAGGTGTAGGTGATCGGGCTTGGGGCGTCGGAGGCGAGCGCGTCCGCGAAGGCGGCGGCATCCTGGGTGACAGCGACGATTTTCAGGTTGGCGAGCTGCCAGTGCTTGCGGATGGCGGCGTTGACCTCGGCGAGGGTGAGTTCGTCCATCAGGCGGCGGTAGCGGTCGAGGTGCGGCTCGGTGAGGCCGTAGAACGCATCGTCGATCGCGTAGCCGAGGCGCTCGCTGGTGGTCGCGGCGTAGTGCAGCACGTATTTCTTCAGGAACTCGCGGCGCTCCTCGAACTGCGCGGCGGTCAGGCCATGCTTGATCAACAGGTCGACCTCGCGCAGCGCGGCGCGGAGGGCGAAGTGCCGCGCCTCGTGCGGCACGGGGCGGATCCACAGCTCGAAGAGGTGGCGGCGGCGCGGGACATTCTGCGGCGGCGTCATGAGCATGCCGCCGTTGGGATAGTGCTCGATGTAGGAGTAGTCGCCGTAGTTGAGGCCGCGCTGCTCGCGGATCACCTGGAAGAGCCGGCCGCTTTGGTTGCGGTGCTCGCCCAGCCACGAGTTGGCGATCGCGAGCGCATACCACTCGCGCTCGCCGCGGACGACGCCAATGGGGAAACCGACGCTGATGGCGGTCGAGGCCGTTTGCTTTTCGACCAGTGTCGCGGTCACGCCGGAGAGCGGCTTGGGCTGCGGCGGAGGCAGGCGGGCGGGTGCGCCGGCGGGGAGCCGGCCGAGATCGGCGCGGAGTTTTTCGAGCAGCGTGGGCGGGTAGCCGCCGCCGAGGCCGATGACGACGTTGTCCCGGGTGAAGTGCGCGGCGTAGAACGCCTTCACGTCGTCGAGCGTGATGCTCTTCAACGACGCGACGGTGCCGGCTCCGAGGTGGCCGTAGGGCGTGCCGGCGAAAACCTCGCCGTAGAGCACGGCCTTGCCGAGTTCCTCGTCGCTGGCGAAGCGAAGCTGGTTCTCGATGAAGTTCAGCGTGCGGCTCTTCAGCCGGTCGAGGTCCTCCTGCTTGAACGCGGGCGCGAGCACCGCGTCGCGGAGGAGCGGATAGAAGTCGGCCAGGTTGTCCTGATGCGTGCGACCGGTGATGACCGTCATCTCCATCGAAGAAGAAGCGGCGTAGCTGGAGGCGAGCGGGAACAGCTGATCGAGAATCGCGTCGTAGCCGCGCGTGCGCGTGGCGGCCTCGGTGAGCATCGAGGCGGTGAGCGCAGCGAGGCCCTCCTTGCCGGCGGGATCATTTTGCGCGCCGACCTTGAACCACAGGCGGAAGGAAATGGTCGGGTCGTTGGCGACGGGCAGGAGGATCGGGGCTGGCAGCGAGGCGGCGTGAAGGACGGAAACCGCTGCGAGCATGGCCAGCATGGTGGCCCGCTTCGTGAGAAGCGGGAGTGACCGCAGGGAAATGTGACGGCGGTCCCTGCTCTCACGAGCAGGGCTACCGGAAAAAACGGTGGCTCGGCTCATGACTGGCCTCCCTTCAGCACGATCACGTTGCGGCGCTCGGGCACGAAATACTTCTTTGCGGCGCGCATGATGTCCTCGGCGGTGACGGCGTCGGCCGCGGCGTAGAGGCGGTCGATCACGGCGATGTCGCCGGTGAGGGAGATGAAGCGCGCGAGCGCGCCGGCGACCGCGTCGGGCGTCTCCAGGGCCATGAGGAAGGAGTATTTGTTGCGGCGCTTGAGATCGCGAAGGCGCGTGGCGTCGACGGGCGTCGACTTGAACTGCTCGAGGGTCGCGTAGATTTCGTCGCGGATAGCGGCGATGTCGTCCGCCTGCTTGATCATCGCGTAGACGGTGAAGAGCGGCTGGTCGCGGTTCATCGGGACATCGGCCTGGAGCATCTGCACGCGCTGCTCGCGGAGCAGGAGGCGTTTTCGCAGCTCGCTGGTCTCGCC
>JAEUHB010000095.1 GCA_016794665.1 Opitutaceae bacterium
GTCGTCGATGGTCCGTGGCTTGACGAGCGGCGGGCTGACGCCGGCTGGGATGCGATCGAAGTTGGCCTGCAGCTTTTGGTTCAGCCGCACGAGCGCGGCCTCGATGTCGGTGCCGACCTTGAACCGCACGATCACAAGGGAATGGCCGGGGCTCGACGTGGCGTAGAGGTATTCCACGCCGGGCACCTCCCACAGGAGCTTCTCCATCGGGCGCGTGACGCGGTTCTCGACCTCCGCGGGCGTCGCGCCGGGCATCGCCACGTGGACGTCGACCATCGGCACCTTGATCTGCGGCTCCTCCTCGCGCGGGAGCATGAGCACCGCGAAAAGCCCGAGCAGCAACGACGCGAGCACGACGATCGGCGTGAGCTTCGAGTCGACGAAAAGCGCCGCGAGCCGGCCGGCGAAGCCGCGCGGCGCCAGGGTTGGAGCCGGGCCGCTCACGGGGATGTTTCCAACGGCTGCCCGTCGCGCAGCGTGGCGGGCGGCGCGACCACGATCCGTTCGCCCGCGGCGAGACCGGAGGTAATCTCGACGCGGTCGTCGTGGCGCGCGCCGGTTTTCACGAGGCGCAGCACGGCGCGCCGGCCCTCGGCGGCGACAAACACGCGCTCCATCTGTCCAAAGGGCGAGACCGCGCTGGCCGGCACGAGCAGGACTGGTGCGGCGGTGGCGGGCACAAGCACCTGGGCGAACTGCCCGGGCCGCGCGGCCGTGCCGGCTGGGACGGAGAGCTTCGCCGTGACGGTGCGCGTCGCGGAATCGGCGGCGGAGGACACCTCGGCGACGGCGGCGTCAAAACGAAGTCCCGCCGCGGGGACCTCGACCGCGAGCTTCGCGCCGAGGGCGAGCGCGGCGAGCGACTCAGGCACGGCCACCTCGATCTCGAGCGCGTCGCGGCCATCGAGCTGGAGCAGCGGCGCGCCGACGCCGGCGAAGTCCCCGGGCTCGACAAACTTCCGCCCAATCACGCCGTCGAAGGGCGCCCGCACCACGGCGTAGTCGAGCACGGCCTCGGCCTCGCGCAGCGCGGCCTGCGCCTGGGCGCGCCGATCCTCGAGGCTGCGGACGGTGTCGGGCGTGCCGGCGCCGGACGCGGCGAGTTGGCGTTCCCGCGCGAGCTCGCGCTCGACCTGCGCCAGCAAGGCGCGGCCTTGGGCGACGCGGGCGAGGTGCTCGGCGGCGGCGAGCTTCAACAACACGTCGCCGGCGCGCACCGCCTGCCCGAGCGCGAGGGCCGGAGGTTCGACCGTGCCCGCGACCTTGGCCGCGAGGGCCGCGCGGCGCACGGCGCGGACGGTGCCGGGGACGGGCAGCAGGGCGGGCCTGCTCTCACGCTGCACCGGCGCCACGGAGACGCGGACGGAGGGAAGGGCGGCCGGGGATTCGGCGCGAGGCGGGCGCCCGCAGGCACCCAGCGCGAGCGGGACAAGCAGGATGAAGGCGAGCCGGGGGCTCATGGTCGGTCGCGCTTGGCGCCGCCTACCCGGATGGTGCCGTCCTCTTCCAGCCAGCCCAGCTTGCCGAGCAGCCAGACCGGCGGGCAGATGCCGGTGAAGACGGATTGGATCAGGTTAAGGCCCGCGAAGGCGGGCACCAGCAGCCAGATCGGGCCGCGGTAGTAGGCGAGGGCGACGCCCGTGAGCGTGACCGTGCCGGCGAGGAGGCGGACAAGGGATTCGGATTTCATGGTGGGAATAGGGTTACTATATGCGCATATAAGCATATGCTTGAAAACCTGTCAAGCCCGTGCTCGTTGTGGGCATGGCGAAGAAGAATCCCCTTTCCGACGAGGCGCTCGAGCTGGTGGCGCGGCGCTTTGCGGCGCTGGCCGAGCCGATGCGGCTGCGGCTCATCCAGGCGTTGTTCGAGGGGGAGCGCAGCGTGAACGACCTCGTGGAGGCGACGGGCGGCACGCAGGCGAACGTCTCGCGCCACCTGCAGACCCTCACGCAGGCGCACATCCTGTCGCGGCGGAAGGAAGGCCTGCAGGTGTTCTACGCGATCGCGGACCCCTCGATCTTCAAGCTCTGCGAGCTGGTGTGCGGGAGCCTGGAAAAACAACTGACCCGCCAGGCCGGCGCGCTTGGCGGCGGCTGAGCCTGGCCTCCCGGCGGGCTGCCACCGTGCTATTTGCTCAGAATTAACCAGCCAACCGCAAATGCCGTCGCCAGCGCGAGACCGATGATTCCCCAGCCATACCACGGAGTATGCACGCGGGGCTCACGTGCGAGGGCGGCACGATACCGTTCGGGCGATGTGCGGTTCAGCTCCACCAGATCGAGCAACAGCTCGACCAAGGATTCGAACGGCTCGACATCCTCACCGACCCCGACCTTTCCTTCTGTCGTGCGGAGCACGAGTGTGGCGCGCCCGCGGTGGTGATAGACCAGCCCGACGAGGAGGTCGGCGAACGGCAGCTCGACGCGCGTGCGGACGGAATTGCGCGCAAAGGAGGACACGAAGACGAAATTCCGAAAGACCACGACGGCGTTCGCCCCATCGATCTGGATTTCTGGTGCGTGTGCGCCGAAAGGTTCGCGTGCGACGAAGACGCCCTTTGCGGCGATTAGAGCGCGAACCTTGGCCCCGGCGCCAGGCAAGGGAGGCCGTTCGGGGTCTGCGATGTGCCGCCGCAGCGCGGCGGCTTGGATGGTCGTCGTCACCGCCAAAGCAACGATACATCCTAAGATCCCAAACACAGACCACGCGATCACGGCTTCCTGATCGCCTCGGCGCTGGAGCCGACGCAACCGGTCCTGCATCGCGGCGGAATCACGCAACGGCAAAGGCTCGGCTTCAATTTCGCGAGTGCTGTGTCGTCGCTCGAGTAGACTCCAAACCAGCAAACAAGCGAGCAGTAGCAAGCAGGCCAACAAAGCTCGTCGAAATGTGAAAGCGGCACGCACGAAAACAATGTGTCCGCCGGAATATTTCAGGATCGTGCGCTACCGCGCCAAGTCGTAGAGCGCGTAGCCGGCGAGGAGGTTGGGCCAGGTGCGCGAGGGCGTGTGCCAGTTGCCGGCGAGGTGCGCGCGGCGCGCGATGCGGATGCCCTTGGCCGCGCAGAAGTGCTCGAAGTCCGCGATCGTGAGCGGATTTGACGGACGGCTCTCGAACCACTCGGTGGTGTAGACGGCGTTGCGGATCTTGCGGCCCTGCAGGAGCGCGTTGACGCGGTTCTTCCAGAAGCCGTGGTTGACGAAGCCGACGGTGAGCGCGCGGCCCACGCGCAGCGCCTCGGTGATGACCGCGGTGGGATCGGCGAGCTCCTGCACGGTGCGGGAGCAGATCACGCGATCAAAGTGCTTCTCGGGAAAGGCCTGCATGAACGTCGTCATGTCGCCTTGGTAGGCCGAGAGGCCGCGGCGCACGGAGGCCGTGATGCGGCCGAAGTCGAGGTCCACGCCGACGGCGGAGACCTTCTTGGTCTGCACGAGATAGTCGAGCAGCGCGCCCGAGCCGCAGCCGAGGTCGAGCACGCGCGCGCCGGGCTCCACCCACTCGGCGATGATCTGCATGTCGACGGTGCGCTTTTCCGCGGGGCGGCTCATGATCAGATCGAGTAGTTGGAATCGTAGTGCTGGCCGCGCTCGAGGAAGGCGCGGACGAGCGAGTAGAGCTCCTCGCTCTCGAGGAGGAAGGAGTCGTGCCCGAGGTCGGTGCTGAGCTCGGCGTAGCTGGCGCGCTTGCCGGCGCGCAGGAGGGCGAGCGCGAGCGCGCGGTTCTGCTCGGGCGGGAAGAGCCAGTCGCTGGTGAAGCCGACGATCAGCGTGTCGCCCTCGACGGGGGCGAAGGCCTTTTCCAGCGAGCCGTAGGCGTGGGCGAGATCGAACTGGTCGAGCGCGCGCGTGATGTAGAGATAGGTGTTCGCGTCGAATCGGTTGATGAAGCTCTGGCCTTGGTGGCGCAGGTAGCCCTCGACCTCGAACTGCGTTTCAAACGTATACGCGTCGGTGGCGGCGGTCTCCTTTTTGCGGCGGCCGAACTTCCGCTCCATGGAGGCGTCGGACACGTAGGTGATGTGCGCCATCATGCGCGCGATCGCGAGGCCGGTGCGCGGGCCGGCGTCGCGCGGGTAGTCGCCGCGGTTCCACGCGGGGTCCTGCATGATGGCCTGGCGGCCGACCTCGTTGAACGCGATCGCCTGCGCGCCCTCGCGGCCGGTGGTGGCCATCGCGAGCACGCGGCGCGTGAACTTCGGATATTCGATTGCGGTCAGCATCGCCGTCATGCCGCCCATCGAGCCGCCGATCACGCCGTGCAGCTCGACGACGCCGAGGTGGTCGAGCAGGAGCTTCTGCGCGCGCACCATGTCGCGGATGGTGACGAACGGGAACGTCGTGCCGTAGGCGCGGCCGGTCTCCGGGTTGATCGACGAGGGGCCGGTCGAGCCCTGGCAGCCGCCGAGGACGTTGGCACAGACGACGAAGAAACGCCGCGTATCGACGGCCTTGCCGGGGCCGATGAGGTTGTTCCACCAGCCGGGCTTCTTGTCGGCGGGGGAGTGCCAGCCCGCGCAGTGATGGTCGCCGCTGAGCGCGTGGCAGATCAGGATGGCGTTGTCGCGCGTCGTGTTGAGCTGGCCGTAGGTCTCGTAGCGCAGCGTGAAGCCGGGGATGACCTGCCCGCTCTTGAACGTGAACGGCTCGCGATGGACGAAGTCGCGCGGCGCCACGAGCCCGACGTCGTCGGGTGCGAGGTAGCGCGGGGCGGCTGGTTCAGCCTGCGCGACTTCAACATCGTCTGTCATAACGAGGCTGGGACGAAACCAAGGTCCGGCCCCCGAGGCAAGTAACCGGGACGGTTATGACGGAGTGAATGCTGCGCCGTTTCCATCGGACTTCGGTCCGCAGCCAGCGTCCGTGTGCCCGGTCAGGATGAGATAGGCGCCACTCTATGCTTCTTCGATTTTCGCGTTGGGTGTGATGAAAAATGCGCGTCCTTTCCGAGCACGTTCAGCAGTTCCTATGAGATCGGGGAAGACCTTGGCGAACTTCCATGCCTGATCCCAAAAAGGCAGATCAATCCAGCCCTTCTTCAGAAAAAATGTGGTGTGGCCAGCCTCTTGCCATGCTTTGATCTCATGGGGATTTTTTCGAATCTGCAGGTCTCCGGAAACAATCACCCAGTCTGATTCGGCGGCGAGCGACCGCATCCAAATTTCATCCGACGTGTGAGCGGCAAACCGTTCCTTGAGATGCACGACTTGATGCTCGGGATGAACAAGCGCATCAAGGCTGCGCGCCAGTTTCGGGGAGAGGTTGTTGTCGAAGAAGAATCTCACGCAGCGAGCGCCTGCTCAAACGCCACGGCATCGCGCACTTCCTCGGGTGTCACTTCATACCAACGCGCGACGGATTCAATCGACCCGTTCGCCACGACGCTTCGCGCGAGCACTCGGGTCGGAACGCCAGAGAGATTTGCAGTTGGCTGGCCCAAATTCCTGACGGGATCCACCACGACCGCTCGTTCACGGCCGAGCGGCCACCAGCGGGTGATGCCATGATCAAACTCCAGTTCCTTGAGAAACGGCGTCACGATGCGCTCAAACTCGCTCTGATCGTTGGTGATATTGATGAGACATGTGTCGCCCGAAGCGCGGGCTTGCTGCAGCAGAATAGCCCGGCCGTCGGTTGCGAACCGGTGGACGCAAAAAGGATGGTCGGTGCCGAGTTTGGCTTTGGCGGCCACATGCGCTTCGCGCATCGTCCTCCAGCTCACCCCGCGTTCGAGAAATGCCCGGACGAAACGGATTTCCATCAGGTCTTTGAACCCGACCGCTAGTTTGTTTTCCAAGGCTCCGAACTGCCCCGTCCAGACTGGGTTTGAATGGTGGCGCTGCCGTCTCGATTTGAAATCGTAGCCTTTTAGCCAGCGGCGAATCCGCGCGGCGCTTACCCGGGTAAGGCGTGATGCCTCCGGAACCGTGTAGATGCCAGCGCCGATTAGTGGGGAAACGCTCACGATCTTGAAAATGCCCGCCGGCTGATCGAGCGCAAGGCTTCAAAACAAATCACGCTGTGTGGGACTCTCCGACTGGAGCTACGGCGGCGACCGTCGCCTATGAATTTACTCCCCCGCGATCGCGGGGTCGAGTTCCTCGTTGGAGAAGACCTGCTGGACGTCGTCGTTCTCCTCGAGGGTCTCGTGGAGCTTGGCGAGTGTCGCGGCGACGTGGCGGTCGGTCACGGGCACGGTCGTCGTGGGAATGTAGGCGATCTCGGCGCTGTCGGGCTTGAGGCCCGCGTGCTCGAGGGCGTGCGAGACCTTGTCGAACGCGTGGAGGTCGCAGCGGACCTCGTAGCCGTGCTCGCTGGCGATCACGTCGTCGGCGCCCGCCTCGAGCGCGATTTCCATGAGGCGGTCCTCGGTGACTTTTTCGCGCGCGATCAGGAACTGGCCGGCGTGCAGGAACTGGAAGGCCACGGCGCCGCTGGCCGCGAGGTTGCCACCGTGCCGGGCGAAGGCGGCGCGGACATCCTTGGCGGCGCGGGTCTTGTTGTCGGTTGTGACCTGCACGACGAAGGCCACGCCGCCGGGGCCGTAGCCCTCGTAGGTGATTTCCTCGTAGGTGACGCCGGGGAGCTCGCCGGTGCCCTTCTTGATGGCGCGGTCGACGTTGTCGGCGGGCATGTTGGCGTCGCGGGCCTTGAGCACCAGGGTGCGGAGGCGGGCGTTGCCGTCGGGATCGCCGCCGCCGGACTTGGCGGCGAGCGTGATGTCGCGCGAGAGGCGGGAGAAAACCTTGCCGCGGCGGGAGTCGGTGACGGCCTTGAGCCGTTTGACTTTGGACCACTTGTTATGGCCGGCCATCGGAGAGAGTAGCTGAGAGCGAAAAGGCTAGAGCTGAGAGCGGGAAACCATGCCGCGGCGCGGCGCGCGGGCGGCGGGCCTCACTTTTTCTTCGGCGGCGTCACGTTCTTCACGGGCTTGCCGCCGGGGCCGATCGTGACGGGGGCGGCGGTCTCCTCGGCGTCCTTCATGCGGTTGATCACGAGCTGCTGGCCGATGGAGAAGAGGCCGTTGACAGTCGAGTAGAGGGAGAGGGCGCAGGAGAAACCGTAGCAGAAAAAGGTGAAGATGATCGGCATGAACTTCATCATCTTCATCTGCATGTTGTCCACGGAGGGCGTGGGTGTGAGCTGCATCTGGATGAACATCGTCGCGCCCATGAGAAGCGGCATGATGTTGATCGGGATGCCGAAGACCCGCGCGACGGTGTCCGACGCCGCGAGATCGTGCGCCCACAGGAAGGACTGGAACCGCAGCTCCGCCGGGCACTGGAGCATGGCGAAGAAGCCGATGAACAGCGGCATCGTGATCAGAATCGGGATGCAGCCGCCGAGCGGGTTGATCTTGCGGGTCTTGAACAGCTCCATCGTCGCCTGCTGCTGCTTCTGGGGGTTGTCCTTGTATTTCTCGCGGATCGCCTGGAGCTCGGGCTGGATCTTCGACATCCGCTTGGCGGACTTGGAGGCGGCGATGGTGAACGGCAGGCTGACGATCTTCAGGATGAGCGTCATCACGATGACGGCGACGCCCCAGTTGCCGAACCAGCCGTGCGTCATGTTGAGCAGGATGTTGAGCAGCGGCGCGACGTAGCCGGAGAGGAAAATCGTGTTGAAGAAATACTGGGTGTAGGGGAGGACGCGGTCCTCGTTCTGGCCGAGCTTGGCGAGGCGACGGTATTCCTGCGGGCCGACGTAGAGGTTGCCGGCGAGGAGCCCGGTGCCGCCGGCGGGCAGCGCCGCGAGATCGAAGCGGACGGCGCCGGTGAACCCGATGTTGGCGTGCGAGGCGCCGGGAAACCCCGGCAGTTCGATCCGCCGCGCGATCACGGCGATGCCGGGCTTGTCGGCCGTGTAGATGCTGGTGAAGAACTGGTTCTTGGTCGCGGCCCACTGGACGGTGGCCGGGCGCTCGAGCACGGGCACGGGGGGCTTGCCTGCGCCCCAGAGCGAAGCGAAGCCGCCGCCCTCGAGCTCGCTGCGCTCGATGAAGGTGGTGTCCTTGCCGTCGGAGCTGGCGACGTTGAGAAACTGGCCGACGTCGGCGGAATCGACGAGGCCGACGGTGCCGAGGCTGAGCGCCGCGCGGGGCAGGGTGAGGGTGCCGGCGGAGAGGTTGCGCAGTGTGGTCTCATGCCGGATGCGGTAGGGATCGGCGCCTTTTTCGCCCTCGGCCATGAGCCGGTAGCGGCGGGAGACCTCGAGGTTGCCATCGAGCACGACCTTGAAAACGACCTCGGTGGCGGTGGCGGTGGCCAGCTCGTAGCGGGTGGCGCGGCCGAGTCCGGGATAGTCTGTGAGCGCGAGAATCGGATCCTCGTGGACCTGGTTGAAGATGTAGTCGCCCTCCTTGCCCTGGACGGCGGGGTATTTCTTGAACGCCACGTGCCGGATTGCGCCGCCGAATTCGGTGAACGTGGCCTTGATGAACTCGTTCTCAAGCGAGGCCGAGCGGGCGTCGGCCGCCTCGCGGTGGACGGTGGCGAGAAGCGTGGTCGCGGCCGCGGGCGTGTTTGCGGACGAGGCGGTGCCCGCGGCGCCTGGGGCCGCGGCGGGCGCGGAGGCGGGTGCAGCGGAATCGGCGGTGGGCGCGGGAGCCGCCGGCGGCGGGGCCGGTGGCGCGGGCGGCTTGGGCGCGAGATACATGAGCGCGAAGGCCGCGAGCAGCAGCACGACGCCGATGGTGGTGTTCTTTTTGTCCATTAGGACGGAGAGGGAGTCGGATAGGGAGGGAGAGAGGACCGGAAAGACGCGGGACTCACGAAAGGACGAGGTCGGGGCAGTCGCGCGGCCCCTTCGGGCTTTGTCGCCTTGGTTCCTTGCTGGCCGGAACCGGGTCAAAGCCCCCGGCGTGCAGCGGCGTGCAGCGCACGAGGCGGCCGGCGGCGAGCGCGCCGCCCGACCATGCGCCGTGGGTGCGGATCGCCTCGGCGGCGTAGTGGGAGCACGTCGGGTAGTAGCGGCAGGCGCAGCGGCCGAGGGTGACGACCGGCAGCGCGGGGCCGAGCGTGCGCTGGTAGAGTCGGATTAGCGCGAGGAGGGCGGCCGCAGGCAGGCGGGCGGCCACGCGCGCGGCACGGCGGGACAACAGGCCGGCGAAGCTCATTCGACGGGCGGCGCGATGCGCGCGCAGGCGTCGGTGAAACGAGCCTGCAGCTCGGCCATCGGCCAGTCGGCTGCGCCGGCGCGAGCCACCAGCACGACGTCGCAGCGGGGCGGCACCCCTTGCTGCTGGCAGCGGAAAAGTTCACGGAGCCGGCGCTTGGCGCGGTTGCGCCGGACGGCGCGGCCGACGGCTTTGCCGGAGGCGATGACGCACACGCGCGAGCCGGTGGGGCCGACGGCGGCGCCGGCCTCGGCGAGCTCTCGCTCGCGCCACCACAGCGTGAAGGCGCGGGCATCTACCCGCCGGCCCAGTTCGCGCACGGCGCGGATCTCGGCCGGCCGCCGGAGGTGTTGCTCGGGGCGGAAGCGCATGGTGCGTTGCGATGCGCGCGCGGCAGGGCGCGCGGAGACCGCCGCTGGGAGATCAGACGACGGTGAGCCGCTTGCGGCCCTTGTAGCGACGGCTGCGCAGCACTTTGCGGCCGCCCTTCGTCGCCATGCGGGCGCGAAATCCGACTTTCCGGGCGCGTTTCTTGCGGTGCGGGCGATAGGTGGGTTGCATGGTCTGTTAAAAATAAGAGGGTCAGGGGTGCCGGAGCGCACGGGGGGTGTCAAGGGCGGCTTGGCGGGCGTTGCGGGCTCCCGGCCAGGCGGGGGGAGTTGCCGCAGGCGCCGTTTTTCGGACGCAGGCCGGAGCCGGCGCGCGTCATCGCCAAATCACCGACCCGTCGATCTCGGCCACCGTGCGGCGGCCCGTGAGGGCCATGGCCATCGCGAACTCGCGTTTCAGGAGCCCGACGACGCGGGCCACGCCTTCGGCGCCGCCGACCGCCAGGCCGTGCAGATAGGGGCGGCCGATGAGCACGGCGCTGGCGCCGAGCGCGAGAGCCTTGAGCACATCCGTGCCGCGGCGGACACCACCGTCGACGAGCACAGGCACTCGGCCGCCCACCCGCGCGGCGACCTCGGGGAGCGCGTCGATCGTGGCGGGCACGGTGTCGAGGTTACGCCCGCCGTGGTTCGAGACAATGAGGCCATCGGCGCCATGATCGATGGCGCGCGCGGCGTCGTCGGCGTTGAGGATGCCTTTCAGGAGAAACGGCCGCTTGGTGAGCGAGCGCAGCCAGGTGATTTCCTTCCAGGTGAGCTTCGGGTCGAGCATCGCGCTGTAGATCGTCTGCTCGGTGGGGCGATGGCCGCCGGTTGCGGCGACGAGGCCGCGGAGGTTGGCGCGGTCCATGCCGGGTGGCATCGCGAAGGGAGTGCGCGTTTCCCGGTGGCGCGGGCCGAGCACCGGCGTGTCGACGGTGACGACGAGCGTCTCGTAACCCGCGGCCTCCGCCCGGCGCACGAGGCCCTCGGTGAAACGGCGGTCGGGCTGCACGTAGAGCTGGAACCACTTCGGCTCCGGCGTGGCGGCGGAGACCTCCTCGAGCGTGGTGGTGGCCGAGGTGCTGACGACGAGCGTCGCGCCGGCGGCCGCGGCGCCGCGGGCGCTGGCGGCCTCGCCCTCGGGATGCGCGAGCTTGTGATACGCGCACGGCGCGAGCAGAATCGGAAACGGGTGCCGGCGGCCAAAGAGCTGCACGCCCAGGTCGAGGTCCGAGACATCCGTGAGCACGCGCGGCCGGAGCCGCAGGCGGACGTAAGCCTCCTGGTTCCAGCGCAGCGTGTGCTCGTCGGCGGCGCCGCCGCTGAAGTAGTTCCACGCGACCTCGGACATCCGCGTGGGTGCGGCGCGCTCGTAGTCGGCGAGGTCGGCGAGCAGGTGGGGCGGGGGCGGGTTCATGCCGGCGGCGGAGGCAGCAGCAGGCGGGGCTTTGGTGTCGGCGGCAAGCGCGGAGCCGCCGGCGGCGGCGAGAAGGCTCGAGTTGCGGATGAGTTCGCGTCGGGTGATCGGCATGGGGTGGGTCGGGGTCAGGTTTTCGAGGCTTGCGCTTGCCGCAGCCGCAGCGCGTGGAAAACGGTGGACACCATCCCCATGTGCTCGGGGACGAGCAGCACGATGGCCATCTCCTCCACGCCCGCCAGCACTTGGAGCGAAATCGCGACGTGAAACGGCACCGCGCTCCATTCCGTGAGCAGCGGGATCAGCGACAGCGCGCAGGCGACCGCCCCGGCCTTGGCGAGCCACGTGTGGTAACAGGGGGCGCGGCCCAGCCGCACGAAACCGTAGACGACGACCAAAAAAAATGCCGCAAGCCCGGCCACGATCCAAGGCAGCTCGCGCCGTGTGATCTCAGGCCAGAGCAGCGCGATCCCGGCGATCCCGGTGATCATCGTCAGGTAGTCGGCGGCGCTGTCGAGCTTGCGGCCGAGCTCGGTGTGGGCGTTGAGCCGGCGCGCGAGAAATCCATCAAGCGCATCCGTGAGCAGCGAGGCCGAGAGCAACGCGATGAACCACGGCCGCGAGCCCGCCATCGCGACGGTGAGGAGCGCGGGCGCGAGGGCGAGGCGCGCGCCGCTGAGGAGGTTGGGCCAGCGCTTGGGGTTCACGGGGACGCCGCAAGGCTTACACGCGGACCCGTCGCCAGCCGAGAGGTTTTTCGCGCTCGACGGTCAGCCACGCGAAGCCCGCCGCCGAGCCGCCGCGCGGGCCGGTGACCGCGCCGGGATTGAGCCAGCGGACGCCGGCCGGATCGACTTCGTCGCGCGGCACGTGCGTGTGGCCGTGCAGGACGGCGTGCGCCCCGGCCGGCGCGCGCGCGGGCGGGATGTGCACCAGATGAAAGCGCACCCCGCCGCGCTCGAGATCAAGCGTGAGCGGCCACGGGTGGTCGTCGCAGTTGCCGGCCACCACCCGCAATGGCGGGCCGAGCGCAGCCAGCTCGTGGACGATCAGGGGCTCGCACACGTCGCCGAGGTGCCAGATCTCGTCGGCGTCGCGGATCTTCCTCGCGAGCGCGGGCGGCAGGTGGTCGTGCGTGTCGGAGATCACCGCGATGCGCATGGGCGGGAACGTAGCCTCGCGGGCCCGGCTTGCACAGCGGTTTTTCGCGGCAAAGCTTTTCGCCGTTGTGCTCCGCAACCTCGCCATCGATTTCGACTCGTTCTTCGCCGCCGTCGAGCAGCAGGAGCGGCCGGAGCTGCGCGGCCGGCCGGTCGGCGTCGTGCCGGTCATGGCCGAGACGACGGGCTGCGTCGCCATCAGCATCGAGGCCAAGCGCCTCGGCCTGAAGCGCAACGTCCGCGTGGCCGAGGCGCGCCGCCTCTGCCCCGGCATCGCGATCGTCGAGTCGCGGCCCGAGGTCTACATCGACTACCACCGCCGGCTGAAGGCGATCATCGAGGGCTGCGTGCCGGTGAAAAAGGTGCAGTCGATCGACGAGCTCGAGTGCGAGCTCACCGCCGACTTTGCCCACGATCCCGGCCGGGCGCGCCAGCTCGCCCTCGACATCAAGGCCCGGATCGCCCGCGAAGCCGGCGCGCA
>JAEUHB010000115.1 GCA_016794665.1 Opitutaceae bacterium
GACGAACACGTTGCCCGCTGCATCCACAGCGACGCCTTGGGGCGCGGTGAAACGCGCAAGCACACCGAGGTCGTCGATCAGGCCGCGGCTCCCGGCGCGGCCGGCGACGAGCGAGACGATCCCGGCGGGCGTGATTCTCCGGATCACGTGGTTGCCGGTGTCGGCGACGAAGAGATTTCCGACGGCATCGATCGCGAGGCCCTGCGGGGCGTTGAAGCGCGCGACCGGGCCCGCGCCATTCGCGTCGCCAGCCGAACCGAGCGCGCCAGCGAAGGTGGTGACGACACCCGATGGCGCGATGCGGCGGATGGCGTGATTGCCAGTGTCGGCCACGAAGACGTTTCCGGCGGCATCGACTGCGATGCCTTCTGGCGCGTTGAGGCGGGCCGTGGTGGCGGGGCCGTCTATGGCACCAGCTGCGGCGGCAGCGCCGACGACCGTGGTGACGGCGCCTGCGGGCGTGATTTTGCGGATGGCGTGGTTCCCCGAATCGGCGACGAAAATATTGCCCGACGTGTCGAGCGCGATTCCGCGCGGGTTGCTAAAGCGGGCGGCAGTGCCGGCGCCGTCGAGGAGGCCGGCCGAGGTGAATGTGCCCGATCCATATTGCGCCAGGATCACGCCGGCAGGGCTAAGCTTGTAGACGGCTTGTCCGGATGGCGCGGTGACGAAGATCACGCCCGAGGCGTCCAACGCCACGCCGCCGGGGCCATAAACAGCGGAGCTGACCGTTGAGAATTTGTAGGATAGCGCCGTGAGCGGCGGACAGACGCCGGCGAAGAGAAGCACACCGGACACGAATGCTCTTGGGGTAATTCTCACGCGGCTGAATTGTTGAGAACGAGAGCAGCGCAGGAGAGCTACTTGGTTAAGCCAATTTTTCTTCGGCAGCGAGATTCAGCTGCCATCCGAGGCCAGGAAACGAACAGCCGATCTCTGCCGAAAACCGAGGGTGGAGCGCGCTGTCCACAACGCGCTGTGCCCGCCGGGGCATCGTTCGCCTCGGGGTCGGTGCAATTAGGCGTTTAGCGCGCCGACTCCGGGACAAATGCTGCGCGGGCAAGAACCAGCGCGTTGGGGGCAACGCGCTCCACTGCGGGGAAAGATTTCTGCCGATGAACGGCCGCGGCGTCAGCGCCGGGCGGAAGCCCGCCCGGCGGCCGGCTCGCGCAAATCGGCGCGCGACATGGGGACGAGGAAGCCATGATCGCCGACCACGGGCCACGAGCGGAGCTCGAAGGTCTCCAGGAATTTCAGCATGCGCTGCCGGCGGCGTTCGCGGCTGAAGAAGGTGGCGGTGCTGAGATGGGCGGGGGGAAGGGTCTGCATGGTGGGTCGCGCGCAATTCGCAGACCCCGTGCCAGCCGCCGGTGGCCGCGCTTTTCCCTCCGGCCCAGAGGGAAAATGGGCGCAGCCGCCCGGGCGCACGGCGCGGGCGGCTGCGGTCGGTTCCCCAACCGACGGCCCGCGACTGCGGGCTATTCCCCAATTCTGGCTCAGGGGGACGCACGGTTGAGGCTGCGGGTGGCGGCGTCGGCCTCGAGCCGGCGGATGCTCTCGCCCACGGCGGCGAGATCCCAGTTTTCCTTGGCCGTCGCCCCGGATGGGCGGGCCGTGAGGCGAGCGGCGGCGACCTTGCGCGCGATGAAGGTTTGCACGTCGCCGACGGTGCGGAGGGACGCGAGTTCGTCGTTGGCCACCGTGAGGGGCAACACCTCCTCGGCCAGCATGACGATTTCCATCATGGTGAGCGAATCGAGGCCCAGGTCCTCGCGCAGGCGCAGGGTGTCGTCGCCGGCCGCGAGGGCGGCACGGTTGCCCCGCTTGACAAAGCGCTCAATGACGCCGGTGACGAGGAGACGGAGATCAGCCGGGCTGCCGGATTGGCGGAACTTGCAAGCGGCGTAGTAGGTGGCGGGCGCGCAGCGCTTGAGGGTCTCGCGGAGCGCCGGATCATCCTGGGGTGCGGGAGTGGAATCGGTGTTCACGGTGGGTTCTGCCCAGCATGACAAGGGCCACGGGAAAACCCGCTATCGCGCCCGCGCGGAAAAGGAAGGATCGCCTCGCGGGGTCGCGTGGCGCGCAGAGCCTGGGCGCAAATCCCGCGACGGTCGTGCGCACCTCGGAATTCCGCGCTTGCCAGTGGCGCGGTGTCGGCGCTCGTTGACGGTCAGGCATGAAGACCCCCGCGCCTACCGTTCGTTCGCTGGCCCGTGATCTCGGGCTTTCGCACACCACCGTGTCCGACGCGCTGCGCGGCAAGGGCCGCGTCGATCCCGCGACGGTGAAGCGGGTGGAGGAGGCCGCGCGGGCGGCCGGCTACAAACGCAATCCCCTCGCCGCGGCGGTGATGTCGGAGCTGCGCCGTTCGCGCGGCGGCACCTTTCGCGGTGTGCTGGCGGCGCTCGACCTGCTGGAGCCGGAGCGGCGCGATCCGCGCGGGGCGTTCCACGCGGAGCTGATGCGCGGCGGCCGTGCGCGCGCGCTGGAGCTGGGCTTCAAGCTGGAGGAATTCGTCGTGGGCGCGGCGGGCCTGACCATGTCGCGGCTCGACACGATCCTGCAGTCGCGCGGCATCAACGGCGTGGTGATCCTGCCGGCGTGGACGCCGCCGGATTGGTCGGCCCTCGACTGGACGCGCTACGCCGCGGTCTACTGCGACTACGTGATTGCGCGGCCGGCGCTGCACTGTGTGTGCTGCAACCACTACCGGTCCGTGACGGCGTTGCTGGCACGCCTTGCGGAGCGCGGCTACCGGCGGCCGGGCCTGGCGGTTGAGCGCGGGCGCGATGAACGCATGCAGCGGCGCTTCAGCGCGGCTTTTCGCGCGTGGCACGACGGCGCGGCGACGATGGTGCCGCCGCTCATCGCCGGGACCGTCAACGCGACGGATTTCCAGGCGTGGTTTCGCCGGCACAAGCCGGACGTCGTCATCGGCCACCACACCGAGGTGATCACGTGGATGGAGGCGTGCGGCGCGCGGTTGCCGGCGACGCACGGGTTCGTGAGCCTCAACGCCGTCTACAACACGCGCCCGTGCGCCGGCCTCGACCAGCAGCCGCGCGAGCTGGGCGCGCGCGCGGTGGAGCATGTGATCGCGCAGCTCCAGCGCAACGAGCTCGGGGTGCCCGCGTGGCCGACGACGACCACGATCCCGGCGCGCTGGGTCGACGGGCCGACCGTGCGGGCCGAGGCGCCGGCGGAACACCTCAAGGCGGCGCCAGCAGCCGCGCGATGAGATCGCGGGCCACCGCCTCCGGCGGCCGGGCGCGGACGTGCGGCTGGTAGCAGCGGGCATCGGCGAGCTTTTTCCGCGTGCGGGCGGTGTGGAGCTCAAGCGTGAACTCGACGAGGTAGGATTTGAAGTCCCACTCCCAGCGCGCGTCGTAGGTCAGCACGGCGTCGGTGCCCTCGGGCATCATCGTGAGCGGGCCCGAGGAGGCCTCTCGGCCATGGCGGCGCAGCTCGGCGACGAGCAGATCGTCGAGCCGGTGGTTGTCGTTGAGCCGGCGCTCGACAAAAACCCGCTGGAATCGATCCAGCGGCATGACCTTGCGGGCGGAGAATTCCGTCGTGCAGCCGGCCGTGAATGCCGCGAGCAGCAGCAGCGCGGGGGCGACGACGGCGTTTCGCATGCGCCGTGAGAAGACGCTGTGCGGCCGTCGGCGCAAGCCCCGGTTCTCAGCGCGTGCGCACGGCGCGGCGATGGTTGAGGACCTCGCGGAGCGTGGTGCGCCAGTTGACGCGGGCGGAGAAGCCGGTGTCGTGGCCGCGGCCTTCCTCGTGGCCGACGCGGTAGGCGAGCTCGGCCTGCCATTTTCCCGGGAGGCCCCAGCGTCCCGTGCGCGCGAGCGGCACATCCCAGATCGAGCCCAGTTGAAACTCGTGCGCGAGGTGGTGGCCGGCGTCGTTGCGGATGTGGCGCACGCGGGACTCGACGAACCAGCCGAACTCGCCGGGCTTGTAGAGCAGGCCGGGCGCGCCCTCGATGATGTTGCGCCGCTCGGGCCCCTGGGGAACGGGGGTGCGGTGCGTGAGGTCCACGCTGCGGTCGTAGGAGAAGTTGAAATAGAGCGTGGTCGCGGGCCAGCCGCGCAACGTGCGCGCCGCGGTGACGAAGGGCTTCAGGTGCGTGTAGTGATCGTTGATGGTCACGGGCGGGTGGCCCAGCGGGATGCGCGCCTCGAAACCGACGGTGGTGTCGTCAAAGAAACCAAAGGTCCGTCCGACATCGTAGCGCGCGCCGAGCTTGGCCTCGCCCGGGCCCCAGCGGTGCTCGCGGCCGCGGTTGATGGGATTCGGCGTGAAGGGCATGAGGCCGCCGAGCAGTTCCCACTGTTCGGTCAGGCCGTAGCGCACGACGGCGGGGAAACGCAGGTATTCGTAATCGCGCAGGTCGCCGAGCTTGGGGCGGAGCTGCAGCGTCATGTTGTCCGGCGCGAGCACGCCGGGGAGCACCGTGTCGAGGAAGTCCGTCATCCGCAGGATGCGCTCGCGGACGTTGTCGACGGCGCCGGGTGCGGCCGCGGGTGCGGCCGGTGCAGGGATGGCAAGAAGGAGTGCGGCGAGGAGCGGGGTCGGCGTGCGGCGCAGCATGACGGGGTTGACCGTTGTGATGCCGGCAGGTGCCGTCGATTTGCAAGCATGACGGCGTCGCGGCGTAAGGATTCTCTGAAATCCTGGGCGAGTCCGGGCGCGCGGACCGGCCGATTTCCGAGGGCGCCGGTCGAGTGAAACCTTGACTAGCCCCGCCGCCGCCTGTCTTAGAAGGGGTTTTTCCGACCACACCATGATCCAAACAACGCCGAGCCGTCCCCGCGCCCACCATGTCAGCCGATAACAACGCGATCGAGGTGGAGGGCAAGGTAGTGGCGGTGCTCCCCGGCACGATGTTCAAGGTGCAGCTCTCGAACGGGCACGTGGTGCTCGCGCACATCTCGGGCAAGCTGCGGAAGAACTTCATCAAGATCGCCGCGGGCGACACGGTGAAGATGGAGATGAGCCCCTACGATTTGGAAAAGGCGCGGATTACGTTCCGCATGAAGGAGACCAACCCGAACTACACCGCGCCGCCGATGCGCCGGCGGTATTGAGCCGCGCGCCGCGCGCAGATGAGGATCGACGCCGCCGCGGTGCGGCGTCTTTTTTTTTGCCGATGCGGCAGGAACACAGCCAGGCGCCGGCGGCGTTTGCCGGGGAAATCGAGGGATTCCTCGGCTTCATCGCGCTGGAGCGCGGGCTCTCGGCCAACACGGTCGCCGCCTACCGCCGCGATCTCGATCAGGCGGCGGCGTTTCTCGCGGGACGCGGCGCTGCGGGCTGGGCCGCCGTGACCGCAGCCCAGGCGGCGGAGTGGGTGCAGTCGCTCGCGGCGGAGCGCTACCGGACGGCGAGCCAGGCGCGGAAGCTCTCCGCGCTGCGGATGCTCGCGCGGCACCTCGTGCGCGAGCGCGTGCGGGACGACGATTTCACCGGCCTGCTGGGCGCGCCGCGGCGCGCGCGGCGCATGCCGCACACGCTGTCGGTCGCCGAGGTGGCGCGGCTGGTGGCGATGCCGGCGGGGGACGCCCCGCGCGCGCGGCGCGATCGCGCGCTGCTCGAGCTTTTCTACTCGAGCGGCCTGCGCGTCTCGGAGCTCGCCGCGCTTAACCTGAGCCAGCTCGATCTCGGGCAGGGGTTCGTGCGGGTGTTTGGCAAGGGCGCGAAGGAGCGCGTGGTGCCCGTCGGCCGCAAGGCCTGCACCGCCATCGCGGACTACCTCGCCGCGGGCCGGCCCGCGCTCGTGCGTCCGCACACGGGCGGCGTGCTTTTCCTGAACCACCGCGGGCGCGGGCTCTCGCGCGTCGCGCTCTGGATGATCGTGAAGGCCCACGCGCGGCGTGCCGGCCTGCCCGCGACAGCGAAGCCGCACGCGCTGCGTCATTCGTTCGCGACGCACCTGCTGGCCGGCGGCGCGGATCTGCGCGCAATTCAGGAGATGCTCGGGCACGCCAGCCTCTCGACGACCCAGCTCTACACGGCGGTGGAGCCGGGCCGGCTCCTGGGGCAGCACGCGAAATTCCACCCGCGTAACCGCGGGGCCTAGCCGACGGCGCCGGGCGTTCCCTGCTCCCGCGAGCAGGGTGGCCGAGCCGGCGGATGAGGAGCGATCAGAACGTGCCCTTGACGCCGACGGAATACTGCACGCCGAACTCCTCCTCGCGGAAGCCGTTCGCGTAGCGGGCGGAGTTCGAGCTGTATTGCTCGAGCGTCTGGGGCTGGTTGAGGATGTTGCGGGCGTTGGCGAAGAAACGCAGGCGCTTGGACAACGTGTATTCGACGTTCACGTCGATGTTGTAGCGCGAGTCGTAGTATTGGAAGAAGCCACCGCTGCCGGCCGCGGTGCCGGCCGCATCGTATTGGGCGCCGGTCACGGCTTGGTTCTTCTGGCGGCCGCGGTAGTTCCAGTTGATGCGCGCGCTGATCGGCCGCTTGTTCCAGCTGAGGCTGAGGTTGCCGCTCTTGGAAATGAAGCGCCGGAAGTCCGCGCCATTGGCGCCCTCGAGGTGCAGCATCGTGCCGTTGGAGCTGAGGCTGAAATTCTTCGCCCAATCGGGCAGGAACGAGAACTTCAGCGGCTGCACGTAGTTGAATTCCATGCCCGAGATCCGGGCATCGCCGACGTTGACGCGCGAGGAAACCGTCCAGTTGAGGTAGCGGTTGTCGAGGCCGAGCTCGGTGATGAGGCCGGGGGTGAGCGGGCCGTTCACGAGGCCCCAGAAATCCTTCAGCTCCTTGTCGAAGAAGCCGACCTGCGCGACGCCACCCTTGGTCGGATAGTATTCGAACGAGAGATCGAAGTTATCGGCGGTCCAGGGTTTCAAGCCGGTGTTGCGGATGGTGATTGTGCCGGGCTGGTTGGGATCGTTGTCGTTCTCGTTGATGTCGGCGTTGGGGATGATGTCCGCGTAGTCGGGGCGGCCGAGGGTCTTGGCGTAGGCGAAGCGGATGAGGAAATTCGGCGTGGCGTTGAAGGTGAGGTGGAGGCTGGGGTAGTAGCCGTCGTAGGTGCGCTCGCCGCGGTAGGCGCGCTCGACGCGGATCAGGCTGAGTTCCTGAAGCGAGCCGGCGGTGCCGGCGTCGGCGCGGCGGACGCGCTGGACGCCCGCGGTGTTGGGATCGCCGTCGACGTAGGCCCCGGTGGCGGTGCGCTGGAATACGGCGTCGGGATTGGCGAGGACGCCGAGGCCGGTGTCCTCGGTCTTCTCGTAGCGCACGCCGGTGACAAACTGGAGTTTGTTGTCGAGCAGCTTGCCGGAGAACTGCACGTAACCGGCGGTGATGCGCTCAGTGATCTTCTCGGAGCCATTGATGCGGTTCGTCTCGGCTTGCACGCCGGGTTGCGCGGTGCCGGTGGCCTGCACGAAGTGCGACGGGTTTGCGCGGAAGTAGTCCGCGAGCTTGTAGGCATCGACCCACTGGATCGGGGGCTCGCCGAAGTAGGTGTCCTGACCCACATAGTTGCTGTTGAGGAACGGCGCGGCGTTGTCGTCCGCGGTGTTGGCGATGCGGTCGGCGCCGACAAAGGTCCACTGCTCGTTGTAGCGCCGGTTGTCGCGATCCTCCTCGCGCACGGCGGCGCCGAACTTCAGCGACACCGGGTTTTTCGCGAGGTCGAAGTCGCGCTCGAGGTCGGCGAAGACGCCCTTCATCTTGGCCTTGCCGTCGACCGGGCTGTTTTGCGCGGTGTTGAGGCTGTAGTTGGAGAGCAGGTAGGGGTTGATCGCGGCTCCGTTCACATCGCGCACGGACCAGTCGTGCGCGGGGAAATTAATGTTGTCCGCGCGCACGACGGAGACGCCGCGGAGCTGCGTGCCGATGTTCGAGAAGTGGCCGCGGGCGAGCTCGCGATACCACGTCTTGGACTTGGCGCCGTGGATGCCGGCAGTGGCGTCCCAGAGGCGGCCGTTGAAGGTGTATTTCACGTTCACGGCCTTGGTGTCGCCGAGCTTGTCGCGCCAGGAACTCCCCTGCGTGACGCTCGCGCGATTGCCGAGTCCGGTGGCGGCGGTGATGGATCCGGTGGGAGATTGGACAAAGGTCGGGCTCCACTGCAGGGCCGTGCCGGTGGGCGTGGCGGAGGTGGCGTTGGTGCCAATGTTGAAGTTGAGGTTTCGGTTGCCGAAAAACGCCTTGTAGTAGTTGTCCTGCACGCTGACGGAGAGGACGGAGTCGGACGTGACCTTCCAGTCGGCCTTGATGCTCACGGAGTCGCGAAAGGTGTTTTTCGGGCCGTCCTGCACCTGCCACTGCTGGAGATAGGGGTTGGCTTGGGTGGCGCCGGCCTGCGCAAAGTTCCAGGTGGTCTGCCAGCGGTGCTGCTCGTTGAACTGGTTCGAGCTCAGACCGGTGATGACGAGGCCGAAGCGGTCGTTGACAGGCAGGGTGTAGTCGAAATCGAAGCCGGGCAGGACCTTGAACGTGCTCTTGCGGCCGGGGCCGGGCGTCTTGCGGAAGAGATCGGTCTCCTCGCTGTTGAAGCTGAAATAGCCGCGGTAGTTGAACTGCGCGCCCTTTCGCTCGAACGCGTTCTTGCTGATCATGTTGATGCTGCCGCCGAGCGAGTCGGCCGGCGAATCGGGCGTGGGCACCTTGGAGACCTCGACGCGCGAGACGTTGTTGATCGAGACCTGCTCGAACTCGAACACGCGGTTCGAGTTGCCCGACACCGAGCTCGTCATGCGCATGCCGTCGTTGGAGACGTTGGTGAACGTGTCCGCGAATCCGCGCACGGAGACCGTGCGCACATCGGCCGCGACGTAGTCGACCGTGATGCCGGGGAGGTATTTCAGGAATTCGCCGACGTTGCCCTCGGTGACGTCGCCAAACGCGTCGGACGCCATCACGACCTTCACGTTGGCCGCGTAGCGCTGCTCGTTGATCGCGAGGGAGCTGCCCTCAAACTCGCGCTGCGCGGCGACCTTGAACGTGTCCAATTGCACGGCATCGCCGTAGCGTTCGGCGCTGGTGAGGTTGAATCCCGCGGTCGCCACCTGACCTCCGACGACCGTGACGGATTCGATCTTCGGGTCGAGGCCGGTGAATACGGCGCGCACGCGCTGCGGCCCCGCGGGCACGCCCACGATGCGGTAGTCGCCAAACTCATTGGTCTGGGTCGAGAGGGTCGTGCCCTCGACGGTCACGCGCGCGTTGTTCAGATACTTGCCGGTGGCGGCGTTGAACACGCGGCCCTCGATGGTGCCGGTGGCGGACTGGGCGAATGCCGCGCGGCCAAGGCAGAAGCCCAGGGTGGCGAGGAACAGGCGGAGCAGCAGCAGGGTGGGTTGCAGGGTTTTCATGGGTTCGATCCTGACCAATTCAGATTCAACGGGTGCCGTCGGCAACGGCGTTGGGAAAAAGATTTTGCCAGACGAGCCGGCGCCGCACGAGGCTCCGGCATGATGGGCGCGCCGCTGCTTCGTCTGGCAGGCCTCGCCGCCGCGGGTTGTTCGATCGCGGTGGGGGCCGCCGGTGCTGTCATCGCGCGTGCGCCCCTGGCTGGCGGCACCGCTTCCTCGGTGCGCGTGGCGGATGCGTCGCTGGTTTTCACGGGTCAGATCTTTGCGCGCCAGCCGGGCGGCGAGTTGCGCGCGGAGGCGGAGGGCGCGCTGGACGCGCTGAGTGCAAGGCTCCGCGTCGCGCGCAGCGCGCTCGCGAGCGTCGCGCGGCTCACGGTCTACGCAACGAGCGACGACGCCGTGCGCGCCGCCGAGGCCGCGATTGCGGCGCGTTTTGCCGAGACGCCCGTGGCACTTACGGTGATGCGCACGCCCCTGCCGCAGGCCGGGGCGCGAGTGGCTTTTGAGGCGGTGGCGGTCGCGTCACTCGACGCTCCGCGGGTCTCCTTCCTCACCGCGGACACCGCCGTGCTGCCGGCGGGCGCGAAGCTATTCATCTCGGGCCAGGCCGAGCGCGGCGCTGATCTGGCGGCGGCGTGCCGGGCGACGATGGCGGGGTTGCATCGCAGTTGCGGGCACCTTGGGCTCGCGGCCATCGACATCGTGCAGGTCAAGGCCTTCATCCGGCCGTTTTCGGATCACGCGGAGGCAACGCAGGCAATCGCGGCGAGCTTTGGCGGCGAGCCGGTGCCGCCCATCGTGGTCATGGAGTGGGTGAGCGATCTGTTCGCCGAGATCGAAGTCGTCATGTCCGCGAACAGGAATGCCGCCACCGCGGGCGGGCCGGTGACGCACTCCTGGCTGCCGTGGCTCACGCAGTCGCCGCGCTACTGCCATGTCGCGCGCGTGCCCGCGGGCGCGCCGCTGATTTTCCTCGGTGCGATCGACGGCGGGCCGGGCGATGCGCGCGCGCAGATGAAGGAAATCTTCGCGCGGCTCGGCTCGGCGTTATTTGATGCGGGCAGCAGTTACCGCAGTCTCGTCAAGGCGACTTACTTCCTGCACGACCCCGCGGCGCGGACGTTGCTCGGGAGCATCCGCGACGTGTATTTTGATCCCACGCGGCCGCCGTCTGCTTCGGCCTTGCAAGTCGCGGTGCCGCCGCGGCCCGGCCAGGCCGCCGCGATCGACATGATTGCGGTCCCGATCAAATAGCGTGGCGCGGGGCGCTCAGAGCGTCTCGGCGAGCGACTTCAGGTTGTGGAAGCACACGCGGCTCGCGGCCTCGCCGCCTGCCGAGAAGGAGTAGCCGGCGGGCAGGTGCAGCAGCGACTCGTCGATTTTCTGCACGCGCCAGTGGGTCTCGAGCGAGAACATGCCCGCATAGCCCGCGGCGCGCGCGGCCTCGAGGTGTCCGCGCCAGTCGACCTGCCCGAGTCCGAGCGGCGTCCCGACCGCGATGTGGGCGCCGGGCGTCGCGGGCGGGCGGCGGATCGAGTCCTTCACGTGCAGGTGGAAGAGTCGCGACGCGAGCCGCGTGATGTCGGAGGGCAAGGGCGCGCCGGCGCCGGGGATGTAGAGCACGTTGCACGGATCCCAGATGGCGCCGAACTGATCCGCGGGCAGGCGCGCAAGGATCGCCTCCATCTCGGCCACGGTGCCGGTGAAGCAGGAGTGCTCGTTCTCGATGCCGATGCGCACGCCGGAGCCGCGCGCGAGCTCGCCGAGGCCGCGCAGCTGCTCGGCGACGCGATCGAGGCGGAGCGGCTCGAGTGGATCCGGCTGGCGGAGAAACGTGAACACCCGCAGCAGGTCGGCGCCGAGCGTGCGCGCGGTGTCGAGGCTTCGCTTGAAAATCTCGCGGTGCTCGGCGATGGCCTTGGCATCGTCGATGGCGCACTTGAAGACCGGCGTGGAGCAGCCGAAGATTTTCCAGCCATCCTCGCGCGCGGCGGCGGCGATGGCGGCGAGGTCGTCGCGGGTCAGATCCTTGAAGGCGCGGCCGGCGAAGCTGCGCAGCTCGATGCCGGGGAGGCCGAACTCGCGCACAAACGCGCGGAGCACGGGCAGGTCCTGGGAGACTTCGTCGGAGATGACGGTGAAGCGGTCGGGGAATTTCATTTCTTGGCTTGGGCGAGTTTGATGACCTCGGCGATCGTGACGGATGCGCCGCCGCGGCGCTTGCTTTCGTCGGCCGCCTCCATGAACGCCATGATCTCGATCGTGGTGTCGAGCGGGACGGGGGAGACCCCGGTCTGGAGAAACTTCATGACCTCCTGGATGAGGCCGCGGTAGTGGTGCTTCTCGCCGGCGGTCGCGGTGCCCTTGGTGCCGAGCAGCGTGACGCCGTAGCCCTTGATGCCGTTGTTGCGGTTGCCCTGCATCGTGCCGACGCGGTCGCCCGGCCACACGCCGGTGACGACGTCCGTCTCCTTCGTGTGCGTGCGCTGGACCGAGATGCAACCGGCGCCCATCACCGTGTAGAGCGCCTCGACCGCGTGGATGCCATACCAGTAGAGATCCGGGTGGCTCTTCTCATAGGAGGCCGGGCCGAATGAATAAGCCGCGCGCAGCTCGCCGATTTTCTGGAGCCGCGGGCCGAACGCCTCCGCCGGGGGCGGGTAGCGCAGCGACGAAGAGCTGAAGACCGGCACGCCGTGCTCGCGGGCGAGCCGCGCAATCTCAAGGGCGTCGCGCAGCGAGCCGGCGAGGGGCTTGTCGATGAAGACGGGTTTTTTCGCGGCCAGCGTGCGCCGGAACTGATCGAGGTGCGGCCGGCCGTCGACCGCCTGGATCATGAACGCATCGACGTGCTTCGCGAGCTCCTCGATGGAGCCGTAGAGCTTGGCGCCGTAGGTCTCGGTGAGCTGCTTGGTGTAGCCTTCGACGCGATCGGCGCTCGACGGGATGTCGGGGCTGCCGCCCTTGAAGACGGCGGTGATGCGGCCACCGGGCGTGTAATCGGGCGACTTGGGATCGTTGAAGGCCTTGGCGAAGACGATGACATGCGACGTATCGAGGCCGATGGTGCCGATGCGAAGATCGGCGGCGGAGAGGGCGGTGCCGGCGGCGAGGAGCATGGCGGCGAGGCGGGTGGGATAGTTCATGGGGAGCCGCGATGAGAGCGACAACCCCACCGAACGCAACGCCGGGCCGCAATCAGTTCACCACCGCAGCCGCCGCGCCGTGCCGTTGCCGGCGGCGTCGTAGAGGGTGACCTCGACGGTCGTGGCGTTGGAGATGCGGGCGAGCGGGAGCTCGAGCGTGAACGTCTCCTCGCGGCCGTCGCGCACGCCGTCGGCGGGCTGGGTGACTTCCTCACGGAGCCCGCTGTTGAAGTCGACCTCGATGCCTTCGAGCAGCGAGCGGGCGTCGCGGCCGCGCACGGTGACGACCACGGTGTCGCCATCGCGGCGGGCGGTGGCATCGAGGACTTCGGGCGGGGTGTTGTCGACGACGAGGCTGTCGGTCTCGACGGTGTGGCGCAGCCGCTCGGCGGCGGGGCGGGGCGCGGTTTCCTCGATCGCGAGGCGCGTGAAGTAGACGCCGTCGGGCAGGCTCTTGGTGTCGAACTGCGCGTAGTTTTCCTTCGAGGCGTTGACGAGATCGGTCCACGCGGTCTCGCCCTCGCGGCGGATGGAAAAGGTGCTGAGCAAGGCGTCGCCGTCGGGATCAGCGAGCGTC
>JAEUHB010000167.1 GCA_016794665.1 Opitutaceae bacterium
GTGCGGGACTGGCCGTTGATGGTGAGCGTGTATTTCATGGGGCGGTTTCGGGATGGGGACCGACGGGAATAACTGACGACACCGCAAAAGACGGACGAGCGGGCGCGACGTGGCGAACAAAAACTCTGCGCTCCGAGGCGCACCTCTCCGCCGCGCGGCGCAAATGGTGGTGACATCTTCACTTCGCCCGCATGTCGTAATTCATCGCGCGGCCTGTTGCCAGCGCTCGCCTGCTCGCATGTCGCACCTTTCTCATCATCGCGGTATCATGAAGTGGCTCACGGCTATTGCCGCCCTCATCCTTGCGGGCGGTTTGCGTGCCGAGCCCGAGGCGATCCTCGCGTTGATTCGCGGCCAGCCGATTTCGTTTTCCCCCCATTCGCGCGTGCCGGTCGTGCAGGTCGGAGTCGCAGCGCCGGACGGACTCGAATGGAAACCCGTCGGCGACGGCGCGTGGGTGGCTGCCAGCGTCACGTTCACGGACGCTGACCCCGAAAACAAACGCCGCGCCACCGTGGTGAATGCCTACCGGCCGGCCAACGACCTCAAGGTCGCCGTGCTCGAGCTCCTCACGGACGAGAAGTCCGTGCATCTCGTCGGCGCCGAGAACACCGTGATGATCGGGACGCGGACTGCGCCCGACGGCACATCGCGCGGCGTGCGCGTTGGCCAGAGAGGAGCGAAAGGCGTGCTCGTGCTGGCTGAGCCGCGTGGGTTCGACGCCAGGGCGGAGCTAAACGAGAAGGTGCTCTACCGCTTCGCGGTGGGCGTGCCGCAATCGGTCAACCTCCAGCTCTTGGACGGGCGTAGAATCGCGCTCAAGGCCGGCGATTTCGTCGCGGAGCGCACGAGCCGGCTCAAGGCGCTCGCCGCGAAACTCGATCCGGCGAACGGTGGGCCCGATTGGTCCGCCCTCACCCCGGAACTAGTCGAGTTCGTGGCGCTGGAGCAGGGCTGGGCGCTGACGGCCGGGATGTATTTGCGCGACGCCATCAGTGGGCCGGCGTATGATTTGGCGGACGAGCTCGAGGCGGAGTCACCCGCGGCGGCGGTAGCCTGGCGGGCGTTCCTCGCCGAACAGCAAAAGCGCCACCCCACCTTCGAGCCGGCGGCGTATGCCCCGGCGTGGACGCGCGCGCTCGCGGCGGGTGGCATCGCGGAGCGCGGGGTGTTCGAGCGCATCGGGCGCCGCGCGCTGCGCCTGGCGGGGCGCACGGAGCGAGACGCCGCGCCGGCGTTCGCGCTTTTCCGGGACGCTGACCGCGCCAAAGAACCGGAGGCGCTGCTGGAATTGCGCGCGAAGTGGCGCCGCGAAATCAAGGACGCCGCCGCGCTCACGGCCCTGGACCGCGCGATCGTGCCGGTGCTGCGGCGGGAGGGCGCGCGGCTGCGCGCCGAGCCCCAGAAGAATCCCGGCACAATCGCAGGTCTCGCGTTCCTCGCCTATCAATTGGATGGTGGCGCGCCGATCGCCCCGATCGCGCTCAACGCACTGCGCGAGCCGACTTCGGACGCTGATGATCTCGGCCATGCGCGCTGGTGGGCGCGGGTGCTTGTGACGGGCATCTGGCCGGCCCTCGATCCAGCGCATCCCGAGACGGCTCGCTTGGTTGCGTTCCTCGGCGCCGCTCCTCCCTTCGCGGCCAACCCCGCCGTTGCTGCCCTCGGCCTGCGTCCCGGCACGCCGGCAGGACTGGCCGAGACCATCGGCAAGCGCCCGGGCCGCGTCCCTGAAATCCTCGCTGGTCCGGTGAAAATCATGCCGAAGGACGGTGCGCCACCCCTGGCGTGGCCCGAAAACCTCGTCTTCAACAACACGGACCCCGCGACGACGAAAGACCCTTTGATTAAGCAGCGGGACCTGGTCCGACGGCTCCGGGCTCGCCCCCAGGAGTTGCGCGATCGGTTTCCATTCTGGAAGTCGTATCACGAAGCGCCGATTCAGCGGCTTGAGGAACTCGCCGCGCGCCGTCGCGCGCTCGAGGCCGACCAAGCCGCGGCCGCGGCCGGCGCGCAGCAGGCTCAGCGGGACTGGGCCGCCGAACAAAAACGCGCCTGGGAAAATCCCGTGCTCGTGATGAAACCGACTCAGATAACGCCCACGCACGCCGAGCGCGGCGGGCGCACCGCGGCAATGGCGGAGATCGAGCGCCGCCATGCCGAGCAGGTTACCCGCGCGAACGGACTGCAAGGATCACTCACGACGCTGCGGGCCGAGGAGGCGGCCGCGCGCGCCGCGGTGCGAAACTCCAGTGTCCTCGGCACCGAGAAGCACCTCCTGGAATCGATCGAGGCCGTGGAGAAGGAGCTCGCCCGCGAGGAGATTGTGCTCGCGCGGCTCGAGGCCGCCGAGGCGCGCCGGGTGTTCCACCAGGGCGTCGGCGGTCACGACCTGGAGCGCCTCGTGGCGCTGCGAAGCTACGTTTTTGAGTCGCTCGTCCGCCTCGTCCGCGCGCTGCTCAAGCGGCCCGAATCGCCGGCCCGCGCCCGCGAACTCCAGTGGTGGAACTGGTGGCTGGCCATCGGGGATCCTGCGATGGGCGAACTGCCTGCCGCCTTGCGCCCGGAGGCGAAGTGGCTGGCGCCGGTCGCGGAGGAGATTTTCCGCGAGGAACTGCACCTCGCGCTCGGCCGCGATGACCTCCCCGAGACGTTTGAGCTCGCACGCGCGGCCATCGATCGGGCGATCGCGAACGTGCGCCCGATGGAACTGGCGGCGACAATTGGCCCGGCTCTGCTCGCGTTTCGAGACAAGCTCTCGGTCGAGGAAAATGCCAAATTCCGCGGCAGCCTCGGCGACAGGGATTTGATCGTGACCGGCGCGATGGTAAAGGCCGCTACGGCGAAACCGTAGCGGCGGCGGGAATTCCGCTATCCACGCACCTGACCCGTGCCCTCGATGAGATATTTGTAGCTGCAGAGCTCCGGCAGGCCCATGGGGCCGCGCGCGTGCAGCCGATCGGTGCTGATGCCGATCTCGGCGCCGAAGCCGAATTCGAAGCCGTCGTTGAAGCGGGTGCTGGCGTTCCAAAAGACCGTCGCGCTGTCGACCTCGGCGAGAAAGCGGCGGGCCGCGGCCTCGTCGGCCGTCACGATCGCATCGCTGTGGTTGGAGCTGTCGCGGTTGATCGTGGCGACGGCTTCGTCGAGCGAGCCGACGACGCGCACCGCAATCACGTAATCGAGGAACTCCGTCGTGTAGTCCGCGGGAGCGGCGGGGACCG
>JAEUHB010000217.1 GCA_016794665.1 Opitutaceae bacterium
GGGTCCATGCCTGGCCGTCGAGCGAGACCTCGATCCGGTAGTTCGTGATGAGGTGATCATCGAGATTGGGCTGGCGGTCGCTCCGATTGCGGCTCCAGAGGATGCGGTCGATGCGCTCCGTCTTGGCGAACTCGAGCTGCACGTAGCCGGGCGCCTTCGCCGGGGAATTCCAGGCGGCGCGCTCGTTGTAGCGCCGGTCGTTCACGTAGAAGGGATTTCCATTTTCCCCGTTTACGGTGGGCGACGTGGCCACCGCGCCAAATTCGGCGAGAGCTACGTTGCGCGGCGACCCGCCGGCGGCGAAGACCTCGAGTTCGTCGATGTAGCCCTCGGGGGTGTTGGAGCCGAGGACGGTGAACCGCAGAAACTTGGCGTCGACTGGTGCGAAGCGCTCCTCGTTGGTCTTCACCACGACGGGGGAACGCAGATGGGGCGCGTGCGTCGGCGCTTCATCGGCGGGGCCGCTGATCTCCTCGAGCAGGAGCGCATCGGCTGAGCACATGCCACCGGCTGGTTCCGATCGAAGCGCAAAGCGACTGGACGCCGTCAGGGTGTGAATGCCGGCGTCGCTGAAGCCGCTCCAACGTTTCTCGCCAGTTACAGCGGGGCCGCCGTCGGCGAAACGGGTCTGATCAACGTGGGCGATTTCCGCGTCGTCGAGCGTGACGCGCACCGATTGCGCGTGGTCCGCCGACACGCCCCACGAAATCCAAACGCGGTAGCGTCCGCTTGGCGGTGTTTCCCAGGGCTGCCACCGGCCCGCGTCCGAGGTGGAAGGCCGGGGCTGGAAACCCGCGTTCAGCGTGGGCAAGCGCAGTTCGTCGCCGGGGTCGCTGGCCTGCCCGCGGGCCTTGCCGGGCGAGTAGGGGATCGCTTTGCCAGATGTGTGCGGGTTGAGCACGATGATGCGGCGCGGCTGGGGCCTTACCGCGAATGGCGCGAGCTGGGTGTCGAGCGCCGCGAGGCGTTGGCGCGGCGCAGTGGCGGCGGCCTCCAGTTCCGCGTGGTTGCGAGGGCGCATCGGGCGCTCGCCGTGCTCGACGCCCTGAAACACGGCGACCATTGAGTAGTAATCCGCCGCGGAGATCGGATCGAACTTGTGGTCGTGGCAGCGGGCGCAGCCGACGGTGAGGCCGAGGAACGCGCTGCCGGTCGTGCCGACGATCTCGTAGAGTTCGTCGGCGCGCTGCACGGCGTTGAAGTAGGGCGGCTCGAAACTCTGCAAAAAGTCGAACGAACCGCCGACGATGAAGCCCGTCGCGGCGTCGGCGCCGAGCGCGTCGCCGGCGATTTGCTCGCGCACGAAGCGGTCGTAGGGCACGTCGTCGTTGAGCGCGCGGATCACGTAGTCGCGGTAGGGCCACGCGTTCGGCCGGAGGTTGTTGCGCTCGAAGCCGTCGCTCTCGGCGAATTTCACGACATCGAGCCAGTGGCGTGCCCAGCGTTCGCCGTAGCGGGGCGAGGCGAGCAGGCGGTCGACGAGGCGTGCGTAGGCGTCGGGCGAACGGTCCGCGACAAACGCGTCCACCTCCGCCGGCGTGGGCGGCAGGCCCGTCAGGTCGAAGCTGAGGCGGCGAATCAACGTGCGCGCGTCGGCCGGCGGCGAAAGTGCGAGGCCGTGTTCCTTCAGCTTCGCGGTGACGAACGCGTCGATCGGCGACTGCGACGGGGCCGCGGGATCGCGTGGCACCTCGGGCCGCGCGAGCGGGCGGAACGACCAGTGCGTTTTCCATTCGTCCGGCTCCGCGGTCGCACGCCCGTCGTCCGGCCACGCCGCGCCTTGGTCGATCCACGCGCGCAGGACGCCGATCTGATCGGGCGTGAGCGTGTCGCCCTTGCTTGGCATGAGCATGTCCTCGACCAAGCCGGCGACGTAGTGGATGAGCGGACTCGCCGCGCTCTGGCCCGGGCGGATGTTGGGCGCGGAGCCCTCGCCGCCGGTGAGGGCGGAGACCTTGAGGTCGAGGCGGTAGCCGCTGCTTTGCTTCTTGGGGCCGTGGCAAGAGTGGCACGACTGCTCGAGGACCGGGCGAACGTCGCGCGCGAAGTCGACGGGCCGCGTCGCGGCCGGCGGCAACTTTGCGACATCGACCGTCGCCGCGGACGACACCGCGGCGGCACACGCGCTGAGGGTGAGGTGCAGCGCGAGCGTTTTCATACGTTGCCCCGCTTCATCTCGGCGAGCAGATGGTCGCACGCGCGCCACGCGAGCGCCATGATGGTGAGCGTGGGGTTCTTGTCGGCGTTGCTGGCGAATGGCGCGCCATCAGCGAGGACGAGGTTCTTCACGTCCCATGTCTGGCCCCATTGGTTCGCAACGGATTTGCGCGGGTCGTCGCCCATGATGGCGCCGCCGACCTCATGGATGACCGCGCCGCCTCGCGCGATGGCGCGACGGCCGTCGGGATCAGGCGTGCCGCGGACCTTTCCGCCCATGGCGACGATCAGATCGGCGAAGGTGCGCTGCATGTGCACGACCTGACGCAGCTCGTGGTCCGACCATTGCCAATGGAAGCGGAGGACGGGAATGCCCCAGCGATCCTTCACGCTCGGGTCGAGTTCGCAGAACGATTTTTCGTTGGGGATCATCTCGCCGCGACCGGTGAAGCTCATGAACGAGCCGTAGTAGCGGCGCATGTCTTCCTTGAACTGGCGGCCGTAGCCCCCGCCGGTCATCGACACGGTGCCGCTGGCGATGCCAACGCCAGGCATGCTGCGGCCTGAGCCGAACTCGACGTGATAGCCGCGGGGGAAGTTGAGCTTTCCCTGGTGCTGTTCCTGGCACAGCCACCAAGGGATGTAGACGTGCAGGCCGCCGGCGCCGTCCTCGTTGTGCAGCGGCAGGTTTTCCAGCAGCGGGATCTGTCCGCCGAACGAGGCGCCGACGGTATCGGTAATGTATTTTCCGACGAGGCCGCTGGAGTTGGCAAGGCCTTGGGGAAACGTGGACGACTTGGAGTTAAGGAGAATGCGGACCGACTCCGCGGAGCTGGCGGCCAGGATGACGGCCCGGCCGCGGGCGCGATGTTCGCGTCCCGTTTTCTTGTCGATGAAGATCACCCCGCTCGCGCGGCCGCGCCCTTCGAGCGTGACCTCGCGCACCATCGCGTCCGTCACGAGATCGAGGTTCCCGCTCGCCATCGCAGGCGGCAGATGGACGGTGGTCGATTGGTAGGCCGCGCCGATGGAGCAGCCCCGGTGGCAGTGGGTGGCCCAGAAGCACGCGGCACGTGCGCGCATGGAGTCGGCGAGGAGGCGCTGCGCGCGCGGGTTGCCCGGGTGGAGCTTGGCGGGCACGCCGTGATCGTCGAGTCGCGTGCTGAGCACGGCGCGATGCATCGGGACGACGGGGATGCCGAGCGCGCGGGCGCGGTGGCGCGCGAGCTGTTCGCCGGCGCGCGGGGCGGGCGGCGGCAGCAGCACGCCGGGCGGCGAGTCGGGGGAGTTCTCGATGCCCTCGGCGTCGCCATACACACCGATGAGCATCTCGACCTTGTCGTAGTAAGGCGCGACGTCCTCGTAGGTGAGCGGCCAGTCGAAGCCCAGGCCATCGCGGCTCCGGGGCTTGAAATCATGAGGGCCGTTGCGCAGCGAGTTGCGGCCCCAGTGGTTGGTGCGCCCTCCGAGCATGCGGGAACGCCACCACGTGAACTGCTCCTCGGGTTTCGCGGAAGCGTTGGTGTAGGGCTCGCCTGGCACCTGCCAGCCGCCGTCGACCGTGGCGTCGTGGAAGCCGCGCGGTTTGTCGGGCGTGCCGATGCCGCGAAGGGGCGCGTCGGCGTTGGTTTGAAACATCGCCGTCTCCTTGAGCGGGTCGTAGTTTCTGCCCGCTTCGATCATCAGCACGGTGGCGCCCTCCATGGTAAGAGTGTAGGCGGATTGGCCTCCACCTGCGCCCGAGCCCACCACGATCACGTCGTAGGTGTCTTTGACTTCACTCGCGTTGATGAGCGCCACGGTGGAAGGGGCTAAAAGGATTTCAGTGATCCTGCGGGATTACTCGGGCAGCGGCTTGCCCTTCGTTTCGGGCGCAAGCCAGATCACAAGCAACCCCACCACATAGACCAACGTGATGATCGCTCCCGCCCGGGCGTAGCTGCCATCGAACATCTTCATCAGCGCGCCCATCTGAACCGCGGCAGCGGCGGCGAGGATCCGCCCGGCGTTGAACGCGACGCCCTGCGCCGTAGCGCGCACCCGCGTGGGAAAAAGCTCCGGCAAGTAGAGTGGCAGCCAGCCGTAGAATGAAGCCGTGGTCGCGCCGACGAGAAACGTCATTGCCAGAAACCCAGCGCCGTAGTGGTCGAAGCCGCGGAAAATCCATGCGCAGCTGCCCAGCGATCCGAGGCAGAGCAGAAAGAACGCGGGCCGCCGGCCAATGCGTCCGCCGATCCAGGCGCCGGCCAGGCACCCGAAAACGGAACCGATGGCGGTGAGCGTTTGTGCATAGGCTTTGGCTTTCGGTTCGGCGGCCCCGGCCATTTGGTCCGCCCAGAGCGGCAGCCACTGCACCGAACCCCATGATCCGATGAGCGCGATGCTAGCGAACAGGGTGGCGAGCGCTGTCACGCGGAGCAGGGGACGCGAAACCATTTCGCGGAGCGGCTGCGTCGGGCCGGCCCGGGCGGTTTCAATCCAGCGCGGCGACTCCGGCACGAAAAGGCGGATGAAGAACGTGAGGAAGGCGGGCGCTGCTCCGATGAGCATCACCCACCGCCATGAATCCTGCGTCACCGGAAAGGAAATCCCGATCAACCCCACAAGTGCGAAGCCGACGTTGGCCGCCGCGCCGATCACCCCGGCGAGCATCGGCCGGTTTTTTTCCGGCCAGACTTCCATGACCAAGGCTACGCCGAGTGACCACTCGCCACCCATGCCGAGAGCGGCGACGAACCGAAGCATCCCGAGCTGCAGGGGCGTTTGCGCGAAATACGAGAAGCCCGTGAAGAGCGAGTAGCATAGGATCGCAAGGCTCATCGCCCGGACGCGCCCGACCTTGTCACCCAGCCAACCGAACACGAGTCCGCCGAGCGCTGCGCCCAGCAGAAAGAGCGCCGTGATGGTTCCCATCCAGTGGCCCACGTAACCGTCGACCGCTGTGCCGGCCGTGCGTTGCATTTCCAAAAGCGCCGGGCGTGCGACCAGCGGGAAGATTCCCATCTCCAACCCATCGAACATCCAGCCAAGGAACGCCGCCACCAAGACAAGATTTCGCCGATCCAGTCCGGCGACCGGCGGCCGTGGGGCAGCCGATTCGGCGGTATCGTCAGCAGCTGGAAAGCGAGACATGGCGGGCAGGCAAAGGGTGGGGTTCTGAGGGGCGAGCGGTCTCCCTAAAACTCGTGCTTAGGGGAACGACGAGGATTGGCCGGGGAACTAGTTGGGCTGAATTAAGCGTCGCAAGATAAATGAACGCTATGATCGATCATAATTCTTTTGACGGTCGTAAGGGCAAGAATCAGGAATCACCCAGATCCGGCATCGCTCCCGACTTGGACGGTTGCCGCGAAATCCCCGCAAAGATCCCACTTATGTCCCACAAGGTTCTGATCATCGTCGGCGATGCGACTGAGACCGTCGACACCCTCTACCCATATTTCCGGCTGCAAGAGGCCGGATTTGTCCCGGTCGTCGCGGCGCCGGAGAAGCGGCGCTACCAGATGGTTCTTCACGAAGTGAAGCCTGGTTGGACGATCACCAAGGAGTGGGAGGGCTACACGATTGAAGCGGAGATCGCGTTTCGCGATATCAAGCCGGAGGATTACGTGGGCATTTTCTTCAGCGGTGGAAGGGCGCCGGAATACATCCGGGACGATCCGGATCTGATTCGCATCACCCGCTGGTTCTTCCAGCACAACAAGCCGGTCGCGAGCGTCTGCCACGGTTGCGAGATCCCTGCCCGGGCTGACTGTATCCGTGGTCGTCGTATTGCCGCCGTTGGCAAGTGCCGGTTCGACGTCGAGGTCTGCGGCGGAATCTTTGTGAACGAGCCTTGTGTCGTGGATGGCAATCTCGTCAGCGGCCGCACGTTTCACGATCATGGGAAATACATGGGGGCGTGGATGCAGCTGCTTGAGCGCGAGCGGCACCGCATCGAGTCCGCGGCCTGAGGCGCGTCGCACGGTTCTTGTGCACCATCCCCAATGACCTCGAGGCGCGAGTTTCTCGCTTCTGCGGCCGCCGGTGCTGCCGTCGCTGCGCTGCGTGCGCGCGGAGCGCAACCCGCGTCGCCCGAGCTTAGCCTCGGGTTCAGTCTCTACGGCATGAAAAGCCTCTCGCTGGCGAAGGCGTTGTCCGAGTGCCGGCGGATCGGCTATCGCAACGTCGAGCTGGCGCTCATCGCGGGCTTTCCCACGGAGCCGGCGCGGCTGAGTCCGGAAGCCCGCGCGGATGTTCGGCGGGAGCTGGCGGATGCCAAGGTCCCGGTCTCCAGCTTGCTAATCAACCTCAGCCTTGCGGCCGACGAGAAGGCCAACGCGTCGCACCTCGAAAACCTCGAGCTCGCCGCCCGTTTCGCCGCGGAGATTTCGCCGGGGAGTCCACCGATTGTGCAGACGGTTATGGGCGGCGCGCCGAGGGAATGGGAGGAGAAGAAGGCCGTCATGGCATCGCGCTTGCGCGAATGGGATGCCATCGCGCGCAAGCACGGTGTCACCGTCGCGGTGAAGGCGCATGTTTCGAGCGCCGTGAATTCACCCGAGCGATTGCTCTGGGCGATTCGCCAGGCGAAAGGATCAAACCTCGCGGTCGCCTACGACCACAGCCACTATGCGCTCGCCGGGATCTCGATTGCCGAGAGCCTGCGACCGTTGGCGCCGCACACGAAGTTTGTGCACATCAAGGACGCGCGGATGGACGGCAAGGACGTGCGCTTTCTTCTGCCCGGCGAGGGCACGACGGACTACGCGGAGTATTTCCGCCTGTTGCGGGCCGTCGGCTACCGCGGCCCGTGCGTGGTGGAGGTCAGCAGCCAAATTTTCAACCGCCCCGGCTATGATCCCATCGCGGCGGCCGAGAAATGTTACGCGGCGCTCGCGCCGTCCTTGCGGCCCTGATGGCGCCATCGGGCGCGTGCGATCGATTTCAATTCCCAACCCGAAACCCATGCATCCATACCCATACTCCCCTCGGGGCCTCATAGCGGCCCTTTGCTCGTCGCTTCTGTCGGGCGCGCTGCTCGCGCAGGCTCCCTCGTCGTCAGCTGCTCCGGGCGACGACCCGTCGGCCGAGAAAGTCGTCAAGCTCTCGGCCTTTGAGGTCCAGGGCGGCTCCGCGGGCTACGGGGCCCAGTATTCCAGCTCCTCCTCGCGCCTTAATCTGCGCTACATCGACGTGCCGCAGTCCGTCGGCGTCGTGACCGCGGAGTTTCTCAACGACGCCTTCGTTTTCGACAGCCGTGAGTTCACCAAATACGTGCCCAACGTCCAACCCCGCGCCAACACGCACCAGCCGGAAATCATGTATGTCCGCGGCCTCCAGATCTCGAATACCTACGTGGACGGCTACATCGCGCCCCTCGCCGTGAATCGCGACCGGGGCCTCTACGACCGCATCGAGTATGTGAAGGGACCCGCATCCGCCGCGATGGGGCGCGGCGAAGCCGGCGGCTTGGTCAACTTCGTCTCGAAATCTCCGCTCAGCGTGGACCGCAACATCGGTGACATCACCATCGGCTCCGATTCGTTCTACCGCGCCGAGTTCGATCACAACGCGCGCATCACCGCCAACGGGAAGATGGCCTACCGCATCCCGCTGTTCTACGAGCAGGGGGACGGCCCGCGCGGCGGCGAGCTGATGAAGTCCCGCAAATACGGCATCGGTCCATCGTTCCGGTGGGAAATCGGCCCCAGGACAAACCTGCGGGTCAACACGTCATACGCCTACAACCAGAGCGGCGGGCCTGTCGGGGAAGCCTACTGGCAAAACAACGAGCAATTTCGCCTCCAAGTCTCCCTCGGGCAGGTGAACCCGAACAATCCCGCCCAGTGGAATCCGTTCCGTGGGGATGCCTACATCCCGGATGACCGCGTGTTCGGTTGGGCCGGCCGCGGCCGCGAAAGCGACATCACCACCCTGTCCGCTGCCATCACGCACAAGTTCAGCGATTGGCTCACGTTCCGCCAGGGTATCGCGCACAATGACGTGAAGGAGGAATTGCGGCGCTTCGCCCTCTCGCCGACGGCTCTCCGCCACCCGACCATTCCCAACGAGTTTCAAGTCGGCATCGCCTTTCTCCACGAGTTTCGCAATATCGACAGCACGCGCGCCCAGGGCGATTTGCTTTATGACCTGAAGGTGGGCTCCAGCTCGCACCAGGTTCTTGCCGGTTACGACGTCGTGCGCGGGAACAATGACACGCGCTCGGGCCAGCAAGGCGGCCTGACGCAGCGCCTCTATAACCCCGACTACAACCTGCCCGCCGGGTTCAATCCCGACACCTTTGTTCCGGTCTACACCACCGATACGAAGAGCAAGAGCGACGGCCTCGGGTATTTCTGGCAGTATTCCGGCTCGTTCTTCGGCAACAAGCTCAACGTCATGTATGGCTGGAGAAAGGACAAGAGTGGCATCGAGACACTCAATCGCCGGACCAATGTTCGTTCGACCCCGGCCGACCTCACGACGGATGTCCCCCGCTATTCCATCAGCTACAAGCCGGTGGACTGGTTGTCCGTCTACTACGTCCACAGCGAGCAGGCTGATCCGCGGGTCACCGCTCTCCGCTACGGCAATATCCTGCCCAGCGCCGGCGCCGTCGGCTGGGATCCCAGCGACCCGCGGCTGCAGGAGAGGCTCACCTCGCAAGTGATGGCCGAGATGGACGAGATCGGCATCAAGGGCAGCTTCCTCGAAAATCAAATCACGGCCTCGTTTGCGCTCTTCAAGATCGTTCGAAATGGATTTATCCTGAACGATTTCACGACCGAACCGAGTCGCAACGGGGTCGGAGTGGTCTCGTTCAACCGCAACTACATCGCGGACGGCGAGAATGCGCGCGGCTTTGAGTTTGAGCTCAACGGGCGCATCACCAAGCGGCTCACCGTTCTCGCCGGCGCCAATGGCATCAGCGGCGACAAGCGCGCCTCCGATGGCCGCATCGTCCCGATCGAGGCCATGATTAATTCGGCGATGATCAACGGCCGCTATGATTTCCGCGACAGCAGCCGCAACGGCTTCGAGGTCACCGCCGGCGCCAAGCTGATGTTCAAGGGGTGGGTCATGGCGCCCGGCACCTACGAATCCTTCCGCGGCGATCAATACCTGCTCGACGCCGGCGCGAACTATTCGTGGGGCAATGGCCGCTACTCCGTGCGCGTCCGCTGCAACAACGTCATGAACGACCTCGTGTTCATCTCCGGCAATTCGCAATACGCCCTGCGCCGGTTCTTCGTTTCGTTTCCGCTCCGCTTCTGATCGGAGACCGCCCGTGGCATCCAACCGCCGTCAGTCAATCGCCGGTTGGATCGCGGCGGCCGGACTCGGAGTCACATCAATCGCGGCGGAGGCGTGGCGTCCCGTCGACACGCAGCCGGCCGGCCACCCGCTGCCGGCGCGGGATGCGGTTGGCCGAATCAAGGCGCCACCCGGGTTCCGGGTGACGCTCGCTGTGGCCGAGCCCGACGTGCGCCAGCCCATCGCGATTGCCTACGACGATCGCGGCCGGCTGTGGGTGGCGGAGTGCTTCTCTTACGCGGGTTCCCACTTCTCCGACGAACGGCGCGACCGCATTGTGATTTTTGAGGACGCCGATGGCGACGGCGTCTTCGAATCGCGAAAAGTATTCGCGGAGAATCTCAATCGGTTGACGGGCCTCGCCCTCGGCTTCGGCGGCGCGTGGATCGCCGCGGCGCCACACGTTGCGTTTATCCCTGATCGCGACGGAGACGATGTGCCCGATGGTCCGCCCGTCGTTCAGCTCGACGGGTGGACGCTCGAGGCCGAGCACAACAGCGTCAACGGCCTGACTTGGGGCCCCGATGGCTGGCTCTACGGCCGCCACGGGATCAAGAAGTCCTCGCTCGTCGGCGTGCCCGGCGCGACTGCGTCGCAGCGCCTCGAGGTGGGCTGCGCGATCTGGCGGTTTCATCCGACGCGGCGCGTGTTTGAGGTCGTGGCCGATGGCACGATCAATCCTTGGGGGCTGGATTTTGATGACCACGGGCAGGGCTTTGCCAGCACGAGCGTGGTGGATCATTTCTGGCATGTGATCCCCGGAGCGCGTTGGGAGCGATGGAAGGATCGCGGCGGGCATCCCGATCCTTACAGCTACGAACTCATGTCGCCGACGAGCGATCACCTGCATTGGGGCGGCGGCATGTGGGACAAGAACGGCCGGATTGCCGGCACCAACGATGAACTCGGTGGCGGCCACTCCCACAGCGATGCAATGATCTACCTCGGTGATCGGTGGCCGCAGGAATTCCGCGGCGCCGTGCTGATGAGCAACATCCATGGCCGCCGCATCAATCGCGATGCGATCAGCCGGCGCGCGGGTGGCGGGCCTTATATGGCTACGCACCGGCCCGACTTCATCACGGTGGATGACCCTTGGTTCCGCGCCATCTCGCTCAGTTACGGGCCCGACGGCGACGTGGTCATGACCGATTGGTCCGATCACGGTGAGTGCCACGACCGTGACGGCGTCCATCGATCCAGCGGACGCATCTACAAAGTTTCCTGGGGCGAGCCGCGCAAAGTAATTGTCGATCTCGGCCGCGAGTCCGATCTGGGGCTCGTGGCGCTTCAGCTTCACGCCAACGAGTGGTTCGTCCGCCACGCGCGCCGCGTGCTGCAGGAAAGGGCCGCGGCGGGGAAGAACATGACGGCAGTTCACGCTGCCCTGCGTCGCATGTTCGAGCAGGAGGCGAGCGTCCCGCGAAAACTGCGCGCGCTGTGGTGCCTTCACGTCACGGCTGGCGCCGACCCGGAGTGGCTGCGTGGGCTGTTGTCGCACGCCGACGAGCCTGTTCGCCATTGGGCGGTGCGTCTGTCGACCGATGGGCGGATAGATTCGCCCGTGGTCGATTCGCTTGTGCGCCTCGCCGCGGATGAGTCCTCGTGGTTGGTGCGGATGGCCCTGGCCTCCGCACTCCAACGGATCGCGCCGGGAACGCGCGCCGTGCTGGCGCGGGCGATGATCGAGCGCAGCTCGTCCGATGCAGATCCCAATTTGGCTCGGCTGATCTGGTATGGCGTCCAGCCGGAAATCGCCGCAAATCCGGAGACGAATGCGCCCGTCGGCCTCGCCGCGCGCGTGCCGATGCTGCGCCGCTTCACGGCGCGTCGGCTTGCCGCCGCGATGCCGAAGGACTCCCGCGCCGGCACGGCCCTGCTTGCCGGGCTCGGCGCTGCGTCGGATCGGGGTGCCCTAGAGGACTTGCTGTCCGGAGCGGTCGAGGGGATCAAGGGCGCGGGCCCGGTTTCTCCGCCGGGCGGCGCTCTGGCCACACTGGGTCCACTGCGCAGCGCCAGCGAACCGGCGATTCGACGAGCCGCGACCATGCTGGCCGCGGCGTTCGAAGACACGGATGCCCTCGGCGCATTGCGTCGCGAGATGAACGACCGAACCGCGCCCACCGTGCAACGTGAGGAGGCCCTCGCGAAACTCGCCGAACTCCGCTTGCCCCGGCTAACCGACGACTTGATCGCGTTGCTCCATGCGGGAGACCTGGTCGATGCCGTCCTCCGCGCGTTGCCAGCGTCAGCGGATGCCCGGGTGGCGGACGCGATTATCGCCGCAATGCCGGCCATGAAGCCGGCTACGCGGGCGGTCGCGGTGGACTCGCTCGTCGTGCGCGCCGAATCAGCGCGACGGCTGCTCGATCAGGTTTCGCTCGGGAAGATCGACCGAAAGGCGATCGGGACGGGCCAGGCCCGGCAAATCGCCCGGTTGCACGATCCCGTGCTGACCGCTCAGCTGGAAAAAGTCTGGGGGATTGTGGGCACTTCCGCGACGACCACCGCGGCCACGATCACGCGGCTGAAGCACCAGCTTTCCGCGGCTACCTTGCTCGAGGCAAACGTGGCGAACGGAGCGGCGCTCTTCGACCAGAATTGCGCGGCGTGCCACCGCTTGTTCGACCGCGGCCAGAGCTTCGGTCCCGATCTGACGGGATCGGGACGAAAGGACCTTGACTACCTGCTCCTCAGCATCGTCGACCCCAGCGCGTCCATCGCTGCGGATCACCGCGTCGCGACGATTGCGCTCACTGACGGCCGGGTCGTGTCGGGCTCAATTGCAAGCCAGACGGACAGCGTCGTCGTGGTCCGGATGCCGGGCTCGGAAACGTCTCTGAAGCGCGCCGAGGTGAAATCGATCGAGTATTTGCCGGTGTCGCTCATGCCGGCGGGCTTGTTGGAATCGATGACGGCGACCGAGGTGCGGGATTTGATTGGGTTTCTCATGTCGGATCCGTCTTCTCCGCCTGCGCCCGGGCGGTGAACGGCTCGTGGTTTCAACACAACAACGCACTGGCCATTCCCTTTCTGCCTCCCAATATCCGCGACCTTGCCGGCCTGCTCCAACGCGGCGCCCGGGCTCCAAGTTCATGATACCGTCCGACACATTTCAGACCAAATCCTCCCAGATTTACACGGCGATCAAGCGGGACATCACCACGGGCGCCTACAAACCGGGCACCCACTTGGTGCGGCGCGACTTGGTGAAGCGCTTCGCGGTGAGTCTATCGATCGTGAACGAAGCCCTCGGC
>JAEUHB010000228.1 GCA_016794665.1 Opitutaceae bacterium
CCGGGATGTCGGCGGCGTAGTTGTTGGCGACCTCATGATCATCCCAGGTGACGATCCACGGGGCCATCGCGTGCGCGGCCTGCAGCGCGGGATCGAGTTTGTAGAGTGCGTAGCGGGCGCGATAGGCCTCGAGGGTCTTGATCTCGGGGCTATTGTGGCGGCGGATATGGCCGTCGCGGGCCGCGCCCTCGTAGATGTAGTCACCCAGGTGGACGACGAGATCCAGGTCCTCGCGCGCCATGTGCTCGTAAGCGGTGAAAAGTCCGGTCTCGTAGTGCTGGCAGGAGGCGAACGCGAAGCGCAGCCGTTCGGGCGAGGCGCCCGCCGGTGGGAGCGTGCGCGTGCGCCCCACGCGGCTGGTTTCTCCCGCCGCGCGGAACCGATACCAATACCACCGATCGGGGCGCAGGCCCTCGACCTCGACATGCACCGCGTGCGCCCAGTTGGGCGTGGCAAACGTCGTGCCCGAGCGCGCGATCGTGCGGAAGGACTCGTCCTCGGCGACTTCCCACCAAACGACGACGGGCGCGGCCGGCATGCCGCCGCCGGGCTCCAGCGGCCGCGGGGCCAGCCGCGTCCAGATGATCACGCTCGACGGCCCCGGATCACCGGAGGCCACGCCGAGCGCGAAGGGATAGCTCGGCAACTTGGGCGCCGCCTCGGCCGCGGCGCCCCGCAGCCGCGTCGTCGACAACAGCGCGGCGGCCGCGAAGGACGCGGACCCGATCATGAATGAGCGGCGCGTCATCGTCAGCGCACCCGGCAAGGGAAACAGCGGCGGATTCTCCACGGGCCGAGCCAAGGACCGACGCGGTGAGCGGTCAAGGGGTCATCCGCGCGGACGCCCCTGCGCGTTCTCGACACGCGCCGCGCGCCGGCCCAAACACGTCGCAGCATGAAAACTCCCCGCGTCTTCCGCGCCGCTTTTGTAGGCTTGCTCGCCGCCGGGTCGCTTGTCGCGGCCGACTACGATGTCGTGATTTACGGCGGCACCTCGGCGGCCGTCACCGCCGCCGTGCAAGTCGCACGCATGGGCAAGACCGTGGCCATCGTCTCCCCCGACAAGCACCTCGGTGGGCTCTCCAGCGGCGGCCTCGGCTACACCGACACCGGCGACAAGTCCGTGATCGGCGGCCTCTCGCGCGAATTCTACCACCGGGTGTGGCGTCATTACGACGGCGACGCCGCGTGGCGCTGGCAGAAGAAATCGGAGTATGGCAACAAGGGGCAGGGCACGCCCGCCATCGACGGGACGCAGCGGACGATGTGGATTTTTGAGCCGCATGTGGCCGAGAAAGTGTTCGAGGATTTCGTGCGCGAGCATCGCATCCCGGTCTTCCGCGATGAATGGCTCGACCGGGCCAGAGGCGTGAAGAAGAGCGGCGCCCGCCTCGCCGCGATCACCACGCTGAGTGGAAAGATCTTCGCGGGGAAGATGTTCTTCGACGCGACCTACGAAGGCGACCTGCTCGCCGCCGCCGGCGTGTCGTATCATGTGGGCCGCGAGGCCAACCGCGTCTACGGCGAAGAACACAACGGGGTTCAGACCGGCGTGCTTCACCACCGGCATCACTTCGGCTACCTGCCGCTGAAGATCAGCCCCTACGTGGTGCCGGGTGACCCGCGCAGCGGCGTGCTGCCGCGCATCAGCGCCGCCCATCCGGGCAACTTTGGCGAGGGCGACGACAAGGTGCAGGCCTACTGCTTTCGCATGTGCCTCACCGATGTGCCCGCGAACCGGATCCCCTTTGCCAAGCCCGAGGGCTACGACCCGAAGCAATATGAGCTGCTCGCGCGCATCTATGCCGCCGGTTGGACGGAGACGTTCCAAAAGTTCGACCCGATCCCGAACCAGAAGACCGACACCAACAACCACGGGCCTTTCTCCACCGACAACATCGGGATGAACTACGACTACCCTGAGGCGAGCTACGAGCGTCGCCGCGAGATCATCCGCGAGCACGAGCGTTACCAGAAAGGGTGGCTCTATTTTGTCGCGAATGACCCACGCGTGCCGGCCGACGTGCGGGCCAAGATGTCGAGCTACGGCCTCGCCAAGGACGAGTTCAAGGACAACGGCGGCTGGCCGCACCAAATCTACGTGCGCGAGGCGCGCCGCATGGTCGGGTCCTTCGTGATGACCGAAAACGAACTCCGCAAAAAGAAGCCCACGCCCGACTCCGTCGGCATGGGCAGCTACACGATCGATTCGCACAATGTGCAGCGCTACATCACACCCGAGGGCTACGTGCAGAACGAGGGCGACATCGGCGTGTCCACCGGCGGCCCCTATGAGATTGCCTACGGGGCCCTCGTGCCGAAGCGCGGCCAGGCCGACAACCTGCTTGTGCCGGTGTGCGTCTCGAGCTCGCACATTGCGTTTGGCTCCATCCGCATGGAGCCCGTCTTCATGATCCTCGGGCAGTCGGCCGCGACGGCCGCCGTGATGGCGATCGACGCCAAGATCCCGGTGCAGGACGTGCCGTATGCCAAGCTTCGCGAACGGCTGCTCGCGGACGGCCAGATTCTCCATACGGTGAAGAAATGAAACGACGCGCCCTCGCTTTCCTATTCGCCGGCGTGTGCCTCGGGGCCGCGGAACCGGCCTGGCAAACTCTCTTTGACGGCAAATCCCTCGCCGGCTGGGCGGACTCGCGCTTCGAGGGCGCGGCGGTGACGAAAGCGGTGCCGGCGTTTCGCGATGGCCAGGGCGCAATCGTGATCGAGCCGGGGTGACCCTCTCCGGCATCACGTCGACGCTGGGCTCGGCGCTGCCGCGCACAAACTACGAGATCACGCTCGAGGCCATGCGGCTGCAGGGCGGAGATTTTTTCTGCGCGCTTACGTTCCCAGTCGGAAAGGCCGCGTGCAGCTTCATTGTGGGCGGCTGGGGCGGCGTGGTGGTGGGGATTTCCAGCGTCAACTACGCGGACGCCTCCGACAACGAGACCACCCGCTCCGGCGACTTCGTCGACAACCGCTGGTATCGCATCCGCGTCCGCGTGACCGACGCCAAGATCGAGGCATGGATCGACCAGGAGCAAATGGTCGAGCTCGAGCTGAAGGATAAAAAAATCACGATGCGCCCCGGTGACATCGAGAAATCGCAACCGCTCGGCCTCGCGACCTTCCAGACGCGCGCCGCGATGCGCGACATCCGCCTGCGCCGCCTCACGCCCGCCGAGATCGCGGCGGCCGCCGCGCCATGAGCGAACCGGTGCTCTCCGCGCGCGCGCTCGCCAAGACCTACCAAAGCGGCGACCGCCGCATCGGTGTGCTGCGCGACGTGTCGCTCGAAGTCGCCGCCGGCGAGAGCCTCTCGATCCGCGGGGAATCAGGCTCGGGAAAATCCACGCTGCTCAATCTGCTCTCCGGCCTCGATGCGCCCGACACCGGCGCGATCACCTGGGAAGGCGCGCCGCCGTCGACGGCCCGCCGGGCAACGTATCTTGGCATGGTGTTCCAAGCGTTCTATCTGATCCCCGAGCTCGACGCCGCGGAAAACGTGCTGATGGCCGCGCGTATGATTCGCGCGCCGGGCCGGGCGGAACGGGCTCGCGCGGCCGATCTATTAGCGCGCGTCGGTCTGGCCGAGCGCGCGGCGCACCTGCCCGCGCAGCTTTCCGGCGGGGAACGCCAGCGCGTGGCGGTGGCGCGCGCGCTCATGAACTCGCCGCGGCTGCTCCTCGCCGATGAACCTACCGGGAATCTCGACGAGCACACCGGTGATGCGGTCATTGAGCTTCTGCTGGCGCTGTGCCGCGAGACCGCCACCGCCTTGGTCCTCGTGACCCACAACGCCGCTCACGCCCAAAAAACCAATCGCCAGCTCTTCCTCCGCGAAGGAGTCCTTTCCCATGCCTAGTCCCAAGATCAAATGCGGCGTCGCCGGCGTAGGCTCGCAAGGCCAGCACCCCCCGCGCAACTACGCGTCGCTGCCCGGCGCCGAGCTCGCCGGCATCTATGAGACGAGCGACGCCCGCGCGGCCGAGATTTGCGCCAAGCACAACTGCCGCCGTTTCGCCACCCTGGCGGAGCTGGGCGCGGCGTGCGACGTCGTTTCCGTCGTGGTGCCGACGGACAAGCACGCCGAGGTCGCGCTGCCGTTGCTGGGCGCGGGAGCGCACCTATTGATTGAGAAGCCGCTGTGTGCGTCGCTGGAAGAGGCCGAGCGCGTGCTCGCCGCCGCACAGGCGGCAAACCGCGTCGTGCAGGTCGGGCACATCGAGCACTTCAACCCCGTGATGGCTTTCCTCGAGAAAGAGATTGATGAGCCACGCTATATCACGGCGGAGCGGCTCGCGCCCTACCAGACGCGAGGCACGGAAGTCGGCGTCGTCCTCGATCTGATGATCCACGACATCGGGATCGTGCTCGCGCTCGTGAAGTCGCCGATCGCCAAGATCGACAGCGTGGGCATCAATGTCTTGTCCAAGAGCGAGGACATCGCCAACGCGCGCATCCAGTTCCAGAACGGCTGCGTGGCCAACCTGAGTGCGAGCCGCATGAGCACGAAGAAGGCGCGGGAAATCCGCATCTTTCAGGGCGACGCCTACCTCTCGCTCGATTTCATGAACCAGGCCGGTCACCTCGTGAAGAAGAGCGATATCATCGCCTATGGGCTCAAGATGAAGATCGGCCTAGTCAAGGCGGGCGACCTCAGCGCGATCCCGGTGCGGGAAATCCCGATCGAGAAAGGCGAGCCGCTCGCGCTTGAGCTCGCGCACTTCGTCGAGAGTGTGGCCAAGGCCAAGCAGCCGAAGGTCGGAGGCGCCCTGGGCAAGAGCGCGCTCGAGGTCGCCATCACGATCACGGAGCAGATTCGCGCGGCGGCGAAATGAGCGCGACGCCGCTCCTGCCGTTTCGTCTCTCGCCGCCCGCGGTTGGGCGCGTGGACCTGCTCGTCGTCGCCGGCGAGCATTCCGGCGATGAGCATGCCGCGCGGATGGTGCGAGAGCTCCGCGCGAGCCAGCCGGGCTTGGCCGTCGCGGCGCTGGGAGGCCCTCAGCTCGCGGCCGCGGGCGCGCAGCTGCTGCACGATCTCACGGCGTCGTCCGTCGTGGGTTTGGTGGAGGTCCTGAAGAACTATTCGTTCTTTCGTGCGCTGTTTGAGGAAACGCTGCGCTGGATTGCGGAACACCGGCCGCGCGCCGTGTGCTTTGTCGACTATCCCGGACTCAACCTCCGCCTCGCGGCCGCGCTGCGCGAGCGCGGGCTTTCCGTGAAGGGCGGCGGGAAAATCAGGACGCTCTACTACATCTCGCCGCAGATTTGGGCGTGGAAGGCCAAGCGCCGATTCACAATGGCGCGCGACCTCGACGCGCTCGCGACGATTTTTCCGTTCGAGCCCAAGTGCTACGCGGACACGACGCTGCCGGTCGAGTTTGTCGGGCACCCGTTTGTCGCCGACGACTATGCGGCGCCGGTGCGCTACGATCCGACGGGTCCGGTGCTGCTTCTGCCCGGAAGCCGCGTGCAGGCGGTGGGGCGCATTTTTCCCGCGCTGCTCGCCGGTTTCCGTCAGTTCGGCCGGCGCGATGCGGTGGTGCTTTACCCGAGCGAGGCGATTCGCGCCCAGATCGAGGCGATGCTCGCGCGTGCCGGCCCTTCGGTCGATCAAAGCGTGAGTCTCCGCCGCACCGGCGACCCGATCGCGGCCTCCGCCGTCCTCACCTCGAGCGGCACCATGTCGATGCACTGTGCGCTGGCGGCGATTCCCGGCGCGATCGCCTATCGCGCTAACCCGCTGACCTATCTGCTCGGGCGGATGCTGGTGCAAATCGAGCACCTTGGCATCGCCAATTTGCTGCTCCGCGAGCCGATGTATCCCGAGTTTATCCAAGGGGCCGCCACATCCGCGGCGCTGGCCAGCCAGCTGCGCGCCTGCCTCGAGGATGCGGGGCGGATTGCGCGCACGGCGGATCAAGCGGCGCGGTTGCGGGCGCTTTTGCGGGTGCCGGCGAGCGGAACGGCCGCCGGATGGTTGGCGCGTTGGGTCGCCTGAGCCGGTGGGGGCGCACGGCGCGTCAAAAACTCGTCACAAGGGGCTGTGGCAGGGGCACGCCTGCGAGTCTGTCGCCGGGGTGCCGAAGACGTAATTCCCCGACTACATGTTCGCCCGATCGTCCGCTACTTCGCCGCACCTGCGTCGCAGCCACGCGCTGCCCGTGCTCGTGCTGCTTTGTGGCCTGGCGGTGGCGAGCGCGGCGTGGATTTCCGTTCGGCAGGTGTTGCACCGTCAGGATGCGGCGCGGTTCGAGCGCCTGAAGGAGCGGGTGTCGCAGGCGATCGACCAGCGTTTCAGATCCCCCCAGCAGGCGGTGAGTGGCGCGAAGGCGCTCGCCGAGATGTCCGGGCAAATCTCGCCCGAGGCCTGGGCCCATTACACGGAGGCGGTGTCGCCGTTTTTCAGCCGCCACGTCATCGGGCTGGGATTTGCCGAGCGAATCCGCCGCGCCGAGTTGGACGAGGTCGAGGCCCGGATTCGGGCCAGTGGGCTCACGCAATTCCAGGCCGAGCGGAAGGGTGACCGTGACGACGTGTTTCTCGTCACGGCCATCGCGCCGCTGGCCCGCAACGCTGCCGCGCTTGGCAAGGACATCGGGTCAGGCAACACTAGGCGTGCGGCTGCAGTGGAGGCGATGCGCATCGGGGCGCCGGTTCTCACGCGTCGAATCAACCTGATTGATGGCGCGGGAACGGTGCCCGGTTGCCTCCTCCTCGTCCCTGTCTACCGCGCGGGAATGCCGATCGCGGACGAAGTTGAGCGCGAGCGTGCGCTCCGCGGTTGGGCTTATGCGGCGCTGCGGGTCGACACCTTGCTCGAGGCCGCGGGTGTGGCGGCGGAGGGTCAGCTGGATATCGAGGTCTATGAAGGCGAGCGGGCGGATGCCGCGAGCTTGATCTTCGACAGCGACGGACGGCGGCTGCTGGACGATGACCATTGGCTCGGACGCAGCGCACCGGAGTCGGACTTCGCCGACTCATTCTCGCGCGAAATCTTCGGGCGGATATGGACCGTGCGGGTCCGCACGGGCGGGGCCTTTTCGGACGGGGCAAGCTCCAGCCGGGCCTGGCTGGTGCTCGCGGTCGGCGCCGTGCTCAGCCTTTTCGGGGCGGCGTTTACTTGGACCCTTGTCGAGTCGCGCCGCACGGCGCTGGAACTGGCGGGCGAGATGACCGCCAGTTTGCGGCGCGCCGAGGCGGAGTCGGGCCGGCTCGCCCTCGTGGCCAGCCACACGACGAGCGCGGTGTTCGTGGCGGACGCCGACTGGCGCATCGAATGGATCAACGCTAGCTTCGAGCGGGTTTTTGGACACCGGCCGGAGGAAGTGATCGGCCGGCGGGCTGGATCGGTGCTTGGCGGAGCACGGCTCGACCCCGCGACTATTACCGCCATCGACGCCGCATGCGCTCGCGGGGAGCCGTTCCGCGGCGAGGTGGTCAACTTCACGAAGGCCGGCGAGCCCCGCTGGATGGAGATCGACATCCAGCCACGAAAAGATGCGGAAGGCCGGGTGACCGGTTACATGAGCCTGCAGCTCGATATCACCGAGCGAAAGCGCATCGAGGCCGAGGTTGCCCGCAAGGAGGCTCAGTTCCGCTTCATCTTCGAGTCCCTGCCCATCGGCGTCTCGTGGCGCCAGGTCAGGGATGCCACCGCCACGAACCTCGTGACCAACCAGGCGCACGAGCGGCTCTGCGGCCTGTCCCACGCCGAGGTGGCGGATGCGCGGGCGTTCGAGCGCATCAGTGTGCCCGAGGAATACGCGGCGCAGCGCGCTCTCTATGCCCGCATGGCCGCGGGCGAGATCGCCCACTACTCCATCGAGAAGCGCTACCTTCATCCCGACGGCCGCACGACTTGGGTGCTGCTGACCCAGCAGCGCCGCGAAAATCCCGCCGGCGGTTTCGACGAGCTCTCGACGCTGGTGGACATCACCGAGCGCAAGCTCGCCGAGCAGCGCCTCGCCCAGGAGCAGACGCGCTTCCGCTCCATCTTTGAGCTGATCCCGATCGGCCTCTCGTGGTTCATCGTCGGCCGCGAGACCGAGACCCACCTCGTAAACTCCGCCCATGCGCGCATCACGGGCGTGCCGCTCGAGCATTGCCGCGACCTGGCCAGGTATGCCGACGCCACGCACCCCGACGATCGTGCGCGGGAGCGCGAGCTTGTGGCGCGCCTGCAGCGCGGCGAACTCAGCCGCTTTGGCATCGAGAAACGCTACATTCACCCGGGCGGCCGCGAGGTCTGGGTCGTGGTCAACGTCCAGCTCATCACCGATCCCGTCACCGGTCAGCGTCACCAGATCGCGTCGACCGTGGACATCACGGACCTCAAGCGCCAGGCTACCGAGCTCAGTTCGGCCAAGGAGGCGGCCGAGTCGGCGAATGTCGCGAAGGGCCAGTTCCTCGCGATGATGAGCCACGAGATCCGCACGCCCATGAACGGTGTCATCGGCATGACCTCGCTGCTGCTCGACTCCAAGCTGACGCCGGACCAGCGCGAGTTCGTGGAGACCATCCGCACCAGCGGCGACAACCTGCTCACGATCATCAACGACATCCTCGACTTCTCCAAAATCGAGTCGGGCAAGCTCGAGCTCGAGGAGGTCGAATTCGCGCTGCGCGACTGCGTGGAGGGCGCCCTCGACCTGCTCGCCCCCAAGTGCGCGGAAAAGGACATCGACCTGCTCTACGAGGTCGCGGACGACGTGCCGGTGGCGGTGCGCGGCGATCCCACGCGGCTGCGCCAGGTGCTCGTCAACCTGATTGGCAACGCGGTCAAGTTCACCGAGCGCGGCGAGATCGTCCTCTCCGTGCGCGCCGCGCCGCACGGGGACGGCCGCACCGAGATCGCGTTCGCCGTGCGCGACACCGGCATCGGCATCTCGCGCGAAGGGATTGCCCGACTCTTCCAATCGTTCTCGCAGATCGACGCGGCGACCACCCGTCGCTTCGGCGGCACGGGCCTCGGCCTCGCGATCAGCAAGCGCCTCGTCGAGCTCATGGGCGGCGCCATGGGCGTGGAAAGCGAACTCGGCCGTGGCTCCACTTTCCGCTTCGATGTCGTCGTGGCCCCGGTCGGCTCTTCGGAGCGGCCGTGGTTTGCGCCCAGCCCCGCGGCGCTGGTCGGCCGATCGCTCCTCGTCGTCGATGACAACGAGACCAACCGCCGCATCCTCCACGAGCAGGCGGTGGGCTGGGGCGTGAAGGCCCGCATCGTGGCCTCGGGCGCCGAGGCGCTCGCGCTTCTCAACAAGGGCTATTCCTTCGACGTCGCCATCGTCGACATGCAGATGCCCGAGATGGACGGAGCGATGCTGGCGCACGAGATCCGCCGGCGGTTCCCTAACCTGCGGATGCCGCTCGTCCTGCTATCGTCGCTCGGCACGCGCGATCAGGTGCCGGAGCCCGGGCTGTTCGCCGCCTTCCTCACCAAACCCGCCAAGCCGGCCCAGATCATCGACACCCTTGCGGCCCTCGTGGAGGGTGACCCGCTGCCGAGCCGGGCCGTATCCGCGCATCCGTTTCCCAGCTCCGCGGCCGACGGGTCGGCCACGGTTGAGCGCGTGCTCCTCGCCGAGGACAACGTGGTCAACCAGAAGGTCGCGCTCTCGATGCTCAACCGCATCGGCCTGCGCGGCGACCTCGCGGCCAACGGCAAGGAGGCCATCGAGGCGCTGCACCGGCAGCGCTACGACATCGTGCTCATGGATGTCCAGATGCCGGAGATGGACGGGCTGGAGGCCGCGCAGCGCATCATCGAGCGGTGGCCGGAACGCGGCGATCGCCCCTGGATCATCGCGGTCACGGCCAACGCCATGCTCGGCGATCGCGAGACCTGCCTCGCCGCGGGCATGGACGACTACATCACCAAGCCCCTCAAGGCCACCGAGCTCGCCGCCGCGATCGAGCGCGCGCGCGTGGCGTTTGCGCAGCGCCGCTGAGGCCGCCTTAAGCCGAGGCCGGCCGGTGCTCGGGCGCCGCCACCGCGGCCGGTGCGCCGCCCGGTGCCGCCGTGACCTGCGGGGCGACGGCGCGCCATAACGCGGCGGCCCGTTCCGCCGCCATCGCGCGGCAGCGCGCCAGCTCCGACTCGCGCGCGGCGCGGTTGCGCTCCGCGATCTGCGCCAGGTCGTCGAGGTTGTAGAGGAAGACGTTTTCCAGATCGGTCACGGCGGGGTCCACGTCGCGCGGCAGCGCCTGGTCGATGAGGAACAGCGGGCGCGCGGGGCGCCGGTGCATGGCCGCGGCCACGGCCGCGCAGGAGAGCACTGCGGCGGGCGCGGCGGTCGCGCACACGACGATGTCAAATTCCGCGAGGTGGGCCTCCCGCGCCTCGAAGGGCAGCGCGCTCGCGCCGAGCGCCGTCGCCAGCTCCATCGCGCGCTCGAGGCTGCGGCTGGACACCGTGAGGGTTGCGGCTCCCCGGCTCAGGAACGCCCGCGCGGTCTTCTCCCCGACTTCACCGGCGCCGAGCAACAGGATGCGTGCATCCTCCAGCCCGCCGAAGATCGAGAGGGCGAGCTCGACCGCGACGTTGGCCACGCTCACCTGGCCCGCGGTAATCGCGCTGTGCGTGCGCACGTGCTTGGCGGCTTGGAAGCATTTTTGAAAGACGCGGTTGAGCACGGGCCCGGTGCGGCCCGCGGCCTGCGCGGCGGCGTAGGCCGCCTTCACCTGCCCAAATATCTCCGTCTCGCCCACGATCTGGGAGTCGAGTCCGGCCGCGACCTCGAGCAGATGGCGCACCGCCGCCTCATCGGCAAGGTCCAGCCGGACACGCGCGAAATCCGCGGCCTCGAACCGCTGCCGTTCGCAAAACCTGGCCGCGATGCCCTCGATGGCGTCGGCGCTTTCGGCCACGCCGTAGAATTCGACGCGGTTGCAGGTGCCGAGCACCGTGAGTTCGCGCAGTCCGGGCAGCGCGGCGAGGTGATCCTGCAACGCGGTGGCCGCGGCGGCGTCGAGCGACAGCCGCTCGCGCACGGCCAGCGGCGCGAGGTGGTGCGTAGCCCCGACGACAAAAAGCCGCGGCGTGCTCATGGCTGGCGCGCCTCCGCGGCCGGCGCCGGTGCGGGCCGGCTCGGGTTGACCAGCGAGAGCGTGAGCATCGCCGCGAGAAACAGCCCCGCTCCCGCCCACGCGAAGCGCTGGGCGATCAACCGGCCGCGCAGGCGCAGCACGAGCAGCACGACGTAGGCGAGCCACAGGGCCGAGGTCGCGAGGAATTTCGCCACGCTCACCGTCGCCGGCTCCCGCAGGAAGATCAGTCCGATCACCGCGAGCGCGGCCGTCAGAATCGCCGTCGCCGTGCCGAGCAAACGCACCCCCATCTGATCGAGATCGCGGATCGAGGGGAGCAGGGCGAAGCCGCCGCCGGGGTCCTTGGTCTTGAGCGACCGGTGCCGGAGCAAGAACATGAGCGAAGTCAGCGCCACAAGGCCGAACACCCCGTAACTGAACACCGCGAGCGCCGCGTGCAGCTCGATCCAAGGGTTGTTTCCGAACACGTGCAGGCGCGGCCCGGCGTCCCAACCGGGCACGGCGAGCGACACCGCGGTGAGCAACGCGGCCAGCGCCGCGGTGAAATAGCCCAGCACGCTGTGGCGGAAGGCCACACCCACGATTAGGTAGAGCGTGGTGGCCGACCAGGCCGTGAATTGCCAAAGCTCCAGTTGGTTGCCAAGCGGGCAGCCACCCACCGCACGGCCCCGCACCGTGAGCCCCGCCAGCTGCAGGGCGTAGCCGATCGCGATGAGACCGTAGGTGGCCCCGGCAGCCGGCCGCCCGAGCCGCCGCCAGGCGAGCACGCCGAGGGCGCAGCCGGAGAAATAGCAGCCGGCGGCGGCCCAGAGCCACGTGCGATCGGTGATGGCGGCCAACATGAAGCGGGCCACCGTAGGCCGGCGGGCGCGCGGGGCAAGTCTTGCGCACGGCGCCGCTGCCTGTATGCCTCGGCGCCCCGCCATGAAAACCCGCACCCTCCTCCCCGCCGCAGCCTGTTCCCTGGCCTGCGTCGCCGCGGCGCTCGCGCAGAACCGCACGTTTACCAACCAATACTCCTTTGGCGACAGCCTGAGCGACAGTGGCAATATCTTCGCCGCCACGAGCGCGCTGGGCTCGCCCAATCCGCCCGCGCCGTATTTTCAAGGCCGCTTCTCCAACGGCCGCGTGTTCACCGAGCTGCTCGGCAACAATCTCGCGCTCGCAGCCGCGACGCCCACCTCCGTGCGCAGCAGCCTCAACTTCGCGTTCGGCGGCGCCAACGCGGGCGGCGCCAACGCTCTGCCGCCGTCGCTCGGTTTGCAGGTCGGCCTCTTCCAGCAGCGGGGCATCACGCCGCAGCGCACCGATCTTTTCACGGTGCTGGCCGGGCCCAATGACCTCATCCCTGTGCTCACGGCCCCGACGACGCCGGCCAACCCCGCCGCGCTCGACACCGCGGGCTTCAACGCCGCGCAGGCCGTGGCCACCAACGTCCAGGCCCTGATCGGGCTCGGCGCCAAGAATCTCGTCGTGGCCGGCATGCCCAACCTGGGCGCGACACCGCGCTCCCTCGCGGCCGGGGGCGCCGGCGGCGCGGGCGCCACCTTCGGCCTGCGGGCGACCAACGCCTTCAACGGCCAGCTCCGCGCGCGGCTGGGCGCGATCGCGGCGGCGGCGTCCGACGTGAATCTCGTCTACGTCGACCTGCAGGGCATCATCGACCGCGTGGCGCAGGATTTCCGCGCGCTCGGTTACGCGAACGCGACTTCCTACTACCTCGCCCCCGCTGCGCAAGGCGGCGGCCAAGGTGATCCCAACAGCTACGTTTTCTGGGACGACATTCACCCGACGGCGCGCACCCACGCGACGCTCGCCGCGATCATCACCGAGCAACTCAACCCGGAAATCCCGCTCGGCTTCGCGGCGACGCAAGGCAGCGCCGCGCTCGCCCTCCGCGGGCTCGCCACCAGCGCGAGCGAGGCCCGGGCGGCCCGGCTGGCGGAGTCGGCGCGGCCGGCCGGCCGCATGGAAGCCTATGCGTCGTTTGTTTTTGGCAACGGCAACCGGGCGCGGGATGGCTGGCGCGCGAAGTTCAAGCACACCGCGCAGGTGGCGACGGCCGGTGCGGACCTCCGCGTGAGCGACGGATTTTTCGTCGGCGGCGCAGTGGACTCAGGCCGGCTCAACGCCACCGTCACCGCCGGGGGCGGCGATTTCACCATCGAGGACACCGCCGGACGGCTTTACGGCGTGTGGCGCGGCGGCCCGGTCTCCCTGCTCATCGATGCGAGCTACGGTTCGCTCACGCTCAAGGGCATCCACCGTGCCACGGCGTTCGGAGGATTCCGCACCACTGGGAAATCGGGTGGTGACCATTGGGGCGCGGGCATGCGTGCGATGTGGACGGCCCAGCTCGGCGGAGCGAGCCTCCGTCCCTGGCTCGGTCTCCGCACGGAACGCGTGAAGCTCGACGCCTACACGGAGAAAGACGTGCCGGCGTTGGCCTTTGATTTCGCCGGTAACGAAGCCAAGAGCAGCGCCGCCTCTGCCGGCGTCGATTTCTCCACCGCATGCAACCTCGCCGGCCGCAGCGCCCGCATCGATTTGCGCGCGGCGTGGCATGGCGAGGCCGGTTCCGCGGACCGCACGCTTTCCGGACGGTTGGCCGACAACTTCACGCGTCCCGCCGCGATCACGGTGCGCGACGGCGACGGCCGCGGCTTCGAACTGGGCGGCGCGCTGGGCGTTGCGCTCACGAAAACGTGGAGCGGCACGCTCGGCTACGCGGCCGATATCCGCAACCGCGACAAGGTCGCGCACCGCGGCAGCCTGTCCTTGCAGACGGGTTTCTAAGTCGCGGCGGCCGGCACTGCCGCTACGGCACGCCGGCCGCCTGATCGAGGCGGCGCTTGAGTTCGCTGATTTCCCCCGGGCTCCCGCGAAACAGGTTGGCCGGGAAACGCCGCAGCCACAGGATCTCGCGGTAGGCGTCGGCGCCGGAGAGCGACTCGAGGTTCAGGCCGGCGAGGTATTGCAGCCTGAGCGTGCGGTCGCGGTTGATTTCGGCGCCCGCGAGCCATTCGCGCAGATCGGGCAGGTTGCCGGCATAGGTCGCGAGCAAGTCGATCGCGCTGCCGAGGCCGAGCCCGGCCAGCACGCGTTGCGCCGCGGCGTGGTCGCCGCGCGCGAGCCGCGTCTGCAACGCCGGGATGTCGACGAACGGCGCGTCGGCCGAGCCGAGCATCACCGTGTCGTAACCGCTGCCGTCGTCGTCGTTGCCCCAGATCGTGCCGTGCGGAAAAACCCTGAAGAATGTCGCGATCTCGCTCTGCACGACGGCGCGGTCGGACTCGTAGAGCGGCACCCATTGCGTGACGAGCCCGCCGGGCTTCAGCCGCGCGCGGCAGAGCGCGAAATACTCCTGCGAGTAGAGCACGGCCGAGCCCTTGACCCACGGGTGGATCGGATCGGAGGTGATGATGTCGAACTGCTCGCGCGTCGTGGCGATGTAGTGCCGCGCGTCGTCGTGGATCACCTGCACGCGCGGATCGCGGATCACGTTGTGGTTCTCCGCGGCGAAATGCGTCGCGACCACGCGCGGGATCAACGGCTCGATGTCGCAGATCACGATGCGCTCGATCGACGGGTGCAGCACAAAGGTCCCCGCCGTCACGCCCGCGCCGCAGCCGACGATCAGCACGCTCCTAGGGTTGGGATGCAGCAGCGCCGGGATGTGGCCGAGCATCAGCTGCAGCCGCATGTCCTTCTCCAGGCTTGAGGCCTCGGTCTTGCCGCTGACATGGAAAAACCGCGCGCCGCCGGGCGTCTCGGTCACGGCCACGGTGGCGTTGACGCCCTCGCCGAGATAGATCGGACGGGCACCGTAGTCGGTGGTCGCAACCTGCCGCCCGTAGGCGACGAGCCGCCACGGCACCGGCGGAATCACACGCTGGGCGCCGGCGAGCACGACGAGGCCGACGAGAGTGATCGCGACGCGGGCCTTGCCGGTGTCGAGCGCGAGCACCGCCGCGAGCACCGCGAGGACCGCCAGCGCAAACTGCGTCTGTTGGGCGCCGATCCACGGCACCAGTGTGAGCCCCGTGAGCACGGCGCCAGCGATTGCGCCCGCGGTGTTGGCGGCGTAGGCGCGTCCGACGAGCCGCGCCGGGTCATGGCCCGG
>JAEUHB010000232.1 GCA_016794665.1 Opitutaceae bacterium
CACGCGATGCCGATGTGCACGCCCATGCGCGGCCAGCTCCTCAGCGGGCGCGACTGCCTCGCCAACGGCGCGATGAACGTGAGTAGCGGGCGCACGTTTCTCCGCCGCGAGCTGCCGACGATGGCCGACATCTTCGCCGCCGCGGGCTACCGGACGGGGCAGTTCGGGAAGTGGCACCTCGGCGACAACTATCCCTACCGCCCGCAGGACCGGGGCTTTCACGAGACGCTCTTCTACCCGTCGTCGCACATCGGCAGCGCGCCGGACCACTGGGACAACCACTACTTCGACGACACCTACCTGCACAACGGCCGCCGGAAGAAATTCACCGGCTACACGACCGACGTGTTCTTCAACGAGGCGATGGCATGGATGCGTCGCGAGGCCGCCGCGAAAAAACCATTCCTGTGCTACCTCGCCACCGCCACGGCCCACAGCCCGCTGTTTGTGCCCGAGCCATACCGCCGGCCCTACGAAAAAGCCGCGTGGCCCGCCCACCTCACGCCGCAGCAACGCACCAACATCGCGCGCTTCTACGGCCAGATCGCCAACATCGACGAGAACATGGGCCGCCTCGACGCGTTCCTCCGCGAGGCTGGCCTGCGCGACAACACGATCGTGGTCTTCATGACCGACAACGGCGGCACCGCCGGCGTGCCGGTCTTCAACGCCGGGATGCGCGGCCGCAAAATCGAGCTCTACGACGGCGGGCATCGCGTGCCGTGCTTCGTGCGCTGGCCCGCGGGCGGGCTGCGCGCCGCGGGGGATCTCGCCGAGCTCACGACCGTGCAGGACATCCTGCCCACGCTCGCCGAGCTGGCGGCGGTGCCGCTTCCACGCGGCGCCCGGATGGACGGCCTGAGCCTCGCGCCGTTGCTGCGCGGGAAGGCGGAACGCCTGCCCGAGCGCACGCTTGTGATCCAATTCAGCCGCATGAACGCGCCGGTGCCGACGAAGGGCGACGCCACCGTGCTGCGCGGCCGCTGGCGCCTCGTGGCCGACAAGGAGCTGCACGATATCGCCACCGATCCCGCGCAGGCCACCAACGTGATCGAGCGCCACCCCGAGATCGCGGCGCGGCTGCGCGCCGACTACGCGAAATGGTGGGACGGCGTCGCGCCGCGGCTCAACGAGCACTCCGCCCTCATCATCGGCGCCGACGCCGAGAACCCGATGCAACTCTCGCCCGCGGACTGGGCGGATGTGTTCGTCGACCAAGCCGCGCAGGTCCGCGCGGGCATCCGGCGCAACGGCCCGTGGCACGTCGAGGTCGCGCGCGCCGGCGAGTATCGCATCGAGCTGCGCCGCTGGCCGCGCGAGCGCGCCGCCGCCATCCGCGCCGCGCTGCCCCCGCAACCGCACGCCGACGGCCAGTTCGTCGCCGGTGTCGCGCTGCCTGTCGCCGCGGCGCGGCTGCGCGTGGGCAGCTTCGACGCGATTCGCGAGGTGCGTGAAGCGGACCAGGCGGTGACCTTCACCACGCGGCTCACGCCCGGCCGCACGCAGCTGCAGACGTGGTTCCTCGACGCCGAGGGCAAGGAAATCGCGGGGGCCTACTACGTCTACGTCGAGCGGCTCTGACGCAACCACTCCGCCCGAGACGGACGATTCGCGTCACCGCACCATTGCCACGCCGCGCCGCGGGCGTTTGCGTGCGCCCCGTGTTTGGACTTTCCCGCACCGCCGCCATCCTCTCCGCGCTGACGCTCGGCGCGCTCGTGCCGCAGGCCAGCGCGCTCGCGTGGATGATCCGCTGGCTCGTGATGGCGATGCTGTTCCTCGTTTTCCTGCAAACGCGGCTCACGCGCGCGGCGCTGAGCGGCACGCACCTCGCGCTGCTCGCGGCCAACGTGGCGCTCGGCTTCGCGGCGTGGGGCGCCGGGTGGCTCATGGGCGGGCGCGACGTGGCGCTCGCGGGATTTTTCTGCGGCATCACGCCCACGGCGATCGCGGCGCCGGTGATCATCGGGTTCCTCAAGGGACGCGTGGAATTCGTCGTGGGCGCGTTCCTTCTCACCAACGTCACGATCGCCGCGCTGATGCCGCTCATCCTGCCCCTCGTGCTCGGCCGCGCGACGCCCGAGGCATTCGCCCAGGTGCTCGGCAGCGTGGGCATCGTCGTCTTTCTCCCGATGGCGCTCGCGTGGGCGGTGCGCGCCGTGCACCCGGCCGCGGGCCACTGGCCGTCGCGGCTGCGCAACGTGTCGTTCGGCCTCTGGGTGATCTCGATGTTCTTCATCGCGGCCAACGCCTCCGCGTTCATCCGCGCCAACACCGGCATCCCGCGCCTCGTGCTCGCCGAGATCGCAGGCGTGTCGCTGCTGTCGTGCGTCGCGAGCTTCGCGCTGGGCCGCGTGATCGGCGGGCGGGAGTTTCCGCGCGAGGCGAGCCAGGCGCTCGGCCAGAAAAACACGACGTTCACGATCTACCTCGCGCTCGCCTATGCGAGCCCGGTGGTTGCGCTCGGCCCGACGTTCTACGTCGTGTGGCACAACCTCTGGAACTCCTGGCAGCTCCATCGCCACCCGAAGGAAACGCGCTAGCTGCCGGCCGCGCCGGCCGGCGCACCCGCGACTACGGCCGCGGAGCCGGCACCGGCGCAGCGGCCGGCTCGGCCGCGGGCGGCGCGGCGGGTTCCGCGGGTGGCGGGGGCGGAGGCAGGGGGTGCTGGGCCAGCAACTCATCCGCCATGTAGAAATTCGTCCGCCCCTCCGTCGCCGCGCGCACCCGCCGGACCGTCTCCGACGTGACCGGCTTGCCGTCG
>JAEUHB010000239.1 GCA_016794665.1 Opitutaceae bacterium
GCGGTAGGTGGCGCTGGTGACGATGACACGGGCGAGGGCCTTCATGTCCCAGGTGCGAGCGAACTCGGCGGCGAGCCAGTCCAAGAGTTCCGGATGCGCGGGGAGATCGCCTTGGGCGCCGAAATCGTTCGGCGTCGTGACTAGGCCCTCGCCAAAGAATTTCTGCCAGAAACGGTTCACCGCGACGCGGGCGGTCAGCGGATTGGCGGGCGAGGTGATCCACTGGGCGAGGCCGAGGCGGCTGCGCGGGGCGTCGGCGGGAAACGCCGGCAGCGCGGCCGGTGTGTCCGGGGTGACGACCACCCCGTGCTGGTCATACTGGCCGCGCATCAGGACGTGGGTGTCGCGGCGCTTCTCAAGCTCGTGCATCACGAGGGTCTTGGGCAGGGTGGCGCGATAGTTCTCCTCAGTTGTGCGGGCGGCGGCGAGCGCCGCGCGGGCGGCGCGGGCATCGGCGCGGCCGTGGCGCTCGACGTAGTAATCGAGCACGAGCGCCTTCTGGCGGGCGTCGCGCTTGGCGGGCGTCGTGGCAAGAGGCGCTTGCAGACGCTCAGCCCAATACCACGCGCGCGCCTCCTCGGCGTTGATCGCACGGTCGTAGAGGCGGAACTCGTCGAGCTGGCCGTTGAAGCCGAGCCCGCTGTCGCGGCGGCCGATCTTGAGCGGCGCGGTGTTGGCGGTGGGGCCGGCGAGGTTGTCGCGCGTAACCTCGAGCACGGCCTCCGTCCCCTCGGTGAAGATCTTGAAGCCGCTCGCGCGGCCGGAGCCGTCGTAGCTGACGATGACGTGGTTCCAGTCGCGGCCCTTCATCGCGTCCTTGGTCTGGATCTCGATGGCGCTGGCGACCCAGCGGTTGACGAGGTTCACCTTAATCCAGCCCTTGTTCCAGATCACCTCGAAGCCGCGGCGCTCGGTCTCGGAGTCGGTCTTGGCCATGACGCCGTTGAGCGAGCCGGTGCCCTTGAGCCAGATGCCGACGGTGAACGGCCGATCGGATGCGATCGGCAGATTGCCGGGGAGTTCGGCGTGCTGCATGCCGTCGAAGCTGCCACCCTGGCCAGCGAGGCCGGCGACGCGGTAGAGGTTGCCAACCTCACGGAGCGCCGGCGTCCGTTCCGGGGCGGGCGAGCCGGAGGAATCCGCGGCGGGCTCGGGCTCAAAATCCACGTGCGTGATCAACCCGCGGGCGGGCGGGCGCAGCTCCGCAGCCGCCGCTTCCTTTTCCCAGCCGGCCATCTCGCCGGCGAGGGGCTTGGTGCTGGCGGCGAATGCAGACTCGGCGGCCTTGCGCACGGCGCCCAGTCTCTCCGCCTCGGCGTGCTGCGCGGGCGTCGTCACGTCCATCGTGGGCGGCGGGTCCTCGGTCTTCACGAGTCCGCTTTCGACGGTGTTGTTGAAGAATGCGAAGAGGGAGTAGTAGTCGCGCTGCGAGATCGGGTCGTATTTGTGATCGTGGCAACGGGCGCAGCCGAGGGTGAGGCCGAGGAAGACGGTGCCGGTGGTCTCGAGTCGGTCGGCCACATACTCGACGCGGTATTCCTCATCAATGATGCCACTCTCGTTGCTCGTGGTGTGGTTGCGGTTGAACCCGGTCGCGATTTTTTGATCGAGGGTGGGCGAGGGAAGGAGATCGCCGGCGAGCTGCTCGGTGGCGAATTGGTCGAAGGGCAGGTTGCGGTTGAACGCGTTGATCACCCAGTCGCGCCACGGCCAGGCCTGGCGGCCGGCGTCCCGGAAGAAGCCGTTGGTGTCGGCATAACGCGCGGCGTCGAGCCAGTCCACGGCCATGCGTTCGCCGTAACGCGGCGAGGCGAGCAGACGATCGACGGCGCGCTCGTAGGCGCCCGGGGATTTGTCGGCGAGAAACGCATCAAGCTCCGCCAGCGTGGGCGGCACGCCGGTGAGATCGAGGGAAACGCGGCGCAGGAGCGTGGCTGGATCGGCGGCCGGGGCCGGGGTGATGTTGTGCTTCGCGAGGGCGGCTCGGACGAAGGCGTCGATCGGATGCCCGGCGCTTGCGGGGACGCGCGACTGCACGGGCGGGACGAACGACCAATGCGGCGCATACGGCGCGCCTTCCGCGACCCAGCGCCGCAACGTGTCGATTTGCGCGGCGCTGAGCTTCTTGCCCGAATCAACCGGCGGCATGGGCTCGTGTGCATCGGTAAGCCGGGCGATGAGTTCGCTTTCGGCGGGCTTGCCGGGCACGATGGGCAGGAGTCCGGACTTTGCCGGGGCGAGCGCGGAGTCGCGGACATCCAGCCGGAGGCGGGCCTTGCGACCGGCCTCGTCGGGTCCGTGGCATCGAAAGCAGGTATCGGAAAGGATCGGGCGAACCTCGCGATTGAAATCGACCGCGGCGTGCGCGGCCGTGGCCGCGGCGAAGGCGAACAGGAAGGCGAGTGGGATGATCATGGGGCGTCAGCGATTGAGCGCCCACTGCACGGCATTGAGCAGCAGGCGGCGAAAGTGGGTGTTGGCGAAATCCTCCGGGCCGCCGAGCGACGTGTAGAAGACGCGGGCGTTTTTGGGGCCGCTCGTGCGCGCCCACGCGACAGGCTCGGGCGGGTGTTGCAGGAAGGTCCCGATCAGCAGCGCGGTCGCGCCGGCGACGAGCGGTGTGTTTTTGTAGAGCGTAACGGGCGTCGCGAGGCTTGGGAGGTTCACGCTGCGGAGGATTGGGTGGGAACTCGCGCCGGGCGCGGCGACTATCGTGGTCATGCCTTCGCCGCGGTGGTGGCCGGTGTAGTTGCCGCCTAGGATCTCGGCGTCAAAGGTCGTCCATGTCCCCAGCCGCGCATCGGCGACGGTCTCGCGTGGGAGGGGGGAAAAGGCGTGGCTCGCGGTGCGAATGCCGATGACGGGCTTGCCCGCGGCGACGTGCGCCCGCACCGCGTCCAGCTGCTCCTTGAGCGGTGTGCGGCGGCGCACGCTCACGAGCAGAAGGTCCGCGTCACGCAGCGCGGTGGCGAGGCCGGGGAAGTCGTTCTTGTTCTCCTTGCTCGCGTGGACGATGGAGACGCGCAGTCCGGCCGGCCGAAGCGTTGAATCGGCGTAGGCGGGGAGTGATTCCCACGTCTTGTATTCATCCTCTCCGATCATGAGGACGACGTGAGCGGGCGCGGCGGCGAGGGATGCGGCCAAGAGCGAGGCGATCAGCAGAAGGCGGATGAACATAGGGGAGCGGGTTCCATATTGGGCCACCGAAGGGCAGGACGCGAGTGCTACAGGATGCATCGTTGTGACGGTGCCGCCGTGGGCTGAGCGGGAAAACGAGAGGCTTTTGGGCATCTTTAGCGGAGAAGTTCGAGGGTGGCGGGCGGCACGGCGCCGAGGCCAGGGCCGGTGAGCGCGCTGGTATCTATCCGGCCGTCGCTCACGCAAAAGATCCCCGGGAAACGATTCTCCCAGCCGACGTTGGCGGCGGGGCAGAATTGGCGGGAGTTGGACTCGAGCGAGTCGATGCCGGGCAGGTGCGCGGCGAGGCCGGCGGAGTGGATGAGCGAAGCGCCGGGGCAGCCGAGGTCCTGCACGCAGAGCGAGAGGCCGAGGCGGCGCGCGACGGCGGCCATGAGGAGCGACTGCGTCTGGCCCTTGCAGGCCTTGAGCGCGACGCCGGAGTAGCCGAGCTCGTGCGCGAGCAATATGCTGTCAAGCCCCGTGAGCGACTCGTCGATCACGATGGGGCAAAGGCGCGCGGCCTCGTGCACGCGCCCCGCCGGCCCCGGATCGAGCTCGCGGTGCATCGGCTGCTCGACGAGCTCGATCCGGGCAAACGCGGCGGGCGCGGCCTCTGCGAGCCGGCGGAGGAACTCGACGAGGTAGCCTACGCTTCGACAGCACTCGTTGAAATCGAGCGAGTAGCGCCACATGCGCGCGCCGGGCGCGCGGCGAGCCGTTTCCGCCACGGCATGGATCGCGCTGACGCGCGCAAGGTCCCACGCAAGATCATCGCCGTTGAGCTTGATCTTCAGGTGGGTGAGCCCGCTCCGCTCGATCCACTGGGCGAGCGTCTCCGGCAGGCCGTCGCCCACCCGGCGCGCGACATCTCCATCGGTCAGTGGGTCAAGCGCGCCAACGGCGTGGTAAAGGGCGAGGCGCGGCTGTGGCGCGGTGAGCCAGCCGTCGCCTGGCCATTCGCCCGCGAACGCTGGCCCGAGGTGCGCGCTGAGGTCACCGTTTAGAAATTCGGGGTTGTAGGTGCGGTAGCAGCTCAAGCCTTGGAGCTTGCCGAATGCGTCGTGGATGGCGGCGTCGAATGCGCTGGCGGTCACCAAGGTCGCGAGCGGCGGAATGGGGTCAGCCAGATTCAGTTCGTGACTGACAGCTTCCGCGGCGGCGAGGAACTGCCGCTCGAGCGCAACGCCCAATTCAATCGGATCGCCGAATTCGCTGTGCTCCGCGCAGAGCCGGCTGCCGTGCTCGGCGAGTCGCTTCATCGCGTGCATCGTCTGCGAGTCGGACAGGCGTCCGGAGCGGAAGGCCCAGACGTTGCATAGTGGCATCGAACCGAAGCCGCGACCGACTCGTCCGTCGCGCCGCGCCGCCTCGCATTCGACGTTGAGCACGGTCACCCGATCGAGGACCATGCCGCCGAACTTCATCGGTGTGCGGAACGCGAAGTCGGCACACGAGGTCGCGATCCGACGAATTCGAATGTCGGTGGATTTCCGCGGCCGGGGCACCGGTGCGACGGGCTTGGGCGCTAGCGTGTTCACGAGGGAAGGGGCTGGCCACGCGTCTCAGGCGCCAGCCAGACGCAGGCAGCGCCCAAAAGGTATACAAACACCACCGCGGCGCCCGCGGCCGCGTAGCTTCCGTCAAAAAACGCCATCAGGGCGCCCATCTGCCAAGCGCCGACAGCGGTGATGACACGGCCGAAATTATAGGAAATCCCCTGGGCTGTGGCGCGGACTCGAGTCGGAAACAGCTCCGGGAGATACTGCGGCAGCCAGCCGTAAAACGACGACGTGAAAACGCCCACGATGCCGACGACCACGAGGAAGCCCGAGCCATAGTCGGTGAAGGCCCGGAAGAGCAAGCTGCACGCCGCGAGCGATCCGGCGCACAACACGACATACACCGTCCGGCGCGCCAGCCAGCGATCCAAGAGAGGGGCGATGAAAGCACCCACCGCCGCGCCCAGCGAAATCGCCAGCAGGCACCACGCTTTCACCCTCGGCTCGCGTCCTCCCGTCAGCTGGTCGGCCCACAGGGGAATCCAAAGGACTATGCCCCATGTCACCACGAGTGGCACTGTCGCCAGAGCGATTCCGAGCGCGGTGCGACCCCGTAGCGCCGGCGAAAATATCTCCCGCAGCGGGCGGCCGGGGCCGTCCCGGGCCACGGCCGCCTGCCAACGCTCCGACTCGGGCACGAACCAGCGGATGAAGATCGCGAGCAGCGCGGGCAGCATCCCGAGTAGCATGACCCAGCGCCAGGAATGCTCCGTGATGTCCGCGAAAATTCCCGCAAGCGCGATCAGCGCGTAGCCCAGGCACGAGGCCACGCCGATGAGTGCGGCCATCAGCGGCTGACGCTCGCGCGGCCAAACCTCCATCACGAGCGCGACGCCGAGGGACCACTCGCCGCCCATGCCCAAGGCCGCGATGAACCGCAGCGCCACGAGTTGCCACGGATCGGTCACGAAATAGTTGAGCCCGGTGAAAAGCGAATACGCCAGCACGCTCAACATCATGGCGCGCACCCGCCCGACGCGATCGCCGAGCCAGCCAAACACAACGCCGCCGACCGCGGCTCCGAGCAGGAAGCCCGCTGTGATGCGCCCCATCCATGTCTGGACGTAAAGCTCGCCGATGGCGCCGGAGGACACCTGCAGCTCCAGCAATGCCGGTCGCGCCACAAGCGGGAAAATGCCCATCTCCACGCCATCGAACATCCATCCGAGAAATGCAGCGGCCAGTGTGAGAGCCCTGGCGCGGCCTTCGACCGGCGGAGCCGCGGGGGAGGCCGTCTCGGTGTCAATCGCACTGATTTTTGTTCTCATGGCGCGGACATGGCGCAGAGGCGCGTTGCCAAAGCGCAAAATCGCCTGCTGGCGCCGCGCGACAATGCCAAAACGGTCCACAAATAATACTGCTTTCTGGTCGCGGCTTCGCCTCGCTTCCGCTCGTGCACGCACGACGCATCGCCCTTCTCGTCGAGACCTCCCGCGAATACGGGCGCGGCATCCTGCGCGGCGTAATCCGCTACCAGCGCGAACACGGGCC
>JAEUHB010000258.1 GCA_016794665.1 Opitutaceae bacterium
TTTCCCTCTACCCCTTCCTCCGATGCACCCCCGCTGCCTTCTCACCCTCATCCTTCTCGCCGCCCTCCCTGCCCGCGCCGAGTTCCGCGCGGGCGCCGCCGTGGTCGACGTCACGCCCACCGTCCTCCCCGTCCTCGTCAACGGCTCCATGGTCAGCCGCTCGGTCGACAAGGTGAACACCCGCGTCCACGCGCGCGCCGTCGTGTTTGCCGACGCCCGCGCCCAGCTCGCCATTGTCGTGGTCGACAGCTGCATGATGGGCCGTCCGCTCCTTGACGAGGCCAAGGCCCTCGCCGCCGCGCGCACCGGCATCCCGCGCGACCGTATCCTGATTTCGGCCACCCACGCGCACAGCGCGCCGGCCTCGATGGGCTGCCTCGGCACCGATGCCGACCCGCGCTACGTGCCGCTGCTGCGCGAGAAGCTCGTCGAGGCCATCGCCGCCGCGCAGGCCAACCTCGAGCCCGCCCAGGTCGGCTGGGCCCGGATCGACGCCGATGCCTTCAACGCCACCCGCCAGTGGATCCGCCGCCCCGACCGCCTGGCCGAGGACCCTTTTGGCAACAAGACCGTGCGCGCCAACATGCATGCCGCGCGCAACCTCGACGACGTCACCGGCGAGGCCGGCCCCGAGGATCCCGACCTCACGCTCATCTCCGTGCAGGCCCGCGACGGCCGGCCGCTCGCCGTGCTCGGCAATTTCTCGATGCACTACTTCGGCGACCGCGACATCAGCGCGGATTACTTCGGGCTGTTCGCCGAGGGCCTGAAGTCCCGCCTCGCCGCCGCCGCGCCCGCGGGCAAGGCGCCGTTCGTCGGCCTCATGTCGCACGGCTGCAGCGGCGACATCTACCGCACCGACTACCGCATCCCGGAGAAAGACCGTCCCAAGCCCACGATCCAGGACTACGCCGACGGGCTCGTCGGCCTCGCGGTCAAGGCCCTCACCGGCACCCGCCACCGCGCCGACGCCGACCTCACCATGGCCGAGCGCCGCCTGACGCTCGACTACCGCGTGCCCGACGCGCAGCGCCTCGAGTGGGCGCGCCGCGTCGTGAAGGAAATGGGCGACCGCCCCCCCAAGACCCAGCCCGAGATTTACGCACGGGAGCAGATCTTCCTGCACGAGGCGCAACGCACCGAGGTGGTCGTGCAGGCCATCCGCCTCGGCGACATCGCCATCGCGACCACGCCGTGCGAGACCTACGCCGTCACCGGCCTGAAGATCAAAGCCGCGAGCCCGCTGCCCCGGACGATGGTCATCGAGCTCGCCAACGGCGGCGACGGCTACATCCCGCCGCCCGAGCAGCATCCGTTTGGCGGCTACAACACCTGGGCCGCGCGCTCGGCCGGGCTCGAGGTGCAGGCCGAGCCCAAGATCGCCGAGGCCGCCATCGGCCTGCTCGAGCAGGTCACCAGCCGGCCGCGGCGTCCGTGGAAACTCGCCGACGGCCCGGCCGCGCGCGCCGTGCTCGACGCCAAGCCGCACGCCTACTGGCGCCTCAACGAATTCACCGGCCCGCACGCCGCCGATGCCGCGGGCCGCGGCCGCGACGCCAGCTACGAGGCGGGCGTCACGTTCTACCTCGAGGGTCCGCGTCCGGCGGAATTCGGCTCCGCCGAGGAGAAAAACCGCGCGCCGCATTTTGCCGGCGGCCGCCTGCGCGCGCGCCTCGAAGGCCTCGCCGCGCGCTACACCGTCTCGCTCTGGCTTTGGAACGGCATGCCTGCGGCCGGCCGCGCGGTGAGCGGCTGGGCTTTCTCCCGCGGCCCCGATCACGGCCTCGCGGCGCACGGCGACCACCTCGGCGTCGGCGGCAAGTCCGGCCACACGGGCCGCCTCGTGTTTTTCTCCGGCTCCGACCCCGCCGCCACCGTTGGCGGCAAGACCGAGGTCCCGCGCTGGAGCTGGCATCACGTGGCGCTCGTCCGTGACGGCGACACGGTGCGCGTCTATCTGGACGCCCAGCTCGAGATCGAGACGCGGTCGCCGGCCCCGCGGACGCCCGTGGCGGACCTTTTCCATTTCGGCGGCCGCAGCGACAACGACTCCAACTGGGAAGGCCGTCTCGACGAGGTCGCCGTGTTCGACCGCCCGCTCTCCGCCGCCGAGGTCGCCAAGCTCGCGCCGCGCTGATTCTCACTCCAACGACGCATGCTCGAAAACAGACATGGGAACCACCGATTTTTCACTGATGGGCACTTATTCGATCCCAACTGCGCGGCCTGTGCTGGTGCTTCTCCGACCTGTTCGTCATCAGTGTCTATCAGTGTTCATCAGTGGTTAACTCCCCGAAAATCCCGGCCATGAAAAACCGTCTCCTTATCGCCGCCCTGCTCGCCGCGCCCGCCTTCGCCGCGCCCGCGGCCCAGCAGTCCGCGCTCGCGCGCGCCCTCACGTTGCACGCGTCCTTCGACGCCGGCCTCGACGCGGATTTCGCGCGCGGCGACAAAGCCTGCTACGTGCGCACGCGCACCGGCCTGGTGCCCGCGGCGCTGAACGAAGAGGTCAAGCTCGCGCCCGGCGCGGGCCGCTTCGGCGGCGCGCTGCATTTCCCGAAGAAGGGCAACACCCGCCCGCTCTTCAAGGATGGCGGCGTGCTCGGCTACAACGCCACGGGCTGGTCCGCCACCGTCTCCGTCTGGCTCCGCCTCGATCCCGACAAGGACCTCGAGCCCGGCTACTGCGACCCCGTGCAGATCATCGGCGACGATGGGAAGAAGGGCTTCATCTTCCTCGAGTGGTCGAAGGACGAGACCCCGCGCTTCTTCCGCTTCGCCATCCGCCCCCTCCAGCACATCTGGGATCCGCAGAACGTCGGCTGGGCCGCGATCCCGTTCGAGAAGCGCCCGATGGTGCAGGTCGCGCGCGCGCCGTTCTCCCGCGAAGCGTGGACGCACACGGTCTTCACGCTGGAGAACATCAACTCCAAGGCCGCCAAGCCCACCGGCCGCCTGTGGCTTAACGGAAAACTCCAAGGCGCGATCGAGAACTGGGACCTCACGTTTGCGTGGGCGCCCGACACCGCGCAACTGGTGCTCGGCGCCGCCTACGTCGGCCATCTCGACGACCTCGCCGTCTTCAACCGCGCGCTCAACGACGCCGAGGTGAAGGCGCTGATGGCCCTGAAGAACGGCGTGCGCGACCTGCGGCCGTAGCGCCGCGGCGCTTGCGTTGCCGCGCCGCCGCATCGTGACGGGTTGAAGAGCCGGGTAGACTGCGCCGCGGCCCAGTCAACGTGCCGCGGGCCGCGGGCTTGCCACGCCCGCCAGCGGCGCGATTCTGACGCGGTCCGGCCATGAACTTGATCCCCTGCCCCATGGCGGCGCTGGCGCGGTGTTGCGCCGCGCTGCTCGCTTCCGCATCCCTCACCTTCAACCTCTCGGCCGCGGCGGCGGACCCAACGGCAACAATAGCCGGGCAGGTCGCCAACTCCGCGACCGGCGCGTTTCTCCCCGGCGCGCTCGTCCGCGTTGAGGGGCTCGAGGCCGCGGCCGTCACGTTGCGCGACGGTTCGTATTCGCTGCGGGTTCCGCCCGGCACGCACACGGTGACCGCGGGCTTCAGCGGGCTGGAACCGCAGAGCATCACTGTCACCGTCGCCACCGGCGAGGTCGCGACGCGGAATTTCTCCCTCACCTCCCCCATCTACCGGATGGCCGCGTTCACCGTGAGCTCAGAGCGTGAGGGCAACGCGCTGGCCCTCACGCTGCAGCGCCAGGCCGAGAATGTGAAGAACGTCGTGTCGTCCGACGCGTTCGGCTCCCTCGCCGGCAATCCCGGCGAGCTGCTGCAACGCGTGCCCGGCGTCATCGCCGAGCACGTGGGCGGCGACATCCGCTATCTCTCCATCCGCGGCATCAACCCCGACCTCAGCTCCATCCAGATCGACGGAAACCGCAGCGCCTCGATTTCGGCGGATCGCCGGGGCTGGTTCGAGAATCTCAACGCCGACCCCATCGAGTCGATGGAGGTCGTCAAGGCCCTCACGCCCGACCTGGACGCCGACTCCATCGGCGGGACGATCAACCTTCGCTCCCGCAGCGGATTCGACGTCAAGGGCCGCCGCATCTCCTACTCGCTCGGTGGGACCCTCGCGGCCCGCCGCGATCGCCCGCACCCGGCGCTCACCTTCGCCTACGCGGATGTGCTGGGGAAGGCCGAGCGGCTCGGCGTGTCCTTCACCGCCGGCTACCGCGAGTATCTCGCCGTCATGGACGACACCATCCATGACTTCGAGAACACCGACACCAATCCCGCCTACCAATGGCGGCTCGAGACCGTCGATCGCGAAAACCTCCGCGGACGCTGGGGCGGCGGGCTGAAACTCGACTACAAGCTCAGCCGCGACGCCTCGGTCTTCGTCAATTTCACCTACGCCCCGAATTCGGAGGACAATTTTGTCATCACGCACCGCACCGCCACCGCCCAGACCGTGGCCACGCTCAACGCCCAGGGCGCCCCGACCGGCACAGGCGCGATCCTGCCCGGCTACACCGCCACGCGCACCGAGGCCCGCCCCGTGGCCGCCAGCATCGCGGAAATCATCAATCTCCACCGCGAGCGCACCGCCACCGTCTACACCGCCCAGGCCGGCGGCCGCGTGCGCTCCCCGCGCACCGAGCTCGACTACGACGTCTCCTATTCGTTCGGCGAGCACTTCGACCATTTCAACCGCACCACGCTCACCGCGCGCGGCGTCGGCTGGGTGCTCGACCGCACCGGCCGCTCGCGCTGGACGCCCACCGTGGCGCACGTCAGCGGACCGGACACCGCCAACCTGGACAACTATACGACCAACGTCTTCGACTCCGTGCGCCCGTTCGTTGAGAACACGATTTACGGCGCGCAGCTCAACTACCGGCTCAACCTCGCGTTGGCCCGGCCCACCTACCTCAAGGCCGGGCTGAAGTTCCGCCACGAGGAGAACCAGCGCGCCAACCGCGACCGCCGCTGGAACTACGTCGGGCCCGACGGCGTGATGGGCACAGCCGACGACCGGCTCAGCCGGTTTCGCGACACCGGCTACACCTACGGGCATTTCCGCGGCTTCTACCCGGCGCGGCCGATCCCTTCGGTTGACGCAATGAGCGCCGACATCGGCGCCACGCCCGGCAATTGGAGCGAGGATGTGCTTTACAGCCACACGCAGCGGCTCGCCAACAACCTCTACGCCGAAGAGGACGTCCGCGCCGCCTACCTGCTTGGCCACACCAAAGCCGGCCGGCTTTCCTTGCTCGCGGGCGCACGGATGGAAGCGACAGCCGTCAGCGGCGAAGGCCCGGTGCAACACCTCACCGCCGAGGAGCGCGCGCGTCGCGCCGCCTGGGTCGGCGTCGTCACCCCGGCCGAGGCCCTCCGTCGCCTGCTCGCCGAGCGCGGCGGCCGGGAATCGCAGTCCAACGACTACCGCCACGTTTTCCCGAGCGTGCATCTCAAATACGAACCCAGCCCGGGCCTGATCGGGCGCCTCAGCTACACCACCGGCATCGGCCGCCCCAACTTCAACACCATCACGCCGAACCTCCAGGTGAACGAGGACACGCGCGTCGTCGTCGCCAACAACCCGGGCATCAAGCCGCAGTATTCCGACAATTTCGACGCCAGCCTCGAATTCTACTTTGAGCCGGTCGGCGTCGTTTCCGCCGGCGTTTTCCTGAAGGAGATTTCGGACTTCATGTTCACCGCGGGCGGCACCTTCATCGGCAACGGATCGGACAACGGTTTCGACGGGGAATTCCGCGGCTACGAGCTGCGCACCCAGCGCAACGGCGGCTCCGCGCGCGTGCGCGGGCTCGAGTTGAACTACCAGCAGCAGTTCACGTTTCTGCCGGGCTGGATGAAAGGCCTCGGCCTGCTCGCCAACTACACGCGGCTCGAGACCAAGGGCGACTACGGCAGCGTCGGCAACGTGCAGTCGACGTCCCAAGTCGTCGGATTCACCCCCGCAACGGGCAACGTCGGGCTCTCCTACATCCTCGGGAAATACAACCTCCGCATCGCCTACAACTACAAGGACCGGAAGCTGATGGCGTTCAATGCACTCGAGAACCGCCGGCGCTACGAGGTCGCCGCCCACCGGGTCGACCTCAAGCTGCGCTATTTCCTCACGCGGAATTTCGACGTCTACGTGGATCTCTACAACGTCTTCAACGACAAGCAGCGCGAGGTGTGGGGCTTTGAGCGCCCCCGCTACGTGCGCGACCGCAACGATCCCCAGACGCACGCCGGCATCAACGGCCGCTTCTAAGCCGCATGGACGCCGCCGCCCGCTCCCGCCGCAACCTGCTCCTCACCGGCGCGCTCGCCCTCGCGGTGGTCGCGGCCGGGCTGGCCACCCGCTCCGGCCCGCCCTCGGCGCCCCTCGGGCTGGACCGCCGGCCCGAGGCCAAGCCGTATCTGGAATTCCCGGTCAAGCCGCTCTTCGCCTCCGCGACGCGCTGGACCACCGAGCCCGCATTTCCCAACGTCGCCTTCAAGAACCCGGTGGTGCTGGAGCCGGAACCCGGCACCGACCGCCTTTTCATCGGCGAACTGGAGGGCACCGTCGCCGCGATCTCCTCCGCCGACCCGGCCACCACCGGCAAGACGATCGTCCTCGACCTTACGCGGCAGACGCAGGGCGGATTCGACAGCGGGCTGCTCGGGCTCGCGTTTCACCCGGAGTATGGCCGGCCGGGTTCGCCCAACCGCGATTTCGTCTACATCTTCTACTCGTGGAGCCCGCAGCCGGTCATGGTCGGCCGGCCGGAACCGGAGACGGTCACGTGGAGCCGGGTCTCCCGGTTCACGATGGACCGGGCGACCGGCAAGCTGCGGCCGGACTCGGAGCAAGTTCTCATCCACCAGCGCAAGCGGATCATCTTCCATGTCGGCGGCGGCATGTTCTTTCACCCGAAGGACGGCTTCCTCTACGTGGCCGTCGGCGACGAAGGCGGGCAACAGGATTCCCTCGGCAACGCCCAGCGCATCGACCGCAACCTCTTCGCTGGCGTGCTGCGCATCGATGTCGACCAGCGCGGGGGCGCCATCAGCCATCCGATCCGGCGCCAGCCGGCCGATGGCACGACCGCACACTACTACATCCCGAGCGACAATCCCTTCGTCGGCCACCCCGACGCGCTCGAGGAATTCTACGCCATCGGCCTGCGCAGCCCCCACCGCATGACCTACGACCCGGTCGAGAACCTCGCGTGGATCGGCGAGATCGGCCAGGCCGCGCGCGAGGAAATCGAGGTCCTGCACATCGGCCACGCGCCGCAGAATTTCCAGTGGGCGGTGAAGGAAGGCTCCCGGAAGGGCTTCAAGCCGATGCCCGAGAAGCCCCTGGGCATCTGGACCGACTCGGTCTGGGAATACGACCGGACCATGGGTCGCTCCGTGATCGGCGGCTACGTCTACCGGGGCTCCCGGCACCCGGCGCTCCGCGGCAAATACATCTGCGGCGATTTCGCCAACGGCCGCATCTGGGCCCTGAGCTATACCCGCGACCGGGGATCAATCCGCGTGACAGGCGTGGATCACCTCGCGACCGGCGACGGCTTCCGCAACTACCACGGCGGCGTGGGAGGCATCACCTCCTTCGGACTCGATCACCGCAACGAACTCTACCTCCTGCGCCACGGCCTGCGCACCAAGATCGAGCGCCTCGTCGAGACCGCCCCCGTCGAGGGCAACGTCCCGCTGCTCCTTTCCCGCACCGGGGCCTTCGCCGATGTCGCCACCCTCGCCCCCTCCGGCGCGCTCGTGCCCTACGACGTCAACGTCCCGCAATGGCTCAACGGCGCCCGCGCCCGCCGGTGGATTTCCGTGCCCTCCGGCAGCTCCGTGGGCTTCCACCCCACCGATCGCTGGTCGTTTCCCGCGGGCACCGTCTTCGTCGAGCACATCGACTGGCTGCCCCGGCCGGCCGATCCGGCCAGCAGCCGCCGGCTCGAGACGCGCTTCCTCATCACCGTGCCGGATGGCTCCGCCTACGGCGTCACCTACCGCTGGCGCGCCGATGGCACGGACGCGGATCTTGTGGCCAACGACGATGTCAGCGAGATGCTCGAGACCCGCGGCGAGAAGGACGAGCGCGTGCGCGTGCTCTGGGTGTATCCGAGTCCCAAGGATTGCCTGCAGTGCCACACGCCCGGCGCCGGTTATGTGCTCGGCGTCAAGACCCGCCAGCTCCACCGCGAGCTGGCCTACGCGACCGGCCGCACCGACCAACAGCTCCGCACGTGGTCCGGCCTCGGCTTGCTGTCCTCCGCCCCCGCGGCGGGTGACCTCGCGCGGCTGCCAGCGCTCGCGGGCCTTTCCGACCCGGCGGCACCGGCCGGCCACCGCGTCCGGTCGTATCTGGATGCCAACTGTGCGCACTGTCACGGCGCCACCGCGATCCACTCGGCCTGGATCGCCAATATCAACACCCCGCTCGAGAACCAAGGGATCGTCGGCGGCGCCGTGCTCGGCCACCGCCCAGACGAGCGGCATTTTGTCGTCGCCCCCGGCGACCCCGCGCGCTCCGAGCTCTACCAGCGCGTCAGCGAAAACATCATCGGCAAGCGGATGCCGCCCCTCGGCAACGACCGCGTCGACCAAGCGTTCGTCCGCGTGCTCGCCGAATGGATTCAGGGCCTGCCCGCCCCGGGCGGCAGGACGGCGCCGCGCGACCCGCCGAGGCCCTGAAGAACGGCGTGCGCGACCTGCGGCCGTAGCGCGGCGGCGCTTGCGTTGCCGCGGCGGGGCGCGTTTTTTTGACGGCCTCGCCCCATGAACTCCTACCCTCGCGCCCGCATTGCGGCGCTGCTGGCGCTAGCGTCTCTCTCCGGCACGGCCAGCGCCGCCACCATCACCGGCACCGTCCTCCACGCCACGCGCGGCGAATACCTCGCCTTCGCCGAGGTCCGCGTCGCCGGCACCGATCTCGCCGCCATCACGGAGCGCGACGGCTCCTACCGTCTCGCCAATGTCCCCGCCGGCACGCACACGCTCGTCGTCACCTACACCGGCACGCGGCCCGAGCGCGCCACCGTCACCGTTGACGCGACCGCCGCGGCGCGACGCGACTTCGAGCTCACGCCGGCCATCGCCGAGGCAAGCGCCGCTGGCGGCGTGCAGAAGCTCGACGCCTTCGTCGTTCGCTCCGAGCGGGAGGGCAACGCCAAGGCCCTCATGGAGCAGCGCCGCTCGATGAACCTCACCAACAGCCTTTCGTCCGACGTGTTTGGCGACGTCGCCG
>JAEUHB010000378.1 GCA_016794665.1 Opitutaceae bacterium
GCGAGCGTCCACCCGATGCCGCGACTGGCCGTGCGCATCGGCACGCCGAGCAGTCGCGGAAGAAGCATGAAAATCCCCATGATCCCGATCACGGAGCCGAGGATCGCGGCGCCGGTGGCGCCACCGCTGTCGGGGTTGATCGGATGATAGACCGCGCGGCTCGTCGCGAAGTGGATCACGCCGGGGACGGCCAGCAGTGCGGAAAGTAAAGCGACGCGCCCCATGCGCCCGCCGCGGGACAGGCTCGCCCAGCGCCGCCGCGTGTGGAGCACCAGCATGACCCACAAGCCAAGTTGAGCTAATGGCAGCAACGGGCGCGACCAACCGTGCCAGTCGAGGAACAGCTTGCCGCTCACATCGCCGGCCAGCCAGGCGGCTCCACCGAAGGCGAGGGCGAGCGACCACGCACCGAGCACCAGCGCTGCGTGGAGGTGGATCCGGGGATGGGTGTCGTCGAGGCACCACGCGAGCAGCGCGCCCGCGACCGGCAGGGCGCACCAGCCGTAGAGTTGCCAGTTCAGGTGCAGCGGCGTCCAGCGGCCAAACGTGAGCGGCGCGAGCCAATCGCCGACGGCCGGCCAGATCAAAGAGACCGCCATCCAGAGGCCGACGAGGTTGGCCGCCACGAGCCAGCCGAGGCTGTGCAACGCGACTGTGCGGGCGAACGGACGTGGTCTCACGGTGGGGTTTAGGCGGCGATTTCGTCCAGCCGGCCGTCGCGCACACGGATGATCCGATGGCAAGCCTCGGCGAAACGGCGTTCGTGCGTGGCGAGAATCACGGCGAGGCCATCGCGTTCGGCGAGCCGCTTCAGCAGCGCGAACACGGCGGTGCCCGTCAGCTCGTCGAGGGCCCCGGTCGGCTCGTCGGCGAGCAGCAACTGGGGTGAGTTCATCAAAGCGCGGCAAATCGCGGTGCGCTGACGTTCGCCGCCCGAGAGATCCTGGATGCGGTGTTTTAGCCGGGGCGCCATGCCGACTTCTTCCACGACCGTCGCGATGCGCGCGCGCGTCTCGGTCAGTCCACGACCAATCGCCAGCGCGGGCACGCGGAGGTTCTCCTCCACGGTCAAATCGGGGATCAAGTTGTGGAGCTGGAAGACAAACCCGATGCTGTGCCGGCGCAGCGCGAGGCGATTTGTCTCCGGCGTGGGATCAAGCCCGCACACGCGCAACTCGCCGCTGTCGGGCGTGTCGAGGCCGCCGAGCAGATGCAGCAGCGTGCTCTTGCCCGAGCCGGAGGCTCCCCACAGCGCGACCAGCTCGCCGGCCTGCACCGACAAGCTGACCTCGCGCAGCACCGCGATGCGGCCCGAATCGTAGCTCTTGGAAACGCGGTGCGCCGAGGCGAGCACGGGTTTACTCATAACGAAGCGCCTCCGCCGGCTGGACCCGCGAGGCGAATCGCGCGGGGTAAAGCGCGCCCGCCGCCGCGGTGATGAACGCTGTGCCGGCGATGCCGAGAACCACGGACACATCGACTTCGGCGCGGACATAGCCCTGCAATTGGGGCACGCGGTGCAGCGCGAACAGCACCACCGCGCCCAGCGCAAACCCGGCCGTGATCCCCGCGGCCGCAAGCGCGGCCGCCTCGCCGAAGATGAGGCCGGCGACCTGGCCCCGGGAAAAACCGCACACGCGCAGCACGGCCAGCTCACGGATGCGGGTGAAGACCGAGAGCAGCATGGTATTGGCCACGCCGAGACCACCGAGGCAGAACGCGCACACCCCCACGGCCCAGGCCGTGAAGTTAAGAATCCGGAAGCTGTTGTAGCTGGAGTTGAACTCGCGATTCTCGAGCGCAATGACACCCGGCAGCGCCGACTCCACGTCGCGCCGGAACGCCGCGGCTTCGGCGCTGTTGCGCAGCTTGACGCTCACCACCGAGGCCGCGTCCCCGCGATGAAAGAACTCCTGCGCCGCTTTCAGCGGGAGGAAGACACCGCCATCCTCGAAGCCGTTCTCCGTCGCGAAGACACCGCCGACGCGAAAAGTCCCGCGGCCGATTGCCACGGTGTCGCCGTGCCGCGCGGCGAGAAAACCGGCGGCTCGCTCCCCGAGGAAGATCTCGCCCTCGCGCGCGCCGAAATCCGCCGGCTGGCCGGCGATCCAGCGGGCCTTGGCCAGACGCTGATCGCCGGCTTCCAGGCCGAAGCAGGTGATCATCGGATGCCCGGGCGACGAGACGAGGGCGAAGAGCACCGGTTGGGCGGCGGCGACCCTCGGATTGGCGCGCAAGCTCGCGACCTGTGCAGACGTCACGGAACTAAAGAACAGATCAGATACGTTGCGCTCGAAGACGAGAAAATGGCTGTCGTTCGCGAGCAGCCGTTGAAACATCCCGATCGCGCCCGAGACGATGGCGATGATCGTGAGCATCGCGGCCACGCCAAACGCGATGCCGGCGGCGCCGATGGCGGCACGCCAGCGGTGCCGGCGCAGGTTGATGAGGACAAGCGGCAGGATCTGCATCTCGGTTCAGGCCGCGACGGCTTCGGTGGCGCTGGCCAGCGCGAGTGGAACCGACCTCAGATAATCCCAGCGTCCGCCGGAGCCCGCGCAAAGTGCGTCGAGGGCGCGTTCGGCCTGGCGTTCAAGCCGATCGAGTCGTGCGCGGGCCGCCGGCACACCCAGCGCCAAGGCGAGGTTGGGGCGAGTGAGCGCGCGATCGCGCCCGGTCGTCTTGCCGGCGTCAAAGGACGTCGCGAGCACATCGCTGAGGTCGTCCGCGATCTGAAACTGCTGGCCCCAGTAGACGGCGAGGGCGTGCAGGTGACGGGACTCGGCCTCGCTCGGACGGGCCAGCGCCGCGGGCAAACCAATCGCGAGGCTGAAGAGTGCGCTGGTCTTTTGATGCGCGATGCGGCTCGCGAGGCGGGCCGTCCGGGTCGTGCGTGCAAAGGTCAGATCCCACGCTTGCCCACCGGCCAGGCCGTCGAGTCCCAGGGCCCGCGAGATTCATTCGTTGGCGGTCGTTCGCACGCGCAACGGCTGGCGCGCGAGCGCGTCGTGGGCCAGGGCGTAGCCGCGGTTGATGAGCGTGAGCGCGGCCAGGATGGCGGCGGCCTCGCCGAACGTGCGGTGCACGCATGGCAGGCCGCGACGGACGGCGGCATCGTCCATGCACGGGAGATCGTCGAACGCGAGCGACGCCGTGTGGAAGAACTCGATGGCGCACGCGAGTTTCTCCGCGGCTCGCGGCTCGAGCCCGTGGTGTTCGGCGGCCAGGAGCACAAGGCGGGCGCGGACGAGCTTGCCCGGGTGACCGGCAAGTTGGCCGATGGCTTCGCGGAGGACGGGCTCGCAGCCCGCATCGACGGGAGCGTGACGGTCCAGGGCCGCAACGAGGCGGGAACGCGCTTCGGGTTTCATGTGCCGGAGGGGCGCCGGCCCTGCAGGTGAAAACGCACCACGACCACCGGATCGACGCGGAGCACGGCCATCATGCGGATTACGGGCAACCCGTAGTCGCGGGTATCAAGCGAGACCTGGCCATCGATCGCGTAGAGCGTGCCGTCGTGCGAAATCGTGATCGGAAACGTCACGCCGCGAGTGACATTGTGAAACGTGAAGGTGCCCGCGGCTTCGAATCCCTGGCCGCCCGGGGCGGGACGCAGGGCGGTGAGGACGAATTCGCCCAAAGGAAAGGTGTCGGTCTGTTCCCACGCATGCATCGCCTTGTCGCGATCGGGTTTGCCGGTGGTGAAGGCATGGAAGTCGAAGCGCACGCGCGCCTGCTTCACCTGGCCTTGATCGTCGAGCGCGACGGACGCCTCGTAGCGGTCGAGGTGGCCGATGAAGCTGTGCAGGGACGCCTTCACGGCGACGTCGATGCGGGAATGCCCTGGATCGATCACCAGCGGTTGATCCGCGGCGCGGAGGGCAGCGCCGGCGGCAAGGCAAGCAACCAAGAATTGGCGGGAGAACATCCCGCACTCTAGGTGAGGCAAATGAACAGCGGCTGAATGCCAGATGAATTCGCGTTCATCTAAGCGCGCGGGAGGCGGACCGCCTAGGCTGGAAGTCGAACGCTGAACCGCGCTCCGCCGCCGGGGGCGTCGTCGAGAACGACGGTGCCGCCATGGGCCTCGACGATGGCTTTCACGAGGCTCAGGCCAAGGCCGAGGCCGCGCTGTGAGCGGCTGGTGTCGCCGCGGTAGAGGCGGCGGAAGACTGCTTCGCGCTCCGCGGCCGGAACGCCGGGACCGTTGTCGCTGACAACGAGCACGACGGCGCGAGGCTCGGCGTGGGTGGTGAGTGTGACGGCGCCGCCGGCGGGCGTGTATTTGAGCGCGTTGTCGAGGAGGTTGTTGATCGCCTGGCCGAGGCGGATGGCGTCGGCGGACAGCTCGGCGGGTGCGGGCTGATCGAGCGTGATGGTGATCTTCTTTTCCTCCGCGACCTCGCGGTAGAGATCGGCGGCGCGCTCGGTGAGCGTGCGGAGATCGAGGCGGTCGCGGTTGAGCTTCAGCACGCCGGCCTCGGCGGCGGAGATGTCGAGCAAGGCCTC
>JAEUHB010000430.1 GCA_016794665.1 Opitutaceae bacterium
CTCCGGCCCGAGGATGATGTCGACGCCGTGGAATTTGACGAAGGGCAGGACCGCCTCCTTGACGCTGAAATAGACGGGAGTGATTTCCTTCGTGAAACCGAGCGCGGGGTCCGCGAGTTTTTTGCCCGCCATGCACTGCGCGGCGAGTTTGGCGAGGGGCCGGCCGATCGCCTTGGAGACGAACGGCACCGTGCGCGAGGCGCGCGGGTTCACTTCGAGCACGTAGAGGGTGTTGTCCTTGATTGCGAACTGGACGTTCATCAGGCCGACGACCTTGAGAGCCTTGGCGAGCGCGTGGGTGGCGCGGCGCACGGTCGCGAGCATCTCGGCGCCCAGCGTGTGCGGGGGCATCACCATCGCGGCGTCGCCGGAGTGCACGCCGGCATACTCGATGTGCTCGAGCATCCCGCCGATAACGGACGTCTCGCCGTCGCTGATGCAGTCGACGTCGAGCTCGATCGCGTCCTCGAGGAACTTGTCGATGAGCACGGGCTTGCCGGGCATCACGTCGAAGACCTGGCGCACGACGGCCTTCAGCTCGTCCTCGCTGTAGAGGATGAACATGCCGCGGCCGCCGAGCACGAACGACGGGCGCACAAGCACCGGGTAGCCGATCTCGCCGGCCTGCGCGATGGCCTCTGCCTCGCTCATCGCGATGCGGTTGGCAGGCTGCTTGAGGCCGATCTTGTTTAGGATATTGACGAAGAGGTTCCGGTCCTCGGCAATCTCGATGCTTTCCGGCGAGGTGCCGATGATGTTCACGCCGTTCGCCTTCAGCGCGGTGGCGAGGTTGAGCGGGGTCTGCCCGCCGAACTGCACGATCACGCCGTCGCATTTTTCCTGCTGATAGATTTCCAGCACATCCTCGAGCGTGAGCGGCTCGAAGTAGAGGCGGTCGCTGGTGTCGTAGTCGGTCGAGACGGTCTCGGGGTTCGAGTTCACCATCACGCTCTCGTAGCCAATCTCGCGCAGCGCGAAGCTCGCGTGCACGCAGCAGTAGTCGAACTCGATGCCCTGGCCGATGCGGTTCGGCCCGCCGCCGAGGATCATGATCTTCTTCTTGCCGGTGGGCTTCATGACCTCGTTCTCGTCCCCGTAGCTTGAGTAGTAGTAGGGCGTGAAGGCCTCGAACTCCGCGGCGCAGGTGTCGACGAGGCGGTAGGTGGTGTTGATTCCGCGCTTCTTCCGGTCGGCGCGCACGGTCGCGAGGTCGGTCTTCAGGATGTGCGCGAGCTGGGCATCGGAGAAACCAAACTGCTTCGCCCGGCGGAGCGACGTGACATCGATGCTGGCGAGGGTTTGCTTCGACAACGCCTGCTCCATCTCGTGGATTTCGCGGAGCTGCACGAGGAACCACGGATCAATTTTGCTGAGATCGAAGATGCGCTCGACGGTGTAGCCGGCGCGGAACGCGTGGCGGATGTAGAAAATCCGCTCGGCGTTGGGCGTGCCGAGCTTGGCGTTGAGGACCTTTTCGTCGACGGGCTCGTCGCCGCCGTGCTTGCCGCCGCCGCCGAAGCCGCGCGCCCCGATTTCGAGCGAGCGGAGGCATTTCTGCATCGACTCCTTGAACGTGCGGCCGATGGCCATCGCCTCGCCGACGGACTTCATCGCGGAGGTCAGGGTCGAGTCGGCGTCGGGGAATTTCTCGAAGGTGAAGCGCGGGATCTTGGTGACGACGTAGTCGATCGTCGGCTCGAAGCTCGCGGGCGTGAGGCGCGTGATGTCGTTCTTCAGCTCGTCGAGCGTGTAGCCGACGGCGAGCTTGGCCGCGATCTTGGCGATGGGGAAGCCGGTGGCCTTGGACGCGAGCGCGGAGGAGCGCGACACGCGCGGGTTCATCTCGATCACGACCATGCGGCCGGTGTCGGGATCGACGGAGAACTGGATGTTGGAGCCGCCCGTCTCGACACCGATCTCGCGGATGACGGCGAACGACGCGTCGCGCATAACCTGGTATTCCTTGTCGGTGAGCGTCATCGCCGGCGCGACCGTGATCGAGTCGCCGGTGTGCACGCCCATCGGGTCAAAGTTCTCGATCGAGCAGATCACGACGCACTGGTCCTTGTGGTCGCGCATGACCTCCATCTCGTATTCCTTCCAGCCGAGCAGGCACTCCTCGACGAGCACCTCGTGGACGGGCGAGAGATCGAGGCCGTTGGCGCAGATGCGCTCGAACTCCTCCTTGTTGTAGGCGATGCCGCCGCCGCTGCCGCCCAGCGTGAACGACGGGCGGATGATCAGCGGAAACACGCCGAGGAACTCGGCCGCCTCGCGGGCCTCGTTCATCGATTTCACGGTGCGCGACTTCGCGACATCGAGCCCGATCTTGAGCATGCACTGCTTGAAAATCTCGCGGTCCTCGCCCTTGGTGATCGCCTCGGGCTTGGCGCCGATCATCTCGACGCCGTGTTTTTTCAGGATGCCCTTCTTATCGAGCTCCATCGACAGGTTCAACGCAGTCTGGCCGCCGAGCGTGGGCAGGAGCGCGGAGGGTTTTTCCGCGGCGATGATTTTTTCAAGGAACTCGACGGTGAGCGGCTCGATGTAGGTCACATCGGCGAACTCCGGGTCCGTCATGATCGTGGCGGGATTGGAATTAACGAGGATGACGCGGTAGCCCTCCTCCTTGAGCGCCTTGCACGCCTGGGTGCCGGAGTAATCGAACTCGCAGGCCTGGCCGATCACGATGGGACCGGCGCCGATGATGAGGATGGACTTCAGGTCGGAGCGCTTGGGCATGGACGTAGATTTCGGCGAGGGTTGGGTGCGCCGAAACGCGCGGCAAGCGGGAAAGCGGCGCGGGGCACATTGAGCCGCGCGCAAACCGACGGGGCGGCGATTGCCGCGCCTACGCCACCTTGACCAGCTCCACGCCGAGGATTCTTGCCGCCAGGGCCTTGTCGCCACGGCAGGCGTGGATCACCTGATCGACATACTGCTTTTCCTGACCGGCGAGGAACTCGCCCAGAGTCGGCCACTGCTTCACGTCGCGCAGGCGCAACGGGAGCTGCTGCGATGTCACGACGCGTGTCTCCGCTCCGGCGACCACCTTGGAGATTACCTGCCCCAGTTCCGTGAGGTTGCCCGGCCACCCATACGAGCTGAGCACGCCCACCGCATCCTCCGTAAACTCGATCAGGCTGCTGTCGAAGGCGGGGTTCGCCGCCTGCGCGGCAAAGTGCTTCGCGAGCAGCGGGATGTCCTCGGCACGCTCGCGCAGCGGCGGCACCTGGACGGGCAGCGAGGCGACGCGGTAGAAGAGTTCGTCGTGGAATTTGCCTTCATCCACGAGCTGCTCGAGGTCGCAGCCGGCCGTGCACACGAGGCGGAAGCCATGGGCGGTGTTGCGCAGCACGCTGACCAGTTCCTTCTGGACGCCGCCGGCGAGACATTCGAGGCGTTGGAGAAAGAGTGTGCCGCCCTTGGCCTGCCGCACCCAAGCGCCGCCTTCGCCGTTCTGGCCAAGCAGGCCGTCGCGGAAGCTCGCCTCGGTGCTGAGCGCGCAGTCGATGCGCACCAACGCCGAATCGGCCGCACCGGTCGCGGCATGGAGAATCGTGGCGATGGTGGACTTGCCCGTGCCGTTTTCCCCGACCAGCAGGACGGGTGTGCGCACGGTCGCGAGCTTGCGCACTTGCGCGAGGAGCTTGGTGAACCTGGGGCTCTGGCCGAGGAGGTTCGCCTCGAGATCGGCCCCCTGGGCGCCCGAGGAGGCGGCCACGGTCTGCGCGGCCTGGAAATTCCGATACTCAAGGCCCCGCCGCAGCGTGGCGAGCAGCTCGTCGACGCGAAATGGCTTCTGCAGGTAGTCGAAAGCCCCGAACTTCAGCGCTTGCACGGCACTCTCAGTGGAGGCGTAGGCCGTCATGATAATCACCACGGCGCCAGGATCGGAGGCCTTGAGCTGGCGCAGGAGCGTGATGCCGTCCATCGGCTTCATGTCGATGTCGGCGAGCACGAGATCGAACTTGTCGTTCTTGCACCGGGCGAGCGCCTGCTCGCCGTCGGTGGCGAAGGCCGTCTTGAAGCCGGTCGGCGCGATTACCGCCTCGAGCATCTCATGGATGGAGACGAGATCGTCGACGATAAGGACAGAGGGCATGGCGCAGGGAAGACGGGCGGTTGATCGGGCGTGGTGAGGCTAGGCCTGATCAGCGGCGCAAACGCACGTTAGTTGAGCCCGCCCGCGACGGCGCCGAGCTGGAAGATGGGCAGGAACATCGCCATGACGATGCCGCCGACCACGATGCCGAGGAAGACGATCAGCATCGGCTCGATGAGGGAGGTGAGCGCGGCGACCGTGGCCTCGCACTCAACGTCGTAGAAGTCGGCGGTCTTGTTGAGCATGCCATCCACGTTGCCCGTGGATTCACCTGCCTTGACCATGTGCTTCATCATCGGCGGGAAAAAGGGGTTGGTGCCAAGCACCTCGGAGACCTGGCCGCCCTGGCTCACATGCTTCGCGATCTCCTCACAGGCGTCCTCGATCTGCACCTTGCCGCTGGCGGCGGAGACAATCTCGAGGGTGCGGAGGATGGGCACACCCGAGCGGATGAGCGTGGCATAGGTGCGGGCAAAGCGGGAGAGCGCGATCTTGTGGACGAGGTTGCCGAAGATCGGGGCGCGCACAAGGTAGTGGTCGCGCATGCGCCGGCCGTTCGGCGTGGAGGTGAACTTGCCGTAACCCCACCAGGCGCCGTAGGCGCAAAGGCCGATGGCCCACCAGTAGCTCTTCATGAACTCCGAAAGGTTGATGAGGAACTGCGTCGGCAGCGGAAGCTTGGCGCCGAAGTCCTTGAACATGTCGGCGAACACCGGGATCACGAAAATCAGCAGCACATTCACCAGCGCGACGGCGAGGCCGATGACCGCGATCGGGTAGGTCATCGCCGACTTCACCTTCTTCTGCAGCTTGACGGTCGACTCAAAGTAGCTCGCGACCTTGGCGAGGATTTCCGCGAGGCCGCCGCTGGCCTCGCCGGCCTCGACCATCGAGACGAAAAGATTGGGGAAGGTCTTGGGAAACTTCTTCACCGCGGACGAGAAGGAGTTACCCTGCGAGATGTCCGCGCGAACATCGCGGATGACGATGCGGAAACAGGGATCCTCGGTCTGATCCTGCAGGGCCTCGAGGCACTGGACGAGCGGGAGACCAGCCGTGAGGAGAGACGCGAGCTGCTGGGTGAAAATCGCCAGCTCGCCCAGCGGAAGCTTGTAGTTCTTGGCCTTTTTCTCGAGAGACTTTTGCTTCGCGAGCGCCTGCGCGGCCTGGACGTCGCTCTTTTTCCGCAGCGTGCCTTGGCGGCCGGAAAACGGGGTGGTGGTGACCGTGGAAATCGATGCCATAGATAAGCAGAAAACGGCACGCCCGCGCGCGCCGCAACCGGCATCACCCTCAAGTCGCGTAACAAACCGATGAAATTCCTCCGCCGAGTTTTACCCCGCCGGGGAGCCGTGGGACCGACCTGCGGGCTTGACCAGACCAGCCCGCGCGCGAAGCTCGCAGGCCGGCGCCACGCGGGCGTAGTTTAGTGGTAAAACCCCAGTTTTCCAAACTGGTCTCGAGGGTTCGATTCCCTCCGCCCGCTCCAGCTTCCGCCGAAACACAGTGAAGTTGAATCGCACCAAGCGAGTTGAAACGAAGCCATTTTCGCCGGCTTGTCCGCCGGATACGGCCACTGCGCGTCAGGATTAGATTTCGTTTTTCTTCTTCGCGCGCTCCTCGTCGCGGGCCTTGCGCTTCTGCTCCTTCGATTTCTTGGGTGCGCCTGCGGGCCGCGCCACCGGGCGCTTCGATCCGCCGCCCAGCGGCTCGGCCATTCGGTCGAGCCACGCGTCGTATAGCCTCGTCAGCTCGGCGACCTTTGCGGCGTTCTGCGGCGCCAGGTCCGTCGTCTCCGCAGGGTCCTTCGCAAGGTTGAAGAGTTCGATCTTGGGCTGGTTGCGTTGCTGGACCAGTTTCCAGTCGCCGGAGCGCACGGCAAAGCCGCCGGCTTCGCCACCCTCGCTCCAATAGAAGGTGTCGATATGCCGGGTCGTTTTTTCCGTGAGGAGCGGCAGGAGACTGCGGCCGTCGAGCGGCTTGTCCGTCGGAAGCGGGATGCCCGCGGCATCCAGCGCGGTGGGCAGGATGTCGAGCGCGCTGATCGGCGTGTCGAGCGTGCGGCCGCCTCTGAAGCCCGCGGGCCATGACACGATGAACGGCGTGCGGATGCCGCCTTCGTAGTTCTGCTGCTTGGCGCCGCGCAGCGGGGTGTTGACGGCGCTCATCGCCTTCGAGCCGCCGTTGTCAGTCAGGAAAAAGAGCAGCGTATTCTCCCACACGCCTTCCTGCTTCAGCCTGTCGACGACGCGGCCCACGCCGAGATCGAGATGGTGGAGCATCGCCATCAGGATGGCACGCGCCTCGGTGATCTCGGGGAACTGTCGCTTGATGCGAGCAATGTCTTCCGCAGGCGCCTGCGCGGGGGCATGGACGGCGTTGTAAGCGAGGTGAATGTAGAATGGACGCGCCTTGTTGGCGGCGACAAACGCCACCGCCTCTTCGGTGAGCCGGGTGGTCAGGTAGCCGGTGTCCTTGGTTTCCTTGCCGTCGCGATACATCGGACCCGTGTCCGGGTCGTGCTGGGCGAGGTCAAAGTAGTCGTGTCCGCCGCGGCCAAGGAATCCATACCAATGATCGAAGCCCCGGCCGACCGGACTCTGCGCGAGGGTGAGGCCGAGGTGCCACTTGCCGTAGGCGGCAGTGACGTAGCCGGCGGGCTGGAGAAAGCGCGGGAAAATTTTCTCCGCCTGCGCGATGCCGCGGCCGCCCTCCCCCGCGGTGTAGACGCCCGCGCGCTGCTGGTAGCGCCCGGTGAGCAGGCCGGCCCGCGTGGGCGAGCAGACGTTGCCCGTGATGTAGGCCTGGCTGAACCAAACGCCTTCGCGCGCCAGCGCGTCGAGGTGCGGCGTGGAGACCTCCTTCGGGTGGTGGGGATTGAAGCTGATGTCGGCGTAGCCCTGATCATCCGTGAGGATCACGACGACGTTAGGCGGGCGCGCCGCGGCCGCGGGAAGCACAAACATTCCAAGGGCAAGCAACGCGGGGAGGGATGATTTCATGGGCATACGGCGCGGGCCGAGCAAATGACGGCGGCGGTGACGGAAAATTTCAGGTCTTCCACGGCCATTGGACGCAACCATCAACCTCGCGAATGAGGGCGAAGTCCGTCTTGCCCTTGAGCACAAACGGCAGCACCTCGATGCCGCGCGGCAGCAGATCGCGCGCGGCATGCCAGCTCTGGCCGCTCACGTAGACGTCGTCCACGAGCAGCACGCGCCGCCACGTGCCAAGATCGGGCACGGTGGACAGGAGACGCGGCGCGGCGAAGCGCGGCTGATTCGTCTCGTCGCGGTAGTTGAGCGCGATCATGCGCAAATCGAGCCCGAGGCGCTGGGCGACGAGCGCGGCCGGGACCATGCCACCGCTCGCGATGCCGACCACGCCATCGAGGCCCGCGGGAAACTTCCAGCGGGCGAGCCGGTCGGTGATGGCTGAAAACGAAAGCGCGGTCATGCGCCGGCGACGTTGCGTCCCCGCGACCGGACGCGCAATCACACTCGCGCCCGTGAACCTCGTCCTCCTCGAACCCGCCGAACTCGGCCATCCGCTCCCGCTCGCCGACCGCCGCGCGCGGCACATCCTGGCCGTGCTGCGCCGCAGCGTCGGCGACACGTTCGATGCCGGAGTGATCGACGGGCCGCGCGGCAAGGCCACGCTCACCGCCATCGATGCGGCGGCAATCGCGTTTTCGTTTGAAGCGACCGCGCCCCCCGCCCCGCCCGAGCCGATCGCGCTGATCGTCGGGCTGCCGCGGCCGCAGACGGCGCGCGACATCCTGCGCGACGCGACGACGCTCGGCGCCAGTGCACTGCATTTTGTGCGCACGCAGAAAGGCGAGGCGAGCTACGCGCAGAGCGCGCTGTGGACGGCGGGCGAATGGCGCCGCCACGCGATCGCGGGCGCGGAGCAGGCGTTTGCGACCACATTGCCCGCCGTCTCGCACGGGCGATCGATCGTCGAGGTCGTCGGCGCCATCGCGCCCGGCTCGATGCGGCTGGCACTCGACAACTACGAGTCGCCGGTCGCGCTGGGCGCGGCGCCGCTCCGGCTGGACGCGCCCGTCGTGCTCGCGGTCGGCGGCGAACGTGGTTGGTCCGCCGCGGAGCGCAGCCTGCTGCGCGCAGAGGGGTTTGCGTTCACCCACCTCGGCCCGCGCGTGCTGCGCGCCGAGACCGCTGTGATCGCAGCGCTCACCATCCTGCGCACGCGGCGCGGGCTGATGTAGCGCTACCCGCCGCCGCGCTGGAAAAACGCCACCGTCGGCTGGCGCGCGCCCTTGCCGAGGCGCTTCAGCAGCGTCCATCCGGCGGGCGCGAGGTCGAGTTCGCCGGGGTGCTCGAAGATGACGATCGCGTCCGGCTTCGGCGCCAGCGCGGCGGCGAGTTTCTCAAACATCGCCGGCGCGACCGCCGCGATGATCTCGTAGGGCGGATCGATGAAGACGAGGTCGGGCACTTCGCCGCCTGCGAGCGGCACCGTGCGCGCATCGGCCTGCAGCACGGCGAGCGCGCCGTCGCCCGGATCGCGGCCGAGGCTTTTGCAGACGGCCTCGATGTTTTTCCGCACGCAGGCGGCGGCCTGGGCGTTCTGCTCGACAAACACGCCGCCCGCGGCGCCACGGCTCAGCGCCTCGAGCCCATACGCGCCGCTGCCCGCAAACAGATCGAGGAAGCGCGCGCCGGCCACGCGGGCGCCGAGGCTCGAAAAGACCGCCTGCCTCATGCCGTCGGTCGCCGGCCGCGTGAGGTCGCCTTTGGGCGTCACGAGCGGGATGCCCCGCGCGACACCGCCGCTTATGCGCATGGCGGGCGCGGCTGGGCGCGGACGGTTCGGATTTTCATGGCGGGCGCGGATGTCACCGCCCCGCGGCCCGCACTTCAACGGGAAAACCCTTCTCGGCGGCGCCGGCCGCGGATTGTCGCACCGCCGCGCCCGGCCGGATCGTGATTTCGGGGGGGCGCGCGGCAGCTCGGAACTGTTTCGCGCGCCCGCTGTTCCCTCCGTTCTCAACATAGCGTTTGCACCACTCTCCCTCCTCGCCAGCTTCTCCGTCTTTCATGTTCGCGTCCGTCCCGTTCCGCCTCCGCGCCCTCGCGCTGCTCGGCCTCGCCGCCGCAGCCGGCGCGGCGCGCGCGCAGCCGGCGGACCGCGAGACCAACCGCTGGCCCGTCAGCGTGCGCCTCACCGGCGGACCGGACACCGCGGAGTCATGGACCGGCGCGGGGCCGTTTCTTTTCCGCCAGCCGGCGCGCGAGCCGGACGGCGGCAAAGCGCACGGTTTCCGGCCGTTCTGGGTGCAAATCGATGACGCGCAGGGCCGGCTCCGCTCCGGCCATCTGCTTTACCCGCTGCTCAACTACCGCACCGACGGCACGGCCTACCAGTGGAGTCTCTTCGAGCTCGTGCGCCGCTGGGGCCGGCACGCCGACGCGCCGCCTGCGACCTCCCCGCTCGAGCACAACGAGGAGTTCGAGGTGTTCCCGTTCTGGTTCTCCCGCACCACCGCCGAGCCGGACCGCAACTACCGCGCGCTCTTCCCGATCGCCGGCACGGTGAAAAACAAGCTCACGCTCGAGCGCTTCACGTGGACGCTCTTCCCGCTCTACGCGGAGATCGACAAGCGCGGCGCGACCACGCGCTACCTTCCCTGGCCGTTCCTGCGCCGCACCGAGGGCGCCGCGCGGGGCTGGGGCGTGTGGCCGCTCTACGCGACGCTCGACCGCCCCGGCGTCTCGCAGCTCGACACTTGGCTCTGGCCGCTCGGCTACAACTCCGTGCGCCACCCCACGCCCGACGATCCGCCGGGCACGCCGGCGCGGGAGGACTTCGGGATGCTGCCGTTCTACGCGCGGAGCACGGGGCCGGGCCTGAAGAGCGAAACCTACCTGTGGCCGTTTTTCGGCTACACCCTGCGCGACGGCGCGAAGGCCTGGAGCGAGACGCGCTACCTGTGGCCGCTCTTCGTGCAAGGCCGCGGCGCCGATGGCCGCATGATCAACCGCTGGGCGCCGTTCTACTCGCACTCGATCTCGCAGGGCGTGGACAAGCGCTGGTTCCTCTGGCCGCTCGTGCGCCACGCCACGTGGGATGATCGCGATGTGCCCCGCGAGCGCACGCAGTTCCTCTACTTCCTCTGGTGGCAGGAATCACAGCGGCTCGGCCACCGCGCCGAGGCGCCCACCGCGCGCCTCACGCATGTCTGGCCGCTCGTCAGCACCTGGGACAACGGCGCCGGCCGCGGCCAGTGGCAGCTCCTCAGCCCGCTCGAGGTGTTTTTCCCGGGCAACGAAAAGGTGCGCCTCGCTTGGTCGCCCTTCTTCGCGCTGGCGCGCCACGAACAGCGCGCGCCGGGCGACACCCGCACCTCGCTCCTCTGGAACGCCGTCACCTGGGAAAAGCGCGCCGCGGAGGAACGCAGCGAGTTTCATCTCGGCCCGCTGCTCGACATCACCCGCCAAGGCCCGGCCCGGCGCGTCGCCATCGGCCGCGGGCTGCTTGGCTGGGAGCGCCGGCCCGGGGGCGGCTGGCGGATGTTCGCATTTGATTTTCCGGCGAAACCGGAAACCTCTCCCTCCGCGACCGCGCAATGAACCAGCTTCTCCGCATCCTCGAAGGCATCGGCAGCACCGTGCAGCTCCTGCTGCGGGCGGCCTCGTATGCGCCCACGCTGCCGCGGCAGTTCGGCCGCCTCATTGAGCAGTGCTACCTGATCGGCTACACCACGCTGCCCATCGTCGCGATCCTGAGCTTTTTCATCGGCAGCGTGCTCGCGCTGCAAGCGGGCTACTCGATGCAGAATTTCGGCGCCAAGCAGTTCATCGGCGCCCTCGTGGGCCTCTCGATGGCGCGCGAGCTCGGCCCCGTCATGGTCGCGATCCTCCTCACCGGCCGCGTCGGCTCCGCGATCGCGGCCGAGCTGGCCTCGATGAAAGTCTACCAGGAGGTCGACGCCCTCGTGACGATGAACATCCCACCCGCGCGCATGCTCGTCCTCCCGCGGCTGGCCGCCGTGCTGCTGATGATGCCCGTGCTCACGATTATCGCCAACCTCGTCGGCTGGTTTGGCGGCGCCATCATCTCGAGCGCCACCAGCTTCATCGCGATCGATCCCGCGTCGTATTTCGCGACGATGCGCCAGCAGATGGAATTCTCCGACGTGCTCAACGGTCTCGTGAAGGCCGAGGTCTTCGGCTTCGTGATCGTGCTCGTCTGCTGCAACATCGGCCTCAACACCCGCGGCGGCCCCCGCGAGATCGGCGCCGCCGTCACGCGCGCCGTCGTCGTCTCCCTCATCCTCATCCTCGTGCTCGACTACTTCGTCACGAAGGCGCTCCTGTGACCATGCCGCCCCCCGACACCGAGACCGCAGATCTTGAGAAACCGATGGGCGGCACCAGCGCCGTCGGCGTGAAGGTCGAGAACCTCTCGAAATCCTTCGGCTCATTCGATGTGCTGAAGGGCGTCACCTTCGACGTGCAACCCGGGGAGATTTTCGTGCTCATGGGGCCGAGCGGCTCGGGCAAGAGCGTCCTCCTCAAGCACGTCGTCGGCCTCGAGCTGCCGAGCGCCGGCCGCGTGACGATCGACGGCCTCGACGCCGCCGAACCCACGACCCGCGAAAAGGTCCGCATGGCCCTCGTCTTCCAGGCCGGCGCCCTTTTCAACTCCCTCTCGGTCTACGACAATCTCGCCCTCTACCCGCGCGAGCACCGCCTCGCCAAGGAGTCCGGCATCCGCGACAAAGTCATGCGCGCACTCCAGATCCTCTCGCTCGAGCACGCCGCGCAGAAGCAGCCCTCCGAGCTCTCCGGCGGCATGAGAAAACGCGTCGCCATCGCCCGCGCCCTCGTGATGGAGCCGCAGCTCATGCTCTACGACGAGCCCACCAGCGAGCTCGATCCCGTCATGTCCGCCACGATCAGCGAGATCATCGCGACGCTGAAGGAGCAGTATCGCGTGACCAGCATCGTCGTCTCCCACGACCGCGAGCTGGCCCTCGGCATCGCCAACCGCGTCGGGATTTTGATGGGCGGCAAGCTCGCCTACCTCGGCAGCGCGTCCGCCCTCCGCCAGCCGCAGGACGGACGCATCGAGGAATTTCTCCACCCGAAAATCGACCTGAAGAATCCGCGCTTCAAGAAACTGGAGAACTGACTTTCACCAATTGGAGACCACGCCATGAACAACCCGCAGCAATCCGCCCGTGTCGGGCTTTTTTTTCTCCTCGGCATAGCGCTCATCTGGGTGACGTTTGAGACCCTCACCGGAGGCAAGGTCCTCAAGGACGAGGGCTACACCCTCCTCGCCGGCTTCGAGTCGCTCAAGGAACTCAAGGAGGGCGACGAGGTGCGCATGGCCGGCGTCCGCATCGGCGAGATCAAGGCCACGCGCCTCGGGGCTCGCCGCGCCGAGGCGGTGCTCCGCATCGACAGCCACGTCGCCATCAAGGCCGACGCCTCGGCCGTCATCGTCATGGCCGGCCTCCTCGGCACGAATTACATCTCCGTCGACCTCGGCACCGCGACCGCCCCCGATCTTGTGCCCGCCGACCAGCGCCGCGACCAACGCAGCTGGGTCGCGCGCCATGTCCCCTTCCTCCGCCAGGAACCCGTCCCCGCCGCCGAGATCCGCACGCGCGTCGCGCCCGACCTCAACTCCGTCATGACCCAGGTCGGCTCCATCGGCCAGAAGCTCGAGACCGCGCTCGGCAACCTCGGCACCGCCTTCACCGGCGACGGCACCAGCCCCGGCCTTATCCAAAAAATCGACGCCCTCGTGACCGACAACCGCGAGAAACTCTCCGCCACGATGACCAACCTCCAGTCGATCACGGACAAGGTGAACAAGGGCGAGGGCACCTTCGGCCGCCTGCTCAACGACACCAAGCTGCACGACGAGCTGCTCGCCACGGTCACCGAAATCAAGGCCGGCATCACCGAGGCCAAGACCTTCCTCGCCAATGCGCAGTCGATCATCGACCACGTGAAGGCCGGCAAGGGCGCCCTCGGGACAATCGTCTTCGACGAGAAGATCGGCGAGGACCTGCGTAGCACCGTCGCCACGATCCGCAGCGTCTCCGACAAGATTTCCCGCGGCGAAGGCACCCTCGGCAAGCTGCTCAACGACGACAGCCTGCTGAAGGACGCGCAGGCCATCATGAAGAAGGCCGACCGCGCCCTCGACGGCTTCGACGACACCGGCCCGATCACCGCCGTCGGCGTGGTTTACCGCGGTCTGTTCTGAGTTCGCAGCCCCACGGCAGTGGGCCGAAAGTCTCCGATTCCGGGATTGCAGGCAGCCCGACAGAGACGAAGTGATAGGGATGTTCATCCCTATCATGATTGCCTCTGTTCGCACCAGCCTTCCTCGGTTCATTGGTTCAGCGGGCCTGCCGCTCACGGCCCTCTTGCTCGCAACTCCGGCGCTGGCGCAGACACCGCCGCGCTACACCATCACGAACCTCGGCACGTTTGGCGGCGCGAACACCACGCCGCTCGCGATCAACGCCAACGGCGTCGTGGTGGGCTACGAGTGGTTCAACTCCCGCTTTCACCGGCCCTTCGTCTACCGCAACGGCACCATGACCGAAATCGGTTCCTACGGTGATGCGTTCACCGAGGCCACGGGCGTTAACGCCACCGGCACGATCGTGGTCTCGTCGCTCGACTCGTCGGGCAACACCTTCCAGTCGTTTTCCTACACCGGCACCACCGCGTCGCCCCTCGCCAACCTCGGCGGAAGCAAGGGCATGAGCGTCGCCGCGATCAACGATGCCGGCGTCATGGTCGGCTACGGCTACACCGCGAACAACCTCGGCATCCGCGCCTTCAGCATCGCCGGCGGCACCCTCACCAACCTCGGCACGCTCACCAACGGCGCGAGCTACGCCACCGCGATCAACAGCGCGGGCGTGATCGTGGGTTACTCCGACGCCGCAGGCGGGCGTCACGCGGTGCGCTACTCCGGCGGCACGGTCACCGATCTGGGCACGCTCGGCGGGCCGGAGAGCTTCGCCTACGGGATCAACAACTCGGGCGTCATCGTCGGCTCGTCCGGCGCCATCCCCGGCAACGTCGCGATCCTGCGCGCGTTCGTCTACGCCAACGGCACGATGACCAACATCGACACGCTGGGCGCCGCCAGCTCCGCGCTGGGCATCAACTCCGCGGGCACGGTGGTGGGCGTCTACGGCACCAATCCCAACGTGCCGGACCGGGGCTTTGTCTACACCCCCGCGACCGGCATGATCGATCTCAACACCGCGGTCGTGAACCTCGCGGCCTCCGGTTTCACGCAGCTGCTCGAGGCGACCGCCATCAACGACAGCGGCCAGATTGTCGGCCGCGGGCGCGTCGGCAACGGCTTCCGCGGCTACCTGCTCACCCCGAGCGCGGCGCCGGTGATTACCACTCACCCGCTGTCCCACACGGTGGCCCCGGGCTCCAGCGTCGTCTTCTCCGTCACCGTCACCGGCACGGCGCTCCAGTATCAGTGGTTTTTCAACAACGCTGCCATCACCGGCGCGACCAGCGCCACGCATGCGATCGCCTCCGCCGCCGCGGCCCATGCCGGGATCTACACGGTGCGCGTGAGCAGCGGCGGCGAGAGCGTCACGAGCAATCCCGCCACGCTCACCGTCACGCCGGGCGTGACCAGCCGGCTCATCAATCTTTCGATCCTCACGTCGCTCGCGGGCGCGAGTGATTCGTTCACGATGGGCTACGTCGTTGGAGGCGCGGGCACGGCCGGCAGCAAGCCGCTCGTCATCCGCGCGGCGGGGCCCTCGCTGGCGGTCGCGCCGTTCAATGTGCCCGGCGCCCTGACCGATCCGAAGCTCGAGTTCTTTTCCGGCACCACTCGTTCGGGCGAGAACGACAACTGGGGAGGCGCCACGGACTTGACCAACGCGATGGCCGCCGTCGGCGCGTTTCCTTTCACCGCGGCCAATTCGCGCGACGCCGCCGCGCTGGCCAGCGCGGCCGCCGGCAACAACTCCGTCGTGGTCTCGCCCGTCGGCAACCTGAGCGGCACGGTCATCGCGGAACTCTACGATGCCTCGCCGGCCGCCACCTTCACGGCCGCCACGCCGCGGCTGATCAACGTCTCCGTGCTCAAGGGCCTCGGCACCGGCCTCACCGCCGGTTTCGTCGTCGGTGGCACCGCCTCGCGCACCGTCCTCATCCGCGCGGTCGGCCCCACGCTCGGCGCCGCGCCCTTCAACGTCCCCGGCGTCGTCGTCGATCCCCAGCTCACGCTCTTCTCCGGCCAGACCCAAATCGGCGCCAACGACAACTGGGGCGACGGCGCGGCGTTGAGCGCGGCCTTCACGCAGGTCGGCGCCTTCGCGCTGCCCGCTGCCTCACGCGACGCCGCGCTGCTCATCACGCTCGCGCCCGGCAATTACTCCGTGCAAGTCAGCGGTGTCGGCGCCACGACGGGTGTCGCCATCGTGGAAGTTTACGAGGTGCCCTGATAAGGCACTGCAACGCGCTCCTCCACGCCGTGAACATTTCCCTGCCACCGATCGGTTCTTCGCCCGCCCGCGATTGCGCGCTAACGCGCACGATCGCGCTTGCTGGCGTGCTCCTCGCCTTCGGCTCCGCCGCGGCGTGGGCTCAGGGCAGCACACCCCTGCACAATTTCGCCGGCGGCACCACTGACGGCAACAGCATCTCCGCCCCTTTGGTGCAGGCGAGCGACGGGACGATCTACGGCGTGACCAGCGGGGGCGGAGCCAGCAACAACGGCACCATTTTCAAGGTTCAGCCCGATGGGTCCGGCTATCAGGTGGTGTTTTCGTTTCCCGCCGGGACCAACGTCGCGCGCGTGCCCTTCTACTCTTTCATCCAAGGCCGCGATGGCATGCTTTACGGCACCGGCTTTGTCGGCGGTGCGTCCAACGGCGGCGCGCTCTATAAAATCAGCCCGGATGGCACGGGCTTCACCGTGATCCATTCGTTCGGGCCCAACGAGGGTGTCGCCCCGCGCGGCGGCCTCGTGCAAGGGGCCGACGGCATCCTCTACGGCGCCACGTCCGCCGGCAGCGCGTCGAGCACGGTCGGTGCCGATGGCTCCGGCACCATCTGGCGCTGCGCCACCGACGGCTCCGGCTATCGCGTGCTGTTTTCCTTCAACGGGTCGCCCAACTACCCCAATGGCATCGAACCCAATTCCCTGATTCAGGGCCGCGACGGCGCCCTCTACGGCATGACCCGCGGTGGTGGCGCCAACGGCACACCCACCTCATCCCCGGGCGCGATTTTCACGATCAAGACCGACGGCACCGGCTTCGCCGTGCTGCAATCCTTCTCCAACGCGACCAACGGCCTCCCGCCGTTCAACGGCGGGGACCCGCAGTCGCCCTTGGTGCATGCGCCCGACGGCTTCCTCTACGGGGCCACGCGCGGCGGCGGCCGGACGCTCAACGGCTGCGTCTTCAAGCTGCGGCCCGACGGCACCGGCTTCGAGGTCATCCACTCCTTCCTGCGCACCGCCCCGGAAAACGGCTTCGAGCCGCAGGACGCATTCTTCCTCGGTCGTGATGGCTCGCTCTATGGCCGCACCCGTCGCGGCGGCACGGCCAATAGCGGCGTGATTTTCAAAATCCGGACCGATGGCACGGGCTTCCGCGTCATCGCCAACGACCCCGGCGCCGTGGCCCACTATGCCCTGCTGCAAGGGGCGGACGGCGCGCTCTATGCCCACTCCGCCACGGGCGCCACCCCCGCCGTCAGCCAACTGGTCCGGGTCGTCGAGCCGCCGGGCCTCGTCTTCACCCAGCAGCCGCTCAGCCAGACCGTCGCTCCCGGAGGCAACGTGACGTTCACCGTCGCCGCACCCGGCGCGACGGCGTTCCAGTGGCGCCGCGACGGCACGAATCTCGCCGGAGCGACCGCGGCCACGCTCACGCTCACCAACGTCACGACGTCCAACGCCGGGACCTACACCGTCGTCGCCTCCAACGCCACCGACAGCGCGACGAGTGCCGGCGCCGTGCTCGCCGTCGGAACCGCCTCCGCCGTCGCCCGCTTAACCAACCTCTCGATCCTCACGTCGCTCTCCGGCTCCGCGGACTCGTTCACGATGGGCTACGTCGTCGGCGGCGCAGGCACCGCCGGCGCGAAGCCGCTCGTCATCCGCGCGGCCGGGCCATCGCTCGCGCAACTCGGCGTCGGCGGCCCGCTGCCCGACCCGAGGCTGGAGCTCTTCGCCGGCGCCGCCGCCAGCGGCGCCAACGACAACTGGGGCGGCGCCGCCGCCCTGCTCACGGCCATGAACAACGTCGGCGCGTTTCCCTTCGCGAGCGCCACCTCCCTCGACGCCGCGGTCGCGACCAGCGTCACCGCCGGCGACAACTCCGTGAAGGTCTCCCCCGTCGGCAACCTGAGCGGCGCCGTCATCGCGGAGATCTACGACGCCACCCCGGCCGCGGCCTTCACCACCGCCACCCCGCGGCTCGTCAACGTCTCCGTCTTGAAGAACATCGGCACGAGCCTCACCGCCGGCTTCGTCATCGGCGGCACGGGCTCGCGCACGGTGTTGATCCGCGCTGTCGGCCCCACCCTCGGCGCTGCGCCTTTTAACGTCCCGGGCGTCGTCGCCGACCCGCAGCTCGTGCTCTTCTCCGGCCAGACCCAGATCGGCGCCAACGACAACTGGGGCGGCACCGCTGCGCTCACCGCCGCTTTCACGCAGGTCGGCGCGTTTGCCCTCCCCGCCGCGTCGCGCGATGCGGCGCTCCTCGTCACCCTCCAGCCCGGCAACTACTCCGTGCAAGTCAGCGGTGTCGGCGCCACCACCGGTGTCGCGATCGTCGAGGTTTACGAGGTGCCGTGAGCGCGTGAATCGGCCTTTGCCGCGGCGCACGTGAACCGCAGCCTCGGGTGCGGATGAGCCAGGTGGTCCTGCATGAATCAAACGCCCTCGCGCCGCAGGTCGGGCGCTTGCTCGCGCGGTTGCTGCCTCAGCTTCGCCGTCTGCTGCCCGCTGCCGGCATCGAGCACATCGGCGCGACCGCGATTCCCGGCGCGCTGACCAAGGGCGACGTCGATGTGTGCGTGCGCATCGCACCGGAGGAATTTCGGGCGGCGTCGGACGCACTCGCGGCGCACCTCGCGATCAAGCAGCCGGAAAACTGGACCGAGGACTTTACGAGCTTCGGCGATGACGCGGGTTTCGAGTTGCCCGTGGGGGGTCCAGCTCATCCTCCGCGACTCCGAGGCCGATCAATTTGTCTTCCTTCGCGATCACTTCATTGCGAACCCCGCGGCGCTCGCCGGCTACAATCGGCTGAAACTCCGCCACGCCGCGGACGGACCGGAGGCCTACTGGCGCGCCAAAAACGCCCTGTTTGATAAAATCCTCGCGACCCGCCCGCCGCGCTGAATGGCTCGGGCGGCGCGCTAGCGGTGGTGTTTCAGCAGCCAAGCGTAGAGCTCCGGGTTCGCGTAGGTCTCGGTCCACGAATCGTGCTTGGCCTCGGGATAGATGGTGAACTGCACCTCCGTGACGGCCGCTTTCTTGAGCGCGTCGACCAATTTCTCCGATTCCTCGAGCAGCACCGTCGGATCCTTGGCGCCGTGAAAAACCCAGACGCCAAGCGTAGTCAGCTCGTTTCTCCGCACGCGGGCCATGCGCCGCACCATGCTCGGCTCGCCGCCGCCGCAGATGGGCACGATGGCGGCAAAGCGGCCGGGGTTCTTGATCGCATAGCTCCAGGTGCCGAATCCGCCCATGCTAAGGCCGGTGAGGTAGGTGCGCTTCGCGTCCACGCGGTGCTTGGCGGCGATCTCATCGAGCAACGCGCCGATCGCGTCGTCGTCCCACCACGTGTTGGCCGGGCACTGCGGCGAGACCACGATGAAGTTCTCCGCGAGGGCCTTTCCTGCGGACGACAGCGGCGACTCGCGCAGGAGTTTCGGCGGGCCGTGCTTCGCGACGAGCCACGGATCGCTGCCGCGCTCGCCCGAGCCGTGAAGGAACACGAGCAGCGGCCACTGCTTGTCCTTCGCGGCGGCGTAGCCCGTCGGCAGCGCGAGGAGATAGTGGTAGCCGACTTTCTTGGTGATGGTCTTCTCGAACGAGGCGACCGCCTGCAACTCAGCGGCGGAGGCGACGAGTGCGCCGGCGAGTCCGAGCAGAAACAGAGTGAGCGGGGTCTTGAGTTTCATGGGTAACGTCGGAAAGGAGGATGCTCAGTTTTTCACCGGCGCGCCGAGCGCGTAGTCGATCACGTGCGGCGGCGGCGTGCCGCCGGGCCCCGTGAGGTAGTGCTCCATCCATTGCATGAGGCGGAGATTGTAGTCGAGGCGCGCGGCGGCCTTGCGGTTGCCGTGCTCCTCGCCGGGGTAGAGCACGAGGCGCACGGGCGCCTGACCGCGAAGCTTGAGGTGGCGGTGCAGCTCGCGCGACTGGCCGACATTCACGCGCGGGTCGTCCTTGCCGTGCAAGATGAGCAGCGGCGTCCGCGCGTTGGCCGTGTGGTAAATCGGGCTGCGCTCGAGCAGGAATTTCCAGTCCTCCCACGGGCGCTTGCGGGCATGGACGTAGTATTCCTCGTCGGGGATGTCGGTCGTGCCCACCTTGGAAACCTTGTCGCTGATGCCGACAAACATGACGCCGGCCGCGAAGCGGTCGGAGAACTTCGTGCTGCACCACGCGGTCGCGTAGCCGCCGTAGGAGCCGCCGGTCACGCC
>JAEUHB010000441.1 GCA_016794665.1 Opitutaceae bacterium
CCGGTCACGGCCGCCAGCTCCCAGGTGCGCGCGGGCAGCTCGACCTTGGCCCGGCGGGCAAAGTGGGCCTCAAGCGTCGGCCGCAGGTCGCCTTCTAAATCGCGCACGCGGAAGACATCGGAGGCGAGGCAAACCTTGGGCCGGGCCGGTTCCCCGGGCAGGCCAAACGGATCCATGGTCGAAGCCACCCGGATTTCGGTCATCTGGCCGCGCCAGAGCACATGGGTGCCAACCGTCCACAGGTCGGCGACCCGGGGCCGGCAGGCCTGCCGCAGGCGCGCCCGCTCGAGCCACGCGCGGTTTTCCTCCGCGAAGCGCCGCGCCTCGCGCTCCGAGCCGCGGCGCGGGATCGTGACGACCGCGGTGCCGTCGCGGCGCAGCGTCAGCCGGTAGCTGGACGACCGCACACTGCGGGTGAAGAGCAGCTGGTCGGTCGGCAGGGGCCGCGGCTGGGAGACCGGCGACGGCACGGCCACCGGCACGAGGGGTGGCGGCGCGGAGCCGAGAAACGGAAGAAGGATTTGCTGCCCGTAGGCCAACATTCGCTGCAGGGGAAAACGACTTGCTGACTTCCGTGACAATTTCGCGGAGACGCGTCAATGCCGCGCATCGCCTTTTCAAGCGCGGATCGCCGAGGTGAAAGCAATCGGCTTTAGGCTTGGCCGCGCTCGCGGGCGATCATCGGGCCCCGCCGCGCAGGTATTCGATCAGGTCGAAGAACTCCTTCTCGGTGAGAGCAGTCTCAAAAATCGCCGGCATGGCGGAGACGGGCGACACGGCGGTCGAGGCGATGTCGGATTTGACCAGCGCGATCGGCTGCTGCGTGGCGGGATCGGTCAGGAGGGTGCGGTCACCTTCGTCGCGAAGATTGAGGCCGGTCTTGGTCTCGCCGTTTTTCAGCGTGGCAGTGACGAGGCGGAACGCGGGGTCGACGTTGCGATTGGGGTCGAGGATATCCTCGACCAGACGGGCGACACTCCGGGCCCCAATGCCATCGAGGCTTGGGCCGAGGTTGCCTCCCTGGTCACGGAAGCGGTGGCAGGCCGCGCAATGGGTGGCGAAAAGCGGCGCGCCGCGCGCGGCGTCCGGCTGGTGATTGGCGGCCGCCCCGATCCGGGTGGAGATGAGCGCATCGAGACGCGCATCCTCGGTGGGTGAGGCGCGGGTGAGGTCGGCCGCGCGCTCGCGCACCGCGGCCGGGCGTTTCTCCAGCGCCTGCGCGACGTAGCGGTGCCGCAACAGGGCGGGCCGCACGCGACCGGCGGCCGCGACATCGAGCAAATCGCCGGCCCCGGCGTCGGACTTCGCCAGCGCCACCGCCAGCGCCAGCGAGAGATCAGAGGCGGCGCCCGCGAAGGCGGCGGCCAGCGCGGCGCGGGCGGCGACGGAGGTCGTCTCGGAGCCGAGCAACTCGGCGGCGGTGCGGCGCACGCTGGGCAGCCGATCCGGCGCGAGGGCGGCGAGAAGGACGGACTCCGTCTCGGCGGTGCCGGGCGCGAGCGCGCGGAGCGCGGCGGCGCGGGCGCTCTCGCCGCCGGTGTTGCTCAGCGCACGCCGGCGCAGCGGCGCGGCCTTCTCCGGCAGATCGAGCGGGCGGAGGGCGTTGCTCGCGCGCACGGACTCGGCGGCGCGGCCATCGAGCTGCGCGAAGAGCTCGCGCTGCATCCACGCGGCGACGTCGGGCGGCAGCGTGCGGTCCTTCTTCGCGGCGATTATGGCGAGGCCTTCGGCGGCGGTGAGGCGCTGCAGCTCGGGTGCGGCGGTGAGGGTCGCGAGCAAATCGGAAAACGAATCGAACTCCGCCGCGGGCAGGTGCAGCGCGACGTGCCGCGCGTAGTCGCCGGCGCGCGGGGAGGATTTCGCGGCGCGCACATGCCCGGCGAGAAACCGCGCGGCGTCGGCCGTCGGCAGCGCGAGGCAGAGGTCGGCGACACGCGTGGCGTCGGCTGCGCTGGCGGCTGCCCATTGCGCGAGCGTGGCGGCACTGGCGTCGCGGGCGTGAGCCTTGAGCGCGAGGCGGATCGCGTAGACGAGCTGAGTGTCAGCTTCGGGCGCGCGGCCGAGCATGGAGAGGAGGAGCGGCGCGCCCCACGGCTGCGGGTGGCGGTTGAGGGCCTCGGCGATGAGGCGCCACGTGTAACCGGGTGTGGCGGCGGGCTCGCGCGGGTCGTGGGGAGTTTTTGCCGTGAGGGTGGAAAAGATCTTGTCGGAATCAGCCGGAAGTTGCCCACGCGCGGTCAGCACACTGAGTGCAGCGTGGGCAGCGGCACTGTCAGGCCGGCGGAGAGCGATGCGGAAGAAATCGTCGTTGATACGGCCTAGCCGCTCTAGCGCGAAAAAGAGTGGCAGTATGGCCGTGTCGTCTGCTTTGCGATCATTCCCGTTGGCGATGAGCGCGGCGGCCCTAACTAATGTAGGCGCGGTTTCCTCGGCGTCGGTGCGCGCCATCAGCTCGGCGTGGGCGAGCGAGCGCACGACCAGATTTGTATCCTCGAGCCGTGAGACGAGGTCGCGAGTTCTGAGCCCCGCTATGTTCGGCAGTAATAGGACTGGCGCCGGGGCGCCGTCGTCGAGCCCCCGCCAGACGACGCGCCAGATACGCCCGTGCTTCTGATCGCGCGCGGGGTGCGTGAGGGGGGCCTCGTAGTGGCCGATGATCGGATTGTAGAAATCCGCGATCCACAGCGCGCCGTCGGGGCCGAGCTTCACCTGCACGGGGCGGAACGCGGGGTCGTCGCTCGTCAGGAAATCCGGCTGGCGCGTGGCGGCGGGCGTGGAGCCGCGCCACTCGAGGCGCGTGCGGTTGATGCGGCGGGTGACGGGGTTGCCGTTGAAGAGGTTGTCGCGGAACTCCGGCGGGAAATGCGTCGCCGAGTAGTGCGCGATGCCCGCGATGGCGGAGGAGCCGTGGTCGTCCTGCGTGATCGCGGGGGCGAAGCCGAGGCCGTCGTGCTCCTTGCTGATGCCCTCGTAGTAGCCGCCGGGGATGAGCAGGTAGACAGGCTTCGAGTGCGAGTCGGCGGTGTAGAGGTCGCCGCGGGCGTCAAAGGCGAGGCCGTAGGGATTGGTCTGGCCGTTGACGTAGACTTCGAAACGCGAGCCGTCGGGGCGGAAGCGGTAGGTGTTACCGCTGGTCAGCGTGACGGTGCGGCCGGCGCGGTCGGTGACCTCGCTGCGGTTGAGGTAGCCGTGCGTGCCGTAGACCCAGCCGTCGAACCAGAGCCAGTAGCTCGATGACATGCCGTGCGTGTCGCGGAAGCCGAAGCCGTCGTAGAGTTTCTCGCGGACGTCGGCGCGGCCGTCGCCGTCGGTGTCGGTGAGCCGCCAGATCGCGGGGATGGAAAACACGAGCGCGGTGTCGCCCTTGGCGCCGGGCGCGCGCGGCAGCGGCAAAACGCCGACGGGGATGTTGAGCCCGTCGGCAAACACGGTGCTCTTACGCGCGCGGCCCGTCGCCGGATCGAAGTCGGAGAGGATGCGCACGGTGTCGTCGCCGCGCTCGGGCGGCTCGGGCGCGGCGATCACGCCGCGGTGCGCGATGCCGGTCTCGTTCCACTGTGCGTCGAAGGTCGCGATGGGCTGGCCGAGCGCGTCGCGCCGCGCGGGCCACGGGTAGATTTTCGAGCCGGTCACCCAGACGCGGCCGAAGGAATCGAAGGCGAAGTTGAACGGCTTCTCGATCTCGGGCTCGCTGGCGACGAGCTGGATCTCGAAGCCGGGAGGCAGGTGAAATTTTTTCTGCGACTCGACGGCGGGGAGGAGCTTGGCGTCGGGGTTGTCGCCGCGCTGGGCGAAAACGGCGGCGGAGGCGACGCACGCGAAGCTCGAAATCAGCAGGAGGCGGGGCGGGTTCACGAAGGTTGAACGGTGGCGATCCCGCCCGCGGCGTCGAGAATTCACCAGCGCGCCCACCCAGCCCCGCTCGCGCCTAGAAGCTGCCGCGCAGGCCCACGGCCATCTGGATGCCGTATTCCTGCTCGGCGTAGAGCCGGGCGTAAGCGGGCGTCTGATCGCCATAGCGGAGGAAGCGATACGGCCGGTTCAGGATGTTGTTGGCGCTGCCGACGAAGGAGAGGCGCTTGGTAAGCTGGTAGGAGCCATTGATGTCGAGGACGGTGCGGCCCTCGATGTATTCGTAGCCGTTGGGGCCGTAGGCGGCGAGCGGCGCGCGCTTGTCGAGGCCGCGGTAGTTCCAACGGGCGGTGAAGGTGACGCGCTTGTTCGCGAAGGTGGCGCCCCAGTTGGCGCTCTTGGGGATGAAGCTCGTGAAGGCGGCGCCGGGGCGGCCGTCGAGCTCGAGCTTGGTGCCGTTGGCAAAGAGCGTGAAGTAGCTGCCCCACTTGCCCAGCCGGCGGAGGTTTTGCTTCAGGTTGAGCTCGGCGCCGGTGATGCGGGCGTCGCCAGCGTTGAACTTGGAGTTGATGTTCCAGTCGATGTAGCGGTCGGGCAGGCCGAGTTCGGCGAGCACTTCGGGCGTGCCGCGGCGGGAGGCGTCGCCGAAGAAATTCTTCAGCTGCTTGAGGAAAATACCGGCGCTGACGAGGCCGCCGTTCTCCGTGTAGAGCTCGGCGGAGAGGTCAAAGTTGTCGGCGGTCCACGGGAGGAGGGCGGGATTGCGGACAGTGAGCGTGCCGCGGAACTGGCCGGGCTGGAGGTCGTCGTCCTCGTCGGGATCGAGCGCGCTCGTGTTGGCGACGGTGCGCGGGATGATGTCGGAGAAATTCGGGCGGCCATAGGTCTTGGCCCAGGCGGCGCGGACGAGGAGATTCTCGGAGGCGTTGTAGGTGAAGTGGAGGCTCGGGTAGTAACCGTCGTATTCGCGGTGGGTGAAGAAGGAGCGATACGAGCGGGTGAGCAGGCTCTCGGCGAGGGAACCGGCGGCGCCGGCCTCGGGGCGGCGGACGCGCTGCCCGGCGGCGTTGCGGACGAACGAGCCGTCGGCGGCACGCTGCCAGATTTTCTCGGTGTCGTTCGTGCCGCCGATGCCGTCGTCGATGGTCTTCTCGAAGCGGACGCCGCCAAGGACGCGGAGGCGGTTGTTGAAGAGCTGGGCGTCAGCCTGGAGGTAGGCGGCCTGCACCTTTTCCTGGATGTTCTCGTTGTTGTCGATGTGGCCGTTGCGGGCCGTGGCCATCTGGGCATCGGTCTGCTGGTAGAGCAGCGGGTTGGCCTTGAAGGCTTCGAAGGCGCGGCCGGGTGACATCCAGTTGATGCTCGGGAAACCGTAGCCGGTCTCGACGCCGCGGTAGACCTGCATGAGGTAGGGCTCGATTGGCGCGGTGGCGGCGGAGGTGCCGTTGGGCCCCATGAAGGTCCAGTTGGGGCTGTTGAGGTTGGTGTCGAACATCACGCGACGCTCGGAGGCGCCGGTCTGGACCGACGCCGGGAATGGCAGAAACGCGAGCCGGCGGCGGACGTTCAAGTAGGCTTGGTTGGTGTAGCTACGATTGTTGAGATCCGCGTTGCCGGCGGTGTTGCCGCGGAGGTTGGCGGGGTTGTTCCAGTCGACGAGGTTGTTGGCGTTGTCGCGGACCTCGATGCGGCCGGGGCGGGCGGCGAATGGCTCGAGATCAAGGAAGCTCACGCGGACCGGGAAGCGCTGGATGGCGCTCGCCTGCAGGAAAAAGCCGGCGTCGAAGTAGCGGCGCTTGGTCTGCGAGTGGGAGCGGCTCACACCGCTCTCGATGCGCCAAACGCCGTCGTCGTAGCGGTAGTTCACCGTGCTGGTGTCGGTGATTTGGTTGATGAGCTGGTTGGTGCCGTTGTTGTTGAGCGAGCCGCGGCCGGTGGCGCCGATGGTCTGGTCCTCGTTCCACGAGAGCGGCGTGCCGCCGGCGATGGACGAGGTCACGGTGGCGCTGGTGCCGAAAGTGTAGGTAAGGGAACCGATGCGGGTGTCGGTGCGGCTGGCGACGTGGCCGACGGAAAGGACGGAGTTACGCGAGGGCTTCCAATCGGCCTTCACGCTAAGGGTGTTCCGCGTGAGGTCGCGGGGCCCGTCGAGCAGGGCGAGCGTGGTGAGGACCGGGTTGGCGTAATTGATCGGCGTGCCGGCGGGCGATCCGGGCGGCACGATGGAGGTCCACGTCTGGAGCGTCCGGTGCTGCTCGTTGAAGACCTTGGCGTGCGTGCCGGCGACCACGATGCCGAAGTTCCGCGTGATGGGCCAGGTGAAGTCGATGTTGGCGCCGGGAAGAAGTTTCCAGGTGTTGCGATCGCGGTGGGAATGCGGCGTCGCCTTGAAGTCGAGGTTCTCGTGGTTGCCGACGAGGTTGAGCGAGTAGCGGAGCTCACGGCCCTTGCGCTCGAACGCGCTCTTGCTGATCAAGTTCACGGAGCCGGCAAGCGCATCGGCGGGATTGGCGGGCGTGGGGACCTTGGAGAGCTCGATGCGCGAGATGTCGTTGAGCGCCATGGAGCGGATGTCCACCGAGCGCGTGGCGGTCGTCCAGATGTTGGAGGCCGGCGCACCGTCATTGGTGATGGCCGTCATGCCGCCGCCGATGCCGCGGACGGAGATGCCGGAGACATCGGCGAGGTCGCTCTCGACGGTCACACCCGGCAGAAACTTGATGAACTCGCCCACGCTGCCGCCGAGCACGTCGCCGAGCGAGTCGGTGGACATGACGTTCTTGATGTTGGGGGCGAAGCGCTGCTCGTTGGTCGCGATCGACTGCGCGTCCGTCTCCTTGTTCTGCGAGACGACGAATGCATCGAGCCGCACCGCCGATGTGTCCGCGCCGTAGCGGCGCGCGCTGGTGAGCTCGACATGGCGCTCAACGGCGCCGCCGGCGGGCACCTCGACCGTGATGACCTGCACGTCGAGATCGGTGAAGAAAACTTCGAGCGTGGCCGGGCCGGCGGGGACGCCGACGAGGCGGTAGGTGCCGTCGCGATCCGTGAACACCGTCTGGCTGGTGCCCTTCAACGTGACGCGGGCGTTGTTGAGATACTGGCCGGTGGCGACATTGAGCACCCGGCCGCTCACCGTGCCGGTCTGGGCCGGGGCCGAGGCGGCTGCTGCCGCGGCAAGGACAGACGGGGAGAGGGCAAGCGCGCAAACAGCGCCGAGACAAACGAGGGAGGCAATGGTCTTCATGGTGTCAGAATTACAAGCACACGCTGGCCGCGTGTTGCTACGCCTTGCGCCAAGCGTCGCGCATCACACGAGAACGAAGGGCGTTGGCAGCCTTGTCGCCGGGGAACTCCTCTTTCACCGGGTCCCACTTGAGCGGGCGGCCGAGCTCCATCGCGATCGCGCCGACGTGCAGCGTGGTGCTCAGGCGGTGCAGCGCCTCGGCGGTATACATCGGCGGCTGGCCGTTCTTGAGGCAATTCAGGAAATCGCGCTGTTCGCGCGGGCGGCGCGGCCAGAGCTTGGTCGTCTTGGGATCGTATTTGCGGCGGAGGATCGCGTCGTCGCTCGCCTCGAGCCGGCCAAGCCAGCCCTTGTTGCCGATCCAGCCGTCGCTGCCTTCGAAGCGGATCGAGGGGACCCCGGCGGTGACCTGCATCGTGACGCCGTTGGCAAACGTGTAGTCGATCTTGAAGGTGCGCGGCACGTCGTTCATCGCGTCGGGCGGAATCTCGCCCTTGCCGGTGACGGCGACGGGGCCGGAGTCCTCGGAGAAATTCCCGACGAGCGCGGTGTCGACGAGATGCGCGCCCCAGTCGGTGAGCGTGCCGCCGGAGAAATCGCGGATCTGCCGCCACACCTGCGGATCAAGCAGCGACGGCGAATACGGGCGGAACGGGGCGGGCCCGAGCCACAGCTCGTAGTTCACGCCCGCCGGCACGGGCGCAGGCGCCTCGCGCGGCACGGGCGCCTTGATCTGCAGGCCGCAGGTGATGTGGCGCAGGCGGCCGATGGCGCCGTTGCGCACGGCCTCGGCCATCATGTGGTATTGGATCACCGAGCGGTCCTCGAGGCCGGTGGCGAAGACGCGGCCGCTCTTTTTCACGGCGTCGGCGAGGCGGCGGCCCTCGGCGATGGTGAGCGTGGGCTTTTCGCAGAACACGTGCTTGCCCGCCTCGAGCGCCATGAGCGCCATCGTGACGTGCCAATGGTCGGGCGTGGAGATGACGACCGCGTCGAGATCGCGGCGCGCGAGGACTTCGCGGAAATCCGCGTGAGCCGTGCAGTCGCGGTTGCCGGTGTGCTTGTGGACCTCGGCGAGAGCAACTTCGCGCTTCCGCGGCTGCACATCGCAGATGGCGAGGGCGACGCAGTCATCCTCCTGCAAAAACGAGCGGAGATTCACGCCGAGCCCATGGGCGCCGAGCCCGATGAACCCGAGCGTGACGCGCTTCGACGGGGCGTT
>JAEUHB010000474.1 GCA_016794665.1 Opitutaceae bacterium
GCGCTCGTTTTGCGCGACGTAGAGCAGGCCGCGGTGCAGCGCGGGGAGCGTCCACGTCGAGGTCGCGCCGAATAGCCGCGTGCGTTGCCGCACGGCCATCCCTTTCGGCGACAATTCAAGTTCCGCCAGCAACCCGTCCTCGCCGAGCGCGAAGACCCGCGAGCCCGCGCTCAGCAGCGTGCCGCGGAAAAAACTCTGCACGCGCCCGCCCTCCTCGAAGCGCGTGTCGTCGCGCCACGCGACTTTCCCCGTGGCCAGATCGACGCACCGCAGCTCGGTATCGGGCGGGTTGCGCCCCGCGAACCCGTAGAGATGGCCGCCGATCCTGGCCGGCGCCATCCAGTGCAGGCCAAAGTCGCGCTGCGTCCAAACCGGACGCGACTTCATCTGCTCGTCGAACTCCAGCAACACGCCACCCTTCTCGTAGCACTCCGAGATGAACACGCGGCGGTCATCCACCGCGAACGCGGTGCCGGCGATCACCGATTCGTAGATGCGCGCGCGCCACGCGAACCGATCCAGCACGCGGCCGTCCGAGGGATCGATGGTCAGCAGCCCGCCGACGGCCGGCCGGCTCTCGCCACCCACCACCGCGAGCACGACCTCGCGCCCGCGAATCGTCGCGACAATTGGCGACGCGTAGTCGGCGCCCCATGCGTCCACGGTCGTCCACGCGGTCTTCCCGGTCGCTTGATCGAGCGCCGCGACCGCCACGCCCGAGCCGCCGTCGGCGTTCTTGCCGCCGACGGTCACAATCAGCTTGTCGCGCCACACGCAGGGCGTCGGCCCGTAGCCGAAGAAGCCCGACGGCACGCCGTAGTCCGCGCGCAGATCACGTTTCCAGACGACGGCGCCCGCTTTCAAGTCCAAGCAATGCAACAACGCCGTCACGCCCGCGACGAACACCCGCCCGCCCTGGATCACCGCGCTCGCGCGCGGCCCTGGGCTGAAGCCGTAGCGGTCTTCGTAGGCCACCGGGTAGTCGAAGCGCCAGAAACGTTTCCCGGTCTCCGGGTCGAGGCAGTCCACCGTCTCGCGCTCACCCACGCGGTGAAAGTAGACGAGCCGCCCCTCCGCGATCGTGGGGCACGCGTAGCCTTCGCCGCGCGCCATTTCCCACACGAGCTTCGGCCCGCCCGCAGGCCATCGGTCGATGAGCTTCGTCTCGTGCGTCGTGGCATCGAGGCGCGGCCCGAGGAAATGCGGCCAGTCCTCAACCGTCGCGCCTGCCGCGAGTGCGCGCGGCGCTGCGTGGAATTTCAGCTCGGGGAATGGCTGTGGCAGATCAGCGGCGTTTGCCCCGAGGGTCGCGCACGCCGCCAGCAGTAGCCCGCGTCGTAAGACGCGGGACTCTTCGCGACGCCACCCGCGAGGAATCCCGGCTCTTCCGAGCCGGGCTACAAAACGGCCACCGATGAACGTGCGCGTTTTCATTTCTTCACCGCTCCGATTCCCGGCCGCTCCGGCAGCGTGATTTTCCCGTCGACGATGATCGCCCCGTCGAAGCAGTCGTTCTTGATCAGCACGGCGCCGTCGAGGTCGGCCCAGTCGACGAGCGGCGAGAGCTGCGCGGCGGCGCTGATCGCGCAGGAGGTCTCCGTCATGCAGCCGAGCATCACCTTCAGGCCGAGCGCCCGCGCCAGCAGGATCATCTTGTGCGCCTCGCGGAGGCCCGTGCACTTCATGAGCTTGATATTGATGCCGTGAAACGCGCCGGTGAGTCGCGGGACATCGGCGAGGCGCTGGCAGTTTTCGTCGGCGATCAGCGGGAGCGGGCTGCGGGCGCGCAGCCACGCCGTGTCGTCGAGCTGCTCCTTCGGCATCGGCTGCTCGATGAACACCACGCCGCGCCCGGCGAGCCACTCGATCATGCGCAACGCGGCGTCGCGGTTTTTCCAGCCTTGGTTCGCATCAACGGTGATCGGCGCGGCCGTGACCGAGCGAATGGCGTCGATCATCTCGCGATCGCTTTCGTCGCTGCGGCCAAGCTTTACCTTGATGATTTTGTAGACCGCAGCCTCGCGGGTCTTCTCCCGCACGATCTCCGGCGTATCGATGCCGATGGTGAACGACGTCACGGGCGCCTTGGCCGCATCGAGGCCCCAGAGGCGGAACCACGGCGCGCCGAGTTTTTTCCCCACCCAGTCGTGCAGCGCGATGTCGAGCGCGGCCTTGGCGGCGGTGTTGCCCGGCGCGAGCACGTCGATCGCCGGCAGAATTTCCTCCAATTGAAACGGATCGCGCACCCCGGCGAGCAGCGGCCGGGCGCGCTCGCAAAACGCCGCGGCGGTCGCCTGCGATTCACCGAGATACGGCGGCATCGCCGCCTCGCCATAGCCCACGATGCCGTCGCGCTCGACTTCGACGAGCGTCGCGGGCGTGGTCGTGCGGGTGCTGGCGGCGATGCCAAAGGCGTGACGCAGCTCGAGCGTGTAAGGTTGGTGGCGCAGAAGCATGGCGGCGGGATGAAACGACAGCGCTGACAGGACGGACGACCCACGCAGGGGTCAACGGCCAAGGCGCGCTCGCCACGCGAGCCGCCCACCTACATTCTACCGGTGTGAAAGCTCCCGCCCTTCCCCTTGCGCGCCGGCTCGGCGCGGGCGCCATCGCGGTGCTCGCGCTCTCCGTGGCCCATGCCCAAGGGCCGCGCCCGGGCCAGCCGGGCCCGTGGGACCAGGACATCGAGGTGTTTCGCGTGCCCGCCGAGGGCGCGGGCGGCGTGCCGGAGAAGATCGCGACGTTCCCGCGCGGCGGCGTCGCGACGGCGGCGCGGCTCGGCGACGGGCGGCTCGCGGTCGCGCACCAGCATTTCCCCGAGGACGACCGTGCAAACTTCGACAAGGTCGCGATCCGGTTCTCGGCCGACGAAGGCCGCACGTGGTCGTCGCTCGCGGTCATCACCGTGCGCGGCTTGCCGGAGGGCATGCGCTTCCCGTTCGACCCCACGCTGGTGCCGCTACCGGATGGGCGCGTGCGGCTTTATTTCACGTCGCGGCGGCTCCGCGACCGCGCGGACCTGCCGGCCATCTACTCGGCGATCTCGGCCAACGCGACCGATTACACCTTCGAGCCGGGCGTGCGGTTCGCCGTCGAAGGCCGCGGCGTGATCGACTGCGCGGTGGCGCTGCATCGCGGGGTGTTTCACCTCTTCGCGCCGGACAACGGCTCCGGCCATCCCTTCGATCCGGGCGGCGATCAGCGTCCCGCGGGGGATCGTCCGCAACCGGGCACGGGCTACCACGCCACCAGCGCGGACGGGCTCGCGTTCACGCGCGCCGCCGATGTCCGCGTGCCCGGCCGGCGCAACTGGCTCGGCGACGCCGAGTCGGACGGCGAGGCGATCTCGTTTTTCGGCACCGGCGAGGGCGGACTCTGGCGCGCGACCAGCCGCGATGGCGCGGAGTGGGCTCTCCTCGCGCCGCTCACCGGCATGCGCATCGCCGATGTGGGCACGGTGCGCCTGCGCGACGGCGCCCTGCTCGTGGCTGGCGTCGGTGCGCCGCGGCCCGGGACGCCGAGCGCGCTG
>JAEUHB010000480.1 GCA_016794665.1 Opitutaceae bacterium
AGAGTGGCCGTGTGTCGGCTTCCCCTCCAGCCCGCTGGACTCGTGCGCAATCGCGGTGCGAATGAGGCTCGGACTGACTGGATCGCGTTTTTGGACGGCGATGACCTCTGGCTTCCGAATAAGACGGCGTGCCAGTTGGCGTGGGCGAAGAAAAGCGGGCTCCAGGCCATCGGTGCGCGCCATGTTCTGGTTCGAACCGATGGCACGCCTTATTTCTACGCGTTCGCCCGCACTATGCCGTTGCCCAGCTCGTATTTTTTTTCTCGCGAGCTCATCCTGCGTGAGCCATTTTCCGACTTAACGCAGTGGGAAGACTCCGAGCTATGGAAGCGACTCCTGAGGCTGTCAGTCGCCGGCACGTTGCGAAAGCACTTGATTCACTATCGGGTGCGAGAGGGTTCGGTCAGCTCACACTACGCGCCAGCTAAGCTGCAAAAGCAAAGACTTGAGAGACTCTCGGCCAATTCAGTTGTCCGGGGCGCGATGCTTTGGTCTAGTCGCTTGGTGGCGCAGGTCATCACGCCGCGAAGATAGATTTGGCCTGATGCCTCTCAGACCGGCCGGAAATCGATCACGCGCTTAAAGCGGTCGACGCTGTCGACGACGACCGGCAGGCGGCCGTTGAGCTCGTAGCGCTTCTTGCGGCGGCGGCCGACAAGGGCGCCGGATTCCTCATCGAACCAAAAGTGGTCGTCGCCCAACGCGCTGGCGGGGACGAACCCAAAGGTCATCGACTCGATCAGCTCGATGAAGAAGCCGTTCGCGCGCACATCCGTGATGATGGCCTCGAAGCGCGTCTTTGGACTCTTGTCCAATTCGCGCTCGAAGAACTCGAGGAGCTTCACCTTCACGCTGTCGCGTTCGGCTTCCGTGCTGTTGACCTCGGTGAGGCTCAGGTGTTCGCCCATGCGCTCGACCTGCCCAATCGTGTAGCCGGTCGCGGCGGGCGCGGCGCTGTCCGACTTGGCGAGATGCGCGCCGAGCACGCGGTGCACGACGAGATCGGAGTAGCGGCGGATCGGCGAGGTGAAGTGGGTGTAGTCATGCTTCGCGAGGCCAAAGTGCCCGTCGGGTGTGTGCCGGTAGGCCGCTTTCTTCAGACTGCGGAGGAGCTGCGTCCGGAGCGTGTAGCCCTGAGGGTGCGCGTGCAGCACGGCGAGGATGCGGACGAGTTCCTGGCGGCGCGTGAGGTCGCCGGACTTGATGTTGAACGACGCCAACAGATCGCGCAGCTCCGAGAGCTTGGCCGGATCCGGGTCGTCGTGGACGCGATAGAGCGACGGGAGCCGGCGCGTGCGCGTGAGGCGGGCGACGGCCTCGTTGGCGGCGAGCATGAATTCCTCGATGAGTTGGTGGCTCTCGTCGTGCTCTATTTTCTCGAGGCGGTCGGCGTAGCCCTTCTCGTCCACGAAGATCTTTGTCTCGGGCATGTCGAGGTCGAGGCTGCCGTGCGCCATGCGGTCCTTGCGCAGGCGGGCGGCGATTTTCCACAGGGCACGCACCCACCCCTGCAAATCGCGCAACTCGGCTTCGCTCAGCTCGCGCAGCGCGCGGCCGGTCGAGCCGGTCTGGTGCTTCGGCGGCAGCGGCAGATCGCGAATCCGCTGGAGGTCATCCTCGAACAGCAGCGCGTAGGCTTGCTTGTAGGTGAGACGCTTGCGGCTGCGGATGACGGTGTTGGCGTAGGTTGTCTCGGAGAGGTGGCCCTTCCTGTCGAACGTGAGGAAGACCGCCTTGCACAGGCGGTCCTGCGCCTCGACGAGGGAGCAGAGGCCGTTGGACAGCTTTTCCGGCAGCATCGGGACGACAACGCCGACGAGATAGGTCGAGTTGCCGCGGCGCTGCGCCTCGCGATCGAGCGCAGTGCCGGCGGGCACGTAGCTGGAAACGTCGGCGATGTGGATGCCGATGCGCACGGCGCCGTGCGCCAGCGCCTCGTAGGAGAGGGCATCGTCGAAGTCCTTCGCATCGTCGGGATCGATCGTGAAGACCGGGATATCGCGGTAATCGAGGCGGCCGGTGGTATCTCGCGCCGGCACACGGTCGGGGAGGGCGGCGGCCTCGCGTTCGACGTCGGCGGGAAACTGGGTCGCTAGGTCGTATTTGATGAAGATGCCGCGCAGCTCCGCCTGTGGTTCATGGGTGCGTCCGAGGCGCTCGGTGATTACGCCGGTGAGCGCGTCCTCGCGGTGGCGCCAGATGCCAAGCCGCACGACGACCTTGTCGCCGGGACGCGGCGCGGGCGTGAGATCGCTGTCGGCCGGATCGTCGACGCGGATTTCGTGACTGAACCGGGGATCGTCGGGAACCACGACGTAGCCGCGACGGCCGGCACGGAGATCGCCGACGATGGTCTCGCGGCCTCGCTCAAGCACGCGCACCACGGCGCCCACCTGCTCGCCGGGTCGCCGGCCCTTGCGGCCACGATGGAGGCGCACGGCAACGCGATCGCCCGGGAGTGCGAGCCCTGTGTCCTCGGGAAACACCTGGACGGCCGGCCCACTCGGATCGGACTCGAGCACGACGAAAGCCGTGCCGCCGGCGCGGAACTGGATGCGGCCGGCGAGTTCGCCGCTGGAAGCGGGCGGCCGCGGTGCGGTTGCGGGGGGCGCGACCTGAGGGCGAGCCGGAGCGGACGTTTCCCGGCCGCGTCGGCCATGCCGCGATAGGGTCGCGACGTCATCACTCGCTCTTCCGGATGAACGGTGCGGCTGTTTTGCCGGTGGGCTGAACGCCAGCGGATCGACGCCCTGCGCGCTCGGGGGGGGCAACGCGGGGCCGCGACGCGACGGGGTAAAAACCCCGCGCGACTGCGCGGCTCGCGGGGCCGCGGCGGGCGCGGTCGCGGCGCGGGCGATGCGCCCGGTCGGCTCCCGGCGGAACTCCCCGCTCCTCAGCAGCAGCCGGATCTCGTGGGTCAGCTGTCCGCGGTCCTTCTTCTTCAGGTCGAGGCGGCGGGAAATCTCAAATTCGTTGACGGGGGAATACGCAGCGTCGCGTAGGAGCGCGAGCAGGCGGTCGCGAAATGGCATAGATGTGAGTGTGGCGGGCGGCGCACAGGCCGCGCTTTGGGATTGGCCTGACGAAAGGGCGCGCCTTGACTGCGGGCGATGAAAATCGTCCACGTGGCGAGCGAGCTGTTTCCCTACATGAAGACCGGCGGGCTGGCGGATGCCGTGGCCGCGCTCAGCTCCGCACTGGCCGACAAAGGCCACGATGTGGCGGTCTTCATCCCGGGCTATCGCGTGGCGCTCGAGCACAAGGACGCCGTCGGTGCCGCGCGCAAGCTCCGCGTGAAGGCTGAGCTCGGCAACGATTTTCTCTCGGGCGATGTGCGCGTGTTCTCGCCGCGGAAAAACCTCCGGGTCTTCCTCGTCTGCCGCGAGGAATTCTTCGACCGGCGCGCGCCGTATGGCAACGGCGAGCGCGACTACGAGGACAACGCCGACCGCTTCATCTTTTTCTGCAAGGCCGTGGTCGAGGTCCTGCGCCTCGGTGATCTGCAGGCCGATGTCGTGCATTGCCACGACTGGCAGGCGGCGCTGCTCCCGGTGCTGCTGCGCGAGGCCGAGCGGCGGCACGGCGTCACGCTCGCGCTCAAGACCATCTTCACGATTCACAACATCGCTTACCAGGGCGTGTTCCCGGCCAAGACCTTTGCCCGCACCAACCTCCCCGACGAACTCTACCACATCGACGGCCTCGAGTATTACTCGCAGATCAACCTGATGAAGGGCGGCATCCTCTTTGCCGATCGGGTGACGACCGTGAGCCCGCGCTACGCCAAGGAAATCCAGACGCCCGAGTTTGGCTGCGGGCTCGACGGCGTGGTCCAAACCCGGGCCGATGACATCGTGGGTCTGCTCAACGGCGTGGACAGCGCGGTCTGGAATCCCGCTACCGATCCGCTCCTGCCCGCGCGCTACTCGGCCCGCGACCTGGCGGGCAAGAAGGTCAATCGCGCCGAGCTGCTCAGACGCTGCGGTTTCGCCGCGGACTTCAGCGGACCGATCTTCGGGATCGTGGCGCGGCTGACGGAGCAGAAGGGCATCGACTTTGTGCTGGCCAACGCGGACTTCTTCATCGCTCAGGAGTGCCGCTTGGTCGTGCTCGGATCAGGGGACCAGCGGATGGAGGGGGAGTTGCGCGGGCTCTCGGACGTCGCGCCCCAGAAGGTTCACTTTGCCGCCAAGCTCGACGAGCCGATGAGCCACCTCATCGAGGCAGGGGCGGACTTTTTCGTGATGCCGTCGGTCTTCGAGCCGTGCGGGCTGAATCAAATGTATTCCCAGGTCTACGGGACGGTGCCGATCGTCAGCCGGGTGGGCGGTCTCGCCGACACCGTGATCGACGCGGACGAAAAGCCCGCTGCCGGCACGGGCCTCATGTGCGAGCCGGATGCGGCAAGCTTGCGTGACGTGCTCCAGCGCGCGCTGATGCTTTTTTCAGATCGCCCGCGCTACGCTGCGGTGCAGCAGCGGGGGATGGCGCGGGACTTCTCGTGGAAGCTTGCAGCAGCGGGCTACGATCGGCTCTACCAGGAATCGCTGTGAACGGGCGCCTGGCCGCATCCGGCGACCGGGCCTAACCGTAGCCTGCGAACATCCGATGTGCGCCACGCTGCTTTGGTTTCGTCAAGATCTGCGCCTGCAGGACAACCCGGCGTTGAGCGCCGCGCTCGCGCGCGGCGGGCCAATCGTGCCGATCTTTATCCTGGATGACGCGGGCGAGGGCCGCTGGCCGATGGGCGGAGCGTCACGCTGGTGGCTGCATCACTCCCTCAAGGCGCTCGACGCGGCGTTGCGTGAGGTGAGCTCGCGCCTCCTTTTCGCCCGGGGCGATTCGGCGACGGTGCTGCGGAGTGTGATCGCGGCCACCGGCGCGGGCGCCGTGTTTTGGAACCGCCGCTACGAGCCGGCGACCATCGCGCGCGACAAAGCGATCAAGGCCGAGCTGACCGCGGCCGGGATCGAGGCCCGGAGTTTCAACAGCGGGCTGCTGCACGAGCCGCACACGATCACGAACAAGTCGGGCGGTCCGTTCCAAGTCTTCACGCCCTACTGGCGGCACTGCCTCACGCTGCCGGTGGCGCCGGCGGCAAGATTCGCCGCAGCCACGCTGCCTGGCCCGGCCAAATGGCCGCGATCCCTTGCTTTGGAGGAACTGGAGTTGCTGCCCCGCATCGCGTGGGACAGTGGCTTTTATGAAACGTGGGCGCCCGGCGAGGCCGGCGCGCAAAAGCGGCTGCGGCAATTCGCGGCGCGCGCCATGGACAGCTACGCCGACACGCGGAATTTCCCCGACCGCGACGGCACGTCGATGCTCTCGCCGTGGCTGCACTTCGGCGAGATCTCGCCCCGCCAAATCTGGGCCGCGGTCCAGGCGCAAGCCAAGGAGAGCGGGGTCTTTCCGCCCAGCAAGGGCGCGGCGGTCTTCCTGAGCGAAGTGGGCTGGCGGGAGTTTGCGCATCATCTGTTGTTTCATTTTCCCCACACGCCGGAGCGGCCCCTGCGCGAGGATTTCGCCCGCTTCCCTTGGGCCGACGACCCCCGCGGCAAAAAACTCCGCGCGTGGCAGCGGGGTCGCACGGGCTACCCAATCGTCGATGCAGGGATGCGGCAGCTCTGGCACACGGGCTGGATGCACAACCGCGTGCGCATGATCACGGCGTCATTTCTGGTGAAGCACCTGCGGCTGTCGTGGACGCACGGCGCGGCATGGTTTTGGGACACGCTCGTCGACGCCGATCTCGCGAGCAACACGCTCGGCTGGCAGTGGACCGCGGGCTGCGGCGCGGATGCGGCGCCGTATTTCCGAGTCTTTGCGCCCGTGCTCCAAGGGGAGAAGTTCGACGCGAGCGGCGATTACGTCCGCCGCTGGGTCCCGGAGCTGGCGAAGCTGCCCGCGGAAAATATCCACGCGCCGTGGGAAGCCCCGCCGCACGTGCTGGCCGCGGCGGGCGTGACGCTGGGGAAAAATTATCCGCACCCCATCGTCGACCACGCGACGGCCCGCGCGGAAGCGCTGGCGGCCTTCAAGGCCCTGCGGGGCGAAGGCGTGGTTGAGCGGTGAGCGCGTGAAGAAAACCCTGCGCCATCTCATCCTCGTGCTCGGCGATCAGCTCGACGCCGCGTCGGCGGCGTTCGACGGCTTCGATCCGGCGCGCGACGCCGTGTGGATGGCGGAAGTCGCGGAAGAATCGACGCACGTCTGGTCGGGCAAGCCGCGCACCGCGCTCTTCCTGGCGGCGATGCGGCACTTCCGCGACGCGCTCATCGCACGAAAAATCCCCGTCCGCTACACGGAGCTCGATGACGCCGCGAACACCCAGACCCTGGCCGGCGAGCTGCGCCGGGCCGTCGCGACGTTGCGTCCGGAGAAGCTGGTCGTGACGGAGCCCGGCGATTGGCGGGTGTGGCGTGCGCTGGAGGCGGAGGCCGAGGCGATCGGCGTGCCGCTGGAGGTGCGCCAGGATCGCCACTTTCTTTGCTCGATCGAAGCGTTTCGAGTTCACGCCGCGGGGCGAAAGCAGCTGCGCCTGGAATTTTTCTACCGCGAGATGCGCCGGAAGCACCGCGTGCTCCTCGACGCCGCGGGCGAACCGGAGGGCGGGCAGTGGAACTTTGATCCGGAAAACCGGGGTAGCTTCGGGC
>JAEUHB010000043.1 GCA_016794665.1 Opitutaceae bacterium
CGCTCTTCGAGCAGATCATGAAGCGCCAGGAATCGGCGCTCGCACTCGTCTCCGCGCTCAAGGACGGCCGGCTCACGCCCGCCGCCATCGGCCCGGCCAACGTCGCTCGCCTCCGCACGCATCCCAACACCCGCGTTGCCCGCGAAGCTGCGGTCGTGCTCGGCGCCGCCGGCGCCTCCTCGAAGGCCAAGGACGATCTCATTGCATCGCTGCTGCCCGAAATTTCCAAGCCCGGCGACGTCGCCAACGGCCGCGCGCTTTTCGCCGCCGCCTGCGCGATTTGCCACAAGTTCGGCGATGTCGGCCTTCGCGACGTCGGCCCGCCGCTCGCCGGAATCGGCGCGCACTCCGCCGCCGACCTGCTCACGGCGATCGTCGACCCGAATCGCCAGGTGGAGCCGAACTTCTGGCAATGGAACATCACCACCAAGAAGGGCGACGTTCTCGCCGGTGTGATTGCCAGCGAGACCACCGCCGCGCTCGTCGTCCGCAACCAAGGCGGCGACACGGAGGTGAAGACCACCGACATCACCGCCCGCGAAAACACCCGCCGCTCGCTGATGCCCGAGGGCCTCGAGGGCCTCGGCGCCACGGGCCTGCGCGACATCATCGCCTATATGCGCGCCAGCGCCGCCCCGGCCGCGGCCACCGCGCCGGTCACGGCCGCTCCCGTTGCCGCCGACCCCACGCCCAAGACCGGCGGCCGCAACGACCGCCCGCTCCCGCCCACCGAGCCCGTCAAGTGGGAGGCGGGCAAGAAGCGCGTGCTCATCATCGCCGGCGGCAGCTCGCACAAGTTCACGGAATTCTTCGGCGCGACTGATTCCGCGACGCTCAAGGCCGCCGGTTTCTCCGTCCACTACACCGAGGATCGCGATCAGGCGCCCGGCGCGCTCGCCGAGGCCGATGTCGCAGTGATCAGCGTCAACCGAATGTTCTTCGACACGCCCGCCTATCGGAAGGCCGTCATGGACTTCGCCGCCGCGGGCAAGGGGCTGGTGATGCTCCACCCCGGCACATGGTATGCCTACCCCAACTGGCCCGAGCTCAACGCCAAGATCGTCGGTGGCGGCGCACGCGGCCACGACAAGCTGGGCGCCTACAACGTCGTCGCCGTGAAGCCCAACCATCCCATCCTGCAGGGCGTGCCCGCGACGTTCGAGGTCATCGACGAACTCTACTACATCAACGCCGAGCCCGAGAAGATCCCCGCCGGCACCGCCAGCATCGACGTGCTCGCCGAAAGCTCGCCCAGCGTGCGTTTCAAGAAACCGCACCCCGTCGCCTGGATCACGAAGCACGACCGCGCGCGCGTCGTCGGCCTCACCCTCGGCCACGACGAACGCGTCCACGACCACCCCGCCTACAAGACGCTGCTCACGAACGCGGTGAAGTGGGCCAGCGGGAAATGATTCCGGTAGCCCTGCTCGTGAGAGCAGGGAGCGACGGCAGGTCGCCCGCGAGATAATCCCGCCTCTCACGAGGCGGGCTACAGCGCAGAACTTCCCAATCCATGCCCACCATCGCTGTCCTCGGCACGCTCGACTCCAAGGGCCCGGAGCATGCCTTCGTCGCCGAACAGATCCGCGCGCAGGGCTTCGCCACGCTCCTGATCGACGTGGGCTCGCTCGATGCCCCCGCGGTCACGCCCGATGTGACCCGCAGCACCGTCCTCGCCGCCCTCCCGGGCGACCACAGCGCCGTGCTGGCCCGTCGCGATCGGGGCGAGTGCGTCGGGCTCATGGCGCGCGCCGCGGCCGCCTTCGTCGCGCCGCTCGCCACCGCAGGAAAAATCCATGGCATAATCTCCCTCGGCGGCGGCGGCGGCACCGCGATCGCCACCGCGGCGATGCGCGCGCTGCCGATCGGTTTCCCGAAGCTCATGGTCTCGACGCTCGCGAGCGGCAACACCGCGCCCTATGTCGGCACCAGCGACCTCGTGATGATGCCCGCGCTCGTCGATGTCTCGGGGCTCAACCGCGTGTCACGCGTCGTCTTTGAGCACGCCGCGGGCGCCATTTGCGGCATGGTCGCCGCGGCCGGGCGCCGCCGCAACGCGCCGCCCGCCGCCGACAAGCCCCTCGTCGTCGCCAGCATGTTTGGCAACACCACGGCGTGCGTGACCGAGGCCAAGCGCCTCGTCGAGGCCGCGGGCTACGAGGTGCTCGTGTTTCACGCCACCGGCACCGGTGGTCGCGCGATGGAGGCGCTGATCGCCAGCGGTCTTGTCGCCGGTGTGCTCGACATCACGACCACCGAGTGGGCCGATGAGCTCGCCGGCGGGATCCTATCCGCGGGGCCGGAGCGGCTCGACGCCGCGGCCAAGGCGAAGATTCCCGCCATCGTCACGCCCGGCTGCCTCGACATGGTGAACTTCGGCGAACGCGCCAGCGTCCCGGCCAAGTTCGCCGGCCGCACCTTTTACCAGCACAACCCGCAGGTCACCTTGATGCGCACGACGCCCGCGGAGTGCGCGGAGCTGGGCCGCATCCTCGCGGAGAAAATCAACCGCTACACCGCGCCCGTGACCGTGCTTTTCCCCCGCCGGGCCATCAGCGTGATCAGCGCGCCGGGCAAGCCGTTCCACGATCCCGCCGCCGACGCCGCGCTGCTCGCCGCGCTCCGCAGCCACCTGCGCCCGGACATCCCCTTCCGCGACCTCGACCTCGAGATCAACGACCCCGCGTTCGCCCGCGCCTGCGCGGAAAGTCTGCTCGCGCACCTCGCTGCGGTCGCGCGCCGCTAGCCGCGACCGCAGGCTCGACGCGGGCACCGGGCCGGCCTTTTGTTTGCGGGCCCCATGACCCGCTGGATCGCCCCCACCCTGGCCTTTGCTGGCATCCTGCCAGTCGCCATCGCCGCCGATGCGCCCGCCCCGCGCAACATCAGCTACAACACCGTGACCACCGGGGCGCGTTCGCCCGAGGAGCAGCGCGGCACGTTTACGCTTCCCGCCGGCTTCGAGATCGAGCTGGTCGCCGCGGAGAGCCCGGGCCTCGGCAAGTTTGTCGCCCTCGCGTGGGACGCGCGGATGCGGCTCTGGACCACGACGGCGCTGGAGTATCCCGTCGACGGCAACGAGCAGAAATCCGCCTCCGACGCGCTCTTCGCCGCGGGTGGACGCGACCGGGTGGTCGTATTCGACAACGTCTACGGCGCCGAAAGCGGCGCCGCCGCCAAGCCGCGCGTCTTCGCTGACGGCCTCGTGATGCCCCTCGGCGTGCAGCCCTGGCGCGACGGCGCGCTCGTGCAATACGGCGCCGACATCCGCCTTTATCGCGACGTCGATGGCGATGGCCGCGCCGACAAGCATGAGGTCGTGCTGACCGGCTTTGGCACGCAGGACTCGCACCTGTTTCCCCACCAGTTCCTGCGGCAGCCCGGCGGCACGATGTTTGTCGCGCAGGGCCTTTTCAACTACTCGACCGTGCGCCGGCCCGGTGGCGCGGCCTTCGCGGCCGGCGCCACCGAGGTGACCTTTAACCAGTGCAAGCTCGCCGTCATGGCGCTCGACGGCTCGCGCTTTGAAAACGTCACCGCCGGGCCCAACAACATCTGGGGCCTGCTCACCTCGCGCGAGGGCGAGACGTTTCTGCAGGAGGCCAATGACATCGGCTACCCCGTCATCCCCTACGCGCCGGGCATCTGGGTCGCGACCGGCTCGCGCGAGCGCCTGCGCCCCTACCAACCGCTCATGCCCCCGCCGCTCGGCCCCGCGCAGATGGGCGGCACCGGCCTGAGCGGCCTCGCGCTCGCCGAGGATCGCGACGGGCTTTTCCGGGGCTTCGGCGCGCCCGCGGGCGATTCCAGCGCCAAGGTCTTCTTCCTCGCCAACCCGATCACGAACACACTGAACACCGTCCGCGCCGTGCCCGACGGGCCGCGCTACCGCTACGAGAAGCTGCCCGATTTCCTGACCACGACCGACAAGTGGTTTCGCCCCGTCGCGATGGCGTTCGGCCCGGACGGCGCGCTCTACGTCGTCGACTGGTATAACAAAATCATCTCCCACAACGAGGTCCCCCGCGCTCATCCCGATCGCGACAAGACGCGCGGGCGCATCTGGCGCATCCGTCATCGCGACCAGCCGCGCGCGACGCCGCCGGATCTCACACGCCTCGCCGACCGCGCGCTGCTGGATCACCTCGATCACCCCAACGCCCTCGTGGCCCGCCTCGCTTGGCTCGAGATCGGGGATCGCCGCGCCATGGCCCTGGCTCCCGCGCTCGAGACCATCGCCGCGAATCGCGCGGCCACGCTTGGGCGGCGCCTCGCGGCGCTCTGGGCGCTCGAAGGCCTGCGGCCCGTTCCAGTCTCGTTGTTGCGCACCCTTGCCGCCGAACCAACGCCCGCGCTGCGCCGCGAGGCCGCGCGCCTGGCGGGCTTCGTCCCCGCGGCGGCGGACTTTTCCGCCATCGCGAAGCAGCTCGCCGCCGACCCGCATCCCGCCGTCCGCGCCGCGCTCGGCGACGCGCTGCGGCGGGTGCCTCATGCCGCGGCGGCGGTCGCCGCGGCCGCACAGCTGGCCCGTGCGCCGCTCCCCGCTGCCGAGGCGTGGCCGCGCTACGAACGGGAGTTCGAGCGCTACCTCGCGCGTTGGGCGATGGAGACGCATCCCGCGGCGACGCGTGCGCTGCTGGCGGGCACGGCTGATGACGAAGCGCGGGCGCTCGCGGCCCTGGCGCTCGGCGATCGTCCGGCGGCGTTGACGCTCGCGGCGTTGCGCCCGCGTCTTTCCCGCCCGCTAGAGGTCGAGGAAATCCGCCTGCTCGCACGGCACCACGCGGAGCCGCCGATTGGCGCCGTTCTCGGCGAGGCTGTGTCCGCGC
>JAEUHB010000049.1 GCA_016794665.1 Opitutaceae bacterium
ACCGCCGCGGACACGCCGTGGGTCCGCAACGCGGCCAAGGCCTCGCTCGCGCCATCGAATGGCGCAATCAGGTGGGCATTCTCCCGATGAAACCGGGAAAGCCGCTCCAAGGCCACCGGCAGGTGCGCCGGATTGTGCAGGAGCGGGCCGAGGAACCGCTCCGGCGGGCCGCCGAGGCCCGCGAAAATTTCCATGGTCGGCCTCGGCCCGTGGCCCTCGACCGCGTGCGTGATCGCGGCGAGCACGAGCGGCAGGCTGTCCAGGAGCGTGCCGTCGAAATCGAAGACCACCGCGCGCGGCCGCGCCCGGCGCCTCATGGCTCGATGCGCACCAGCCGCCCGGCCTCGGGCGCACCCGCCGGCTGCATCAATGTAGCCGGATCAAAAATCGCGGTGGGCAGCGCGAGATCGAGGGCGGCCGCGGTGAGCTGGAGGCGCGTCTTGTCCCGCGTGACCTCGTTGCGGTAGTCGATCGCCTTGGGCAGCGTCTGCCGGCCGACCGCCTGCAGACTCAGCACGGCAAACGTGCGCACCACCCGGCCGGCCGCCCCGAGGGTCTCGATTTCAAGCGGCGCGTTGAACTTGGTGTCGAAGTAGGCGCGGACAGCCCCTAGATCGACGCCCGCCGCAACGTAGCCCGGTGGCGGTGCAAACACGAACTCATAGGTCGGCCGGCCGAGCTTGCGCACGATGCGATCAATCCTCGGCGCCGGCCAAAACAGAAACGGCATTAGAACATCAAAGGTCGTGACCTCCGCGCCCGGCACTAGCGGCGCCAGCAGCGCGCCCGCGTCGAGCCGCGCGGGCCCGGCACCGGCGGCCCGCCAGGCCGCGGCGCCATCGCCATTCTGGAGCACGAGGCGGTGCACGGCCCCGCTGGCATCCGTGATCTCGATGCGGCCGAGGGCGCCTCGGTCGTTGCGGCTGCCCCACCAGCGGCCGCGCAGCACGGGGGTTTCGGCACGACGGCGCGGCAGGTCGCGCAGCTCAAACTCGAGGTAGTAGTCCCCGGCGATCCCGCTCGTGCGAAACTGCGTGATGAGGCGGGCTGCCTCCTCGGGGCCGGGCTTGCCGATCTGCGCCAGCTCAGGCGGCACCACGGGCGGCGTAGCCGCCGGCACCAGCAAGGCTGTCGCCAGAAAGAAAAACGCCCGCCTCAACCGGGCGGGCGTGTCTTGGCCGGCAGTTGCCATTACGCGGCTTACTTTTTCGGCGCCTCGGGCGTAGGAGCGGGCGTCGCCGCCGGAGCGGCCGGCGTGGAGGCGGACTGCGCCGGGACGCTCACGGGCGCGGCGGTCGGCACGGTGACCGGCGCCGCCGCGGGCGTGGTGGTCGAGGCCGCAGCCGGGGCCGGAGTCGCGGGCGCCGCCGCGGCCGGCATGGCCGGGAGAGCGCTGCCCGCGGCCGCCTTGGCGCTCTTGTGCTCGCTGATGCGGCCCAGGTAGAGAACGAGAGCCAGCACGAAAAAGATCACCGCGGACCAGCGCGTCGCGTTGAAGAGGACATTGGTCGTGTCGGCGCCAAACGCCGCTTCGGCCGCGCCCCCGCCGAGAGCGGCACCCACGCCAGCGTCCTTCGACTTCTGCATCAGCACGACGAGAACGAGGAAGAGGGAGACAAGGATGAGGACAAAGGTGAGGATGCCGAGGAGGATGCTCATGGAATGAAAGCCCAACAGAAGGGCATACCGCGACAGCGGTTGTCAATGGCGGGTTCCGGGCACGCGCAACCGGCTGCTCGCGCTATTCCGGCGCAAAATCAGGCCCAGCCGGAGCCACGGCGGGACCTAGGCTTCGACACCCAGCTTTCCCAGCACGCGCTGCAAGTCCTCGTTGCCGCGATACTCGATCACGATGCGGCCTTTTTTCGCCGAGTGCAGCACGGCAACCCGGGCGCCGAGGTGGGAGGTAAGCTTTTTCTCGATGCCGGCGACGGTCGCGGCGTCCTTGGCCGAGAGCCCGCCCTTGCCCAAGGTGGCGCGGGGACCCGTGACGTTCTTCGCCGCAAGCGCGAGTTTCTCGGTCGCGCGCACACTCAAGCCCTCCTCAATGACGCGGCGGCCGAGGAGAGCGCGCTGCGCGCCGTCGGCGATGCCGAGGAGAACCTTGGCGTGGCCGACGCTCAGCAGGTTCTTGGCGACGTAGCCCTGCAGATCGGCGTCGAGCGAGAGCAGGCGGAGGGAATTGGCGACGCTCGCGCGCCCCTTCCCCACCCGCTCCGCGGCGGATTCCTGCGTGAGATCGAAGTCGCGGATGAGGCTCGCGTAGCCGTGGGCCTCCTCGATCGGGTTGAGGCCCTCGCGCTGGAGATTTTCGATCAAGCCGAGGGCGGCGGAGGAGGCGTTGCTGGCCTCGACGATCCGCGCCGGAATGGCCTTGATCTTGAGCAGTTGGAACGCACGCCAGCGGCGCTCGCCGGCGATGAGCTGATATTTTTCACCCGTCTTGCGCACAACGATGGGCTGGAGCAGGCCCTCGGAGCGGATGCTGTCCGCCAGCTCGCGCAGCTGCTCCGGGGTGATCTCGCGCCGCGCTTGATACGGGCTCGGCTCGATCTGACTGACGGCGATTTCGAGGTAGCCAGGCGCGCCGGCAGGAGCCGGCGCGGCGACGGGTGCGGCCGGGGCGGCCTTGGCCACGGTGGCTGCCGGGCCTGAAGCTGCGGCGGCGGGAGCCGGTGCAGGCGAGGCGGTGGCCACCGGTTTGGCGGCGGCGATGAGGCCGCCGAGACCGCGACCGAGACGTGATTTGGGTGCTGCCGACATGGGGATATTATTTTCCTCCGGGAATGAAGAGCGTCTGGCCCGGCACGATGCGAGAAGGATCGCTGAGCTTGTTCGCGTTGATGATGTCCTGCGGCTTGGCGCCGGTCTTCTTGGCGATGCCCGCGAGCGAGTCGCCCTTTTGCACTGTGTAGCTCACGCCTTCCTTGGCGTAGTTTTCGGAAAAATTCGTCTGCACCACCGGGCGCGCGGCCTGGGACTTGGCGAGCGAGTCGAGCGCGGCGTTGGTCTGCTTGCCTAGCTTCTCAAGCTGCGCGGCGATCTGCTGGAGCGTCTCCGATTTCGACGCGGCGATTGCGGCGCGAAGCGCCGCGGTCGCTTCGGCGACCGCCGCCTGCACCTGCGCGAGCGTGGCGTAGCCCTTCTCCGCCGCGCCGGCGCGCTGGCGCAACTCTGCGTTCTCGCGCTCGAGCTGCTCGAGCCGCAGCGTGAGTTCACCGACGCGCTGCACAAGGCCGCGCACATCCTCGCGCAGGTTGGCCAGCTCGACCTGCGGGTTGCCCTGGGCGAGGGCGGAGGCGGCCAGCGTGCCGACCGCAATGAGGCATTTCCACATGAACCGGCACATTGCGAAAACCCTCCGCCGAAAACAAGCGGCTTGTGGCCGCAATCGCGCCCGCCGCATTGACGCCACGCTGCACGTGGAGACGGTAGCACGCCCCGCGTCCCCATGCCCGCCCTCGCCCACCGCCTGGCTCTCCTCGTTGCGCTCGCCGTCCCGGCCGCGGCGGCGGCGCCACCCGCTCTGGTCCGAGCCATCGAGCACCTGATGGCGCAAAAGAGCTACTCGTGGGAAACGATTAACAGCGATCCCGGCCCCGTCGCCCAGCAGTTCGAGACGCGCCGCGGCACCGTCGTCACGATCGATCGCAATCTGTCGCCCAACGTCCGAGGCCGCCTCGATCGCCAGGGCGACATGCTGATCCAGCGCGAATGGGTCGACGGCCTCAGGCTCGATACCATCATCGGCGCCGACGGCGCCGTCGTGACCCACACACCCGAAGGCTGGCTCTCCGACCGCGAGATCCTCACGGCGCAGGCCGATGCCCGCGTAAATTCTCGGACAGCCACGGAACACTTCCAATGGCTCCGCCGCGCCGACCGTCCCGACGTGCGCCGGCCGGATCAGGAGCTCGGCCCCCTGCTCCGTGGCGCCAACGTCGACTACGAGACCACGGGCGAGGGCTACATCGCGCGCATCCGCAGCCGGGCCGGCGATCCGGCCAAACCCAACGACGACGAAGCCGAGCCCGGCACGAGTGTCACCTTGGTGCTGAATCTCCGCGGCGGGGTCATCCGCGATTACGAGGTCAAGATCGAGGGCATCCGCCGCGCCACGCGGGCCCGCGTGGCGGTCCCGATCAGCGAGCAACGCATCGTGGTCATAACCTATCTGCCCGTGAGCCGCATCGAGGCGCCTGCCGCGGCGCTGGAGAAACTCGCGGCCGTCCGCCGGCCCGCGACCGACCGCGCCCACTAGCCGCGGCGCCGCCTTACCCCCCCGGCCGCCCCTCGACCAGCCCGGGCATCGGCCGCGACGCCAGCAAGGTGCCGGACGAGATTGGAAAGCCGCGCAGAAATTCCGGCGCCGGCAGCATTTTCCCGCCGGGGCGCTGCAGCCGGCGCAAGCGCACCACGCCCGCGCCCGTCGCGACGAGCAGCCCCGACTCGTCGGCGCCCAACACGGTTCCCGGGGCGGCACTGCCATCACCGGCCGACGCGGGGGCGACATCAGCAAGCCCGAGCTTGATGGGCTGGCCGCCGATCGTGAGCACGCACGAGGGCCACGGGAAAAGGCCGTTGACGCGCGCCGCGAGCGTCGCCGCGGGCGCCACTAGGTCCAGCGCACCGTCGTCCTTGCTCAGCTTGCGGCAATAGGTCGCGTCGGCTTCGCGCTGCGGTGTCTCCACGAGCGCGCCCACCTCGAGCCGTCCGACCAGCCGCTGCAGGAGCGGCACGCAGGCCCGCGCCAGCCGCGCCTCGACCTCCGTCGCCGTATCGAGCGCACCGATCGCCACCCGCTCGGCGTCGATGATCGGTCCGGCGTCAAGCCGCCGCACGATGCGCATCAGCGTCACGCCCGTTTCGCGCTCACCGCTCGCAACCGCCGATTGGATGGGCGAGGCGCCGCGATATCTCGGCAGGAGCGATGTGTGCAAATTGAGCATGCCCAGCCGCGGCACGGCGATGAAATCGTCGCGCAGGATGTGCCCGTAGGCCATCACGAGCCCGAGGTCCGGCCGGACCGCGGTGAGCTGCAGCCGCACCTCCTCGGTGATTTTTTCCGGCTGAAACACGGCGAGCCCGTGCCGCTGCGCCCAGGTCTTGATCGCGCCGGGTTGGATTTTCTGCCCGCGCCCGGCCTCGCGATCCGGCTGCGTGAACACCGCCGCCACCTCGGCCCGCGCCGAGCCCTCGCCCGCCAGCCACTCAAGCAGCGGCAGGGCGATGGCATCGGAACCGAAAAACACGACGCGAAGACGGGTGCTCATGCGCGGCGCGCAGGTGTTGGCCGCGCGCCGCCGCGGTTCAACGCAATTCGCGCCGGCGCACAGTGCACGCTCGCCACAGCGGCCGCCATTTGCGTCGCTGTCCCATCGCATGTCCGCCGCGCCCGCCCGCCACGATCCCTACGAGTCGCTGCGCATCCCTACTTTTCGGGGCTACCTCATCGGGTCCTTCTTCGCCTTGGTCGGACGTCAGGCGGTCGTGGCGGCGGCGACTTGGCAGGTCTACCGGTGGACCAACTCGTCCACAGCGCTCGGCCTCGTGGGCCTCGTCAACGTGCTTCCGCTCCTGACGCTCTCGCTGCCGGCGGGCGCGCTCGCCGACCGACACGACCGCCGCCGTCTCATCGCCATCGGCACCGCCGTGATCGCCGGGCTGAACGTCGCGCTGGCCGCCCTCACGTTTGAACGCGGCGCGGTGCCCGACCTCGCGCCGCTCCGCTGGGCCAATGCGGGGTTGATGCAAATCGCGCAGGCCTTCGAGAAGCAAACCGGCGCCGACGCGCTGCGCTTTGACGAACCCGCCCTGCCGCTTGTCTACCTGCTGCTGCTCATGCAAGCGTGCGCCCGCATCCTGATCTGGCCCGCGCGCTCAAGCATAACGCCGTTGCTCGTGCCCACACCTGCGCTCAGCAACGCCGTCACCTGGAGCGCGAGCACCTTCGAGATCGCGACGGTCGCGGGGCCGGCCCTCGGCGGAATGCTGATCGCGGCGGCCGATGTGCCATCAGTCTACGCGCTCGGCGCCGTGCTCGACCTGGTGTTCCTCCTGACGCTGCGAAACGTGCGCTATGCGCAGATGCCGAAGGCCTTGACGGCGCAACGCACGTGGCGCGATGTGCTCGCCGGCGGCGAATTCATCTGGCGGAAAAAGCTGATCCTCGGTGCGAGCAGCCTCGATTTGTTCGCAGTGCTGCTCGGCGGCGCGACGGCGCTGCTGCCGATTTATGCGGATCGAATCCTGCACGTCGGCCCGGTCGGCTTCGGATGGCTGCGCGCCGCGCCGTCCATCGGGGCGTTTGCGATGGCGATGTGGCTGGCACACCGCGCACCGCTGGAGCGCCCGGGGCGGGCGCTGCTGTGGTCGGTTGCCGGCTTCGGCGTCGCCGTCATCGCGTTTGGTTTCTCGACGTCATTCTGGCTGTCGCTGGTGGCGCTATTTTTTACCGGAGTCTTCGACAACGTCAGCGTCGTGGTGCGGCAGTCGCTGCTGCAACTGCTCACGCCCGACACGCTGCGCGGCCGCGTGACGGCCGTGAACCAAATATTCATCGGCTCCTCCAACGAGATCGGGGCGCTGCGTGCGGGCCTGATGGCCGCGCTCATCGGCCCCGTGGGTGCCGTCGTGTGGGGCGGCATCGGCACGATCGCGGTGGTGGCCGCGATCGCTCGCCTGGTGCCGGGGCTGCGGACGCTGCCGCCACTCCACACGCTAAAGCCCGAGGAAGAGGCGAAGAAGCCCGCCGCTCAATAGCGGTAGTGCTCGGGCTTGTAGGGACCCTCGACCGGGACCCCGAGATACTCGGCCTGAGCCTTCGTGAGCTTCGTGAGCTTCGCACCGATCTTCTCCAAGTGCAGGCGCGCGACTTCCTCGTCGAGGTGCTTGGGCAGGCGATAAACGCCGACCGCGTAAGTGTCCTTGTTCTTCCAGAGATCGATTTGAGCGAGCGTCTGGTTGGTGAAGGAATTCGACATCACGAACGAAGGATGGCCGGTGGCGCAGCCGAGGTTCACGAGGCGGCCCTCGGCAAGCATGTAAATGCTGTTCCCCTTCGGAAAGGTATACATGTCGTATTGCGGCTTGATATTGATCCGTTTCGCGTCGGACGTGTTCAGGCGGTCGACTTGGATTTCGTTATCGAAGTGGCCGATGTTGCAGACGATTGCCTGGTCCTTCATCGCGCGCATGTGCTCGAGCGTGATGATGTCCTTGTTGCCGGTCGTGGTGACGTAGATGTCGGCGACGCCGAGCGTGGACTCGATGGTGTTGACCTCGAATCCCTCCATCGCGGCCTGCAGCGCATTGATTGGATCGATTTCAGTGACGATGACGCGGGCGCCAAAACCCTTGAGCGAAAACGCGGAGCCCTTGCCGACGTCGCCGTAGCCGCACACGCACGCGGTCTTGCCCGCGATCATGACGTCGGTGGCGCGCTTCAAGCCATCGGCGAGCGACTCGCGGCAACCATAGAGATTGTCGAATTTCGATTTCGTGACGGAGTCGTTCACGTTGATCGCGGGGACGCGCAGCTTGCCCTTCTCGAGCATCTGGTAGAGGCGGTGCACGCCGGTGGTAGTCTCCTCGGAGACGCCGCGCCAAGACTTGGCAATCGTGGTCCAGCGCAGCGGGTCCTCTTTATGGACGCGCTTGAGCAGATTCTTGATCACCTGCTCCTCGTGCGAACCGGACGGGGAATTGACCCAGTCGCTGCCCTCCTCGAGTTCGCAACCTTTATGGATGAGCAGCGTGACATCGCCGCCGTCGTCAACGACGAGCTCCGGGCCCTTGCCGCCGGGAAACGTCACGGCCTTGAGCGTGAGATCCCAGTATTCCTCGAGCGTCTCGCCTTTCCACGCGAACACCGGCGTGCCGGCCTTGGCGATCGCGGACGCCGCGTGGTCCTGCGTCGAGAAGATGTTGCAAGAGGCCCAGCGCACGTCGGCACCGAGCTCCTTGAGCGTCTCGATCAAGACCGCGGTCTGGATCGTCATGTGCAGCGAGCCGGTGATACGCACGCCGGCGAGGGGCTTCTGCGGGCCGAATTTCTTACGCACGGCCATCAAGCCGGGCATCTCGTGCTCCGCGATAGAGATCTCTTTGCGGCCCCAATCGGCGAGCGTGATGTCTTTGACGTGGTAATCGTGCGTCTTGGTGGCGGCGGCGGCAGTGGACATGGCGAAAAGCAGCTGAGGTTTACTTGAGCTTGAGGACGGCCTTGAGCGCGGCGGCCTTGGCCGTTGATTCCCACGGAAGACCGGCTTTGCCGAAGTGGCCGTAGTTGGTCGTCTGGCGATAGATCGGCCGGAGCAGATTCAACGCGGCGACGATGTCCGCGGGCTTGAAGCTAAACACTTGGGTGACGGCGTCCGTAATCTGTTCGTCGGAGATGCCGAGCAGAGCGGTGCCAAACGTCTCCACGCGGACCGACACCGGCTTCGGGTGTCCGATCGCGTAGGCGAATTGAATCTCGGCGTGCGTGGCGAGGCCCGCCGCGACGATATTCTTAGCGACCCAGCGCCCCATGTAGGCGGCCGAACGATCCACCTTGGACGGGTCCTTGCCGGAGAAGGCACCGCCGCCGTGGCGACCCCAGCCACCGTAGGTATCGACGATGATTTTGCGCCCGGTGAGACCGGAATCGCCCTGCGGGCCACCGATGACGAAGCGACCGGTAGGGTTGATAAGATACTCGGTGTTCTTGGTGAGCATCCGCGCCGGGATCACCTTTTTGATCACGTGTTCGATCAGATACTTTTCAATCGTCGCGTGCGCGACGTCGGCCGTGTGCTGGGTCGAAATGACGACGTTTACCACTTCCACCGGCTTGTCGTTCTCGTAGCGAACCGAGACCTGTGACTTCGCATCGGGGCGGAGCCAAGCGACCTTGCCGGACTTGCGGATTTTGGTCAGCTCGCGGCCGAGACGGTGCGCAAACATGATCGGCGTCGGCATGAGCTCCGGGGTTTCGGTGCACGCGTAGCCAAACATGATGCCTTGGTCGCCAGCGCCCTGCTCCGCGGTCTTCTTGCCCTTGGCCGCCTTCGCGTCGACGCCTTGGGCGATGTCCGCTGATTGGGCCGTCAGGTAATTATTGATGAACACGGAGTCGGCGTGAAACACGTCATCGTCATTGGTGTAACCAATATCGCGAATGGCGTCGCGGATAACCTGGCCAAGATTAATCGCCTCTTCAATCGGCTTGGTGCGACCCGTCCGTTTATCTTGGAGCTTTGGAATCGTAATTTCGCCGCCCACGACGACGATATTGGACTTCACGAATGTCTCGCATGCGACCCGGCTGGTCCGGTCGACCCCTAGGCAGGCATCGAGCACGCTATCGGATATCAAGTCGGCGACCTTGTCGGGGTGACCTTCGCCAACGGACTCGGACGAGAAAACAAATGATTTGCCCATATGAAATAAGGTGGCGGAAAGAACCAGCGTCACCTCGCGTCGGCAAGACGAAACATCAACATATGCCGATTTAGTGATGCGTAGTGCCGTGAGTTCAGCCGGGAATTACCAAAGTTTTTGCAAGTGCTTGGGTAAGTTCCGACTGGACTGCGCCGTTACCTCCAGAACCGCCTTCGCAATGTCCGCATTGAGCCACACGACCACCTTGAACCTCGCAGGACGAAAAATCCTGATTGTGGACGATGATCGGCTGAGCATCCGGATTCTCGGCGGGATCCTGAAGACGGACGGCTATCTCTGGTCGGAGGCGCACACTGGTGAGGGGGCGCTCGCCGCCTACACCACCTATCAGCCCGATCTCATACTGATGGACGTGCTCATGCCGGGCATAGACGGGTTCGAGACGTGCCGACGACTTAAACAGTCCTACGGGGAAAAGAGCCCGCCGGTCATATTCATCACCGCGAAGACAGATTCCGAGGACGTCGTGAAAGGGCTGAGCGCCGGTGGCGTCGACTATCTACCCAAGCCGTTCAAGCCGAAGGAAGTCCTCGCCCGGATCCGGTCACACCTCCAAAGCCAAGCCCTGCTTGAACAGCTGAGCAAGGCGAACGCAGCCAAGAACCGCTTTCTCGGCATGTGCGCCCATGATCTGCGCAACCCGCTGGCATCGATCCGCGGCATCACGGAGTTCCTGCGTGACGGAGCACTCGGCCCCCTCAACGCGGATCAACTCGACATGGTGCAGACGATCCACAGCGCCAGCCAGTCGATGCTCGACATGGTCAACGAGCTCTTGGACGTCGCCACGATCGAGTCCGGCGTGCTGAAGCTCGAGCGCAAGTCGCACAACCTCGCCGAGCTCGTGGCGAAATCCGTCGCGCTCACAAACATGGAGGCCGCGAAAAAGAAGACCCACGTCACGTTTGAGCCGCCGGCTACGGCCATCGCTCCCGCCATCGATGCCGCCAAGATGAAGCAGGTCGTCGACAACCTCCTCAGCAACGCGGTCAAATACTCGCCGCCCGGCTCGGCCATCACCGTGCACGCCGGAGCGGATCCGGCGCTCGGGATCTGCAGCGTCGCCGTGCGCGACCAGGGACCCGGCATCCCGGACAGCGAGCGCGACAAGCTCTTCAAGGACTTTGGCCGGCTCTCGAGCAAGCCCACCGGCGGCGAAAAGAGCACCGGCCTCGGCCTCGCCATCGTCCGCAAAATCGTCGAGGCGCACGACGGCACGATCACGGCGGAGAACCTCCCGGGCCGTGGCTGCGAATTCCGCTTCACCCTGCCTCTCTCCGCATGAAATTCAACGGCAAGATCCTGATCGTCGACGACGAGGCCCATATCCGCAAGTTCGTGACGCTCATTCTCCGCCAGCTCGGGTGCAGCTTCTTCGTCGAGGCCGGCAACGGCCAGGATGCCCTCGCCGTCTATCAAGCCGAGCAGCCGGATCTTGTCCTCATGGATGTCAACATGCCCCAGATGGACGGCATCGAGGCCCTGCGCCAGCTCAGGACCATCGATCCCGAAGCCATCGTCGTCATGCTCACCTCGCTTGTGAACCGCGACACCATTGAGAAGGCCCTCGAGTTCGGGGCGGTGAACTACATCCGCAAGGACACCCCCAAGGATGAAATCGCCCAAGCCCTGAGCGAGACGATCGAGTCCTGCTTTGGCGAAGCCGAGGAGACCATCAATCCATGAGCAAATCATCCGCCGCAACCGATTCCGCACCCGCCGTCCTCTCGGAGGTCCGCTACTCCCTGTCGGCCCTTCTGCTCGAGATCCAAGCCGAGCGCGCGACCAGCGCCTTCGCCATGGAGAAACTCGACCAGCAGGACATCAAGAAGCTCTTCAAGGCCAAGGCCACCCGTGCAAAATCAAAGAAACAATAGCTTCCTCGCCCGCATCCGCAGCCTGCCGCGCTTCGACTTCACACAGGAGGTCGCCGCGCTTGTCGCGCGCCTCGGCGAGACCACCGAACTCCTCCAGGCTGTCATCGACGAAAAATACCTGACGAAAGACGAGGCCTGCCGCTACTGGGCCGACGCACTCAACGTCGCCTACGTCGATCCCTTCGCATCGCTCATCACCGAGGAGGCCGTTGAGAAAATCCCGGTGGAGGTCGCGAAGAAGGCTCGCACGGTCGGCCTCTATATTGTCGACGGGGTCCTCACCGTGGCGATGGCCGACCCGTCCAACGCAGACTTGATCCGTCGCATCGGCCAGATCGCTCAGATGCCGGTCAGCCCGGTATTCGCGCTGCCACGCGAGATCGACGACGCCATCGCCATCCACTACTGCACCGAGAAGGGCATCGAGGAGAGCCTCTCCGAACTCGAGAACTCCAGCCTCTTCAGCAAGCCCGACCTCGCTGGCGAGAAGATCGCCGCACTCGCCGAGAACAACGCCCTTGTCCAAATCCTCGACGAGATCATCTATTTCGCCATCCGCGAGCGGGCGACCGACATTCACATCGAGCCGATGGAAGCCACCTGCCGCATCCGATTCCGCATCGACGGCAACCTGCGCGAAATCCTTACCTACTCGCGAAAGCTCCACCGCGCGCTGCTCTCACGACTAAAGATCCTCTGCAACCTCAACATCGCGGAGTCGCGTTTCCCGCAAGATGGCCGCTTCTCCGTCCAGCTCGGCAGCCAGTCGTCGAACTTCCGCGTCTCGACCATACCCTCGGCCTATGGCGAGAAGGCAGTCGTGCGCGTCCTCGCATCCGCCGGCAAAAAGACGATGGTCACCCTCGAGAAGATGCAGATGTCGCAGGTGATGCTGCAGCCCTTCCGCCGGCTCATCCAGAATCCTAACGGCATCATCTTTGTCACCGGCCCGACCGGCTCCGGAAAAACCACCACGCTTTACGCCGCGCTAAACGAGATCAACACACCCGCCACCAACATAAGCACGATTGAGGACCCGATCGAAATCCAGCTGCCCGGCGTCACACAGAGCCAGGTAAACGCCAACATCGATCTCAAGTTTTCGACTGTGCTGCGCGCGCTCATGCGCCAGGATCCCGACGTTATCCTCGTCGGCGAAATCCGCGATCTTGAGACGGCCAAGATCGCCACCGAAGCCGCACTTACCGGCCACATCGTCTTCGCGACCCTCCACACCAACACCGCGCCACAGGCTATCGCGCGCCTGATGGAAATCGGCGTCGAGCCCTACATGGTCGCGCCATCCGTGATCGGCGTGCTATCCCAGCGTCTCGTCGCGAAAATCTGCGAAGTCTGCAAGGAGCCCTACGAGCCCGCCCAAGACGTGCTCGACCGCTACTTCCACACTGATGGCATCACCGGCGTAAAATTCTACCGCGGACGCGGCTGCCCCGCGTGCCGTGGCACCGGCTACAAGGGCCGCATCGCGTTCCACGAGCTCGTGCTCGTGACCGAGGAAGTCCGCACCCTCATCAACGATGGCCGGGGCGCGCAAGAGATTGCGCGCGCGGCCGCCAAGGTCGGCTACCGCCCCCTCCGCTACGACGGCCTGAAAAAGGTGCTCCTCGGCCTCACCACCATCGACGAGATCGAGGCCTCGACCTCGTTCGAGTGGGCCGCCTGATTCCAGCCACCACCATGCCCGCCACCCAGAGTCTCCCCGTGATCGACCCCGGCGCCATCGCGGAACTCCGCGCCCTCAACCCGGGCGACAACGACGAGTTCCTCCGCGACGTCATCGGCATCTTTCTCGCCGATACGCCGATCCGCCTCGCCGAACTCGACGACAGCCTTGCTGCCGGCGACACTCCCAAGTTCACGCGCGCCGCGCACAGCATCAAAGGCAGCTCGGCCAACGTCGGCGCCGCCGCGCTGCGCACCGCCGCCGGCAACCTCGAGCACCGGGCCCGCACGGACGGCCTCGGCGATGTGCGAGCCCTGGTTGGCGAAGTGAAGGCCGAGTTTGCCCGCACCCAGGTGGAGTTCGCTGCTTTGATCGCTCGGTAGCTGCGCAGTGATCCCCGCAGGCCCGTCTTGCCACCGCTACCAAGCGGAGATTTTGGTCTTCCCGTCGGCGGCGTAGAGGGTGGCGGGTTTTTCCACGATCACGTAGTCCTTCGGCGCAAGGGTCATGGCATCGTTCGCATCGAGCGAATCGGCGAGTCGCTGCTGCTCGGCCGCCGTGAGGCTATGCTCCAGGAGCTCGTCGGTCGGAACAAACCTCTCCCCGCCCCCGCCGCCGAGATGGGCCTTGAGCGTTGGCTCCGCTCCGGTCTTCACGAGTTTCCACTCGACGAGGCGACGAAAGAACTTCGGCCAGATTACCGGGCCTGTTTCCGACGCTATCTGCGAGCCTTTCTTCCGCATCCGCAGCGTCCCGTCAAACGGCCCTATCTGCGCCGTGTAGGCGCCGGCGCGCCAAATATTCTTCCTCGCCTTGCGCGCCGACTCGGAAAGCTTCGTAAGGCGCGTGATTTCCCCAGGGGACATCGAGGTGTAGAACGCGGGAAACGCCCAGCCCTGCGCCGCGAGCCACTCATTCAGGTTCACGTATTTCATCCCAAGCCGCACGACGACATCGCCGACGATCCGCGCATACATGTCGCACACGTCGTTGGGCTCCTCGACGCGCGTGATAACGCGGCAAGGCACGGCGGACCTTCCCGATTTTGCGAGCAACGCGCCGAGAGCGACCGTCGCCGACTCGGCGTGGTGCTGGCGGTAGTTCTGCGGCTTGTAGTGCAACTCGGGCGCGTCGATGCCCTGCAGGCGCACATCGACGGATCCCTTTTCGACGACAGGTGTCTGGCCAAACTTCGAGCGCACCACGGCGGTGTCAAAGACCGTGGTCTTGATTTCCTTCGCCCCGTCGGCCTTGAAGCGAAACGGGGTCTTGATGCCCGCAAGCGACACCTTGACGGTATCTGCGTCGGAGTGGCCGGACGGCCAGAACTGCGCCATGTCGATTGTGCCTTTGATGGTGAGCGTGCCCATGGGGTTGTTCTCCGGAGGTTGGTTGGCGGGCGGCAGTCCTCACCGGTAGAGCGCCGTTGTGGGCGCCGTCGTGAGGACATTGTATTGCCGCATCGCGAGGCGCCACCATTCGGCGAGTTCCTCCGCGGGGCAACTCCACAGATCGCGGTGCAGCGCGATCATCGACTCGGCGTCGAGCAGCAGGGACATCTTTTCCTTGGCTGTGAACTTCGCCGGGCCGTCGCGCAGCAGGCGGGCGCGGAGCTGCGCGAACCACTCGCGCGACTCCTCCGTCGGCCGGCGCAGGCGCAGCAGCGCGACGTGCATCGCGTTCACATAAGGGTCGAGCACGGCCTGCATCAGGCCGTAGTCGGCGCGCAGCGGCTCGATGGGCGGCAGGTGCCGGTAGCACTCGGCGAGGTTTTGATGCAGGCGCTTCAGCTCGTAGGGTGGCGCGGTTTCCTCCGGCGTGAGGAACAGCCCCGCACGCCGCGCCGCGGTGCCGAGGCCCGACTTGCTCAGCAGAATCGAAATCGGAATGGAGAGCGCGAGCGGCACGACCACCGGGCTCAGCCAAAAAAAGAACGGCGGCGAAAGGATGAACGAGCACACGCCCCACACCACTCCGAAAATCGTCTGCCCGCCATGCGTGATGATCGCCTCGCGCCAGTCGGTGCCCTCGCCCTCGGCGTCGCGGCGTTGCGTGACCCAGGACACCCCCTGACCGAGGAGCGTGAAGAGCACGAACTTCGCGTTGAACGCCATGTTGATCGGCGCGAGCAGGGCGGAGACGAGGCTCTCGCCGATCGCGCTCGCGACGAGGCGACGCTTCCCGCCGAATCGCGCCGCTTCCTCCGGTTGCCCAAGCGCCCGGACCACGCTCACGAACTTCGGCAGGAACAACAGCAGCATCGTGAACGCAAAAAGCCCGAGCGCGAGCGGCCAGCGGCCCGTGTCGCCGAAAAATGAAGGCGCGTGCGCCGCGGTTTCCGGCACCTTCACCCGCGTGAACACGTGCAGCGTGCAAAGCAGCATGAAGAGCAGCCATAGCGGCGCCGACACATAGCCCATCACCCCCATCAGCAAGTGAAACCGGCTCGCCGGGCGGAGTCCCTGCGCGGAAAGCAGCCAAAGGTGCTGCATGTTGCCCTGACACCAACGGCGGTCGCGCTTCGCCGAGTCGATGAGCGTCGGCGGCCCTTCCTCGTAGGTGCCCTCGACCTCGCCGGCGAGCCACACCGCCCAGCCGGCCTTGCGCATCAGCGCGGCCTCGACGAAGTCGTGCGACAAAATGCGCCCGCCAAACGGCTCGCTACCCGGCAAGTCCGGCAACGAGCAGTGGGCGATGAACGGCTCGACGCGGACGATGGCGTTGTGCCCCCAGAAATTTCCCTCGTGTTGCTGCCAATAGTTGAGGCCTGCGAGAAAAAGCGGGCTGTAGAGCCGGCTCGCAAAGGATTGCGCCCGGGCGAAGAGCGTCTCGCCATTCACGATGCGCGGCGCAGTCTGGAGGATGCCGACCTCCGGGTTGCGTTCCATCAACTGGACGAGTTGCACGAGCGCCTTGCCCGTCATGATCGAGTCGGCGTCGAGCACAATCATGTAGCGGTAGCGACGGCCCCAGCGGCGGAGGAAATCGGCGATATTGCCGGCCTTTTTGTTAATCGCATGCCGGCGCTTGCGGTAGAATATTTTCCCGAAGCCGCCGACCTGTTTGCACAACTCGAGCCACGCGACCTCCTCCCGCACCCACTGACCCGGCTGGTTGGAGTCGCTGAGGACGAAGAAATCGAAGTGCTCCAGCTTGCGGGTCTCCTGCAGGGAGCGGAACACCACGCGCAGCCCCTCAAAGACGCGGCTCACGTCTTCATTGAAGACCGGCATCACGATCGCGGTGGAGCCAAGCGGGGCGTCCTCGTCGGGCGCAAGCGTCCTCACGATGCGCGCGCTGTCGCCGCCGCGGTTGAGCACGTAGAAGCCCACGAGGGCGGTGCAGAATCCCGCCGCAATATGCGCAAACAGGATCACGAACAGCCCAAGCAGCATGATCTCGATGCCGCTCAGGCCATCCTGCCACAGAAGGTCCGCCATGAACCAGGTCGCGACCGCCGTGAACGCGAAGATCACCGTGAAGAAAAGCGTCCGCCGCCGGTTGAGGCGGTCCTTGCCCATGCGATCCTTGAGGTGCAGGTCCACGGCGAAGTCAGCGGGTGAGGTAGAAAATCGCCGCGAGCGCGCCGGCGAAGAGCAACCAAAGCAGCAGCGCGCGCAGGATGGGCCAGCGCTCGATGCGCTCCATCGTCTCGCCCGCCGCCTCCGGGATGGGCCCAAGATCAATCGGCCGCGGGGCCATGCTGGAGAACTTCATCTCCGGGCCCGCGTGCACCGCGACGCCGCGCATCGCCTCCTCAAACTCCTTTGGGACCTGCCGATCGAGAAACGCATAGGGCCAGCGCTGCGCGCCGTCGCACAACAACAGCGCGAGGCGCCCGTCCACCGCGATGCGCTCGTGCGGCTGGTCGCGTTCGTCGAAGATCTCGCCGAACCACAAGTCCATCAGCGCCTCGATCTCCTCGGCCGCGAGCACCGTGGGGCTGAGCGCGGGGTTGGCCTCATGGCGCTGCGCGGCGCGTTCGAGCACTTGCTGAATGAGGCGGCTTTGGTGCAGCCGGTTGTGGATGCGGTGCGCGCGCAGGTAGTCCTCCACGCGGACGTAGGCGGCGTTCCATTGCTCCATCGTGCCGGTCTTTGGGCGAAACGCCGCGGAAAGTTCCACCGGGTTGCTCATGGTTGCCAGAGATAAGACCACGTTTCCGTGAGCACCTGTGCGCCGCGTTTCAGGAAACACCGCAGCTCAACCGGCCGGCCGGTGCCGTCCGGCCGCAGCGTGAAAGCAACGCGCCACGTGCCGTTCACGGCGTTTTTCTGCAGCGTGGCATTGTTGAGCTTCGCACCGTCGCCCACGCCCAGCTCGGGCGCCAGCGCCGAATCGGCCCCGAACGCCCGCAGGGCGTCGCCGTCAAAATCGACCACAAAGCGGTGCAAGCCGGGCTCGTAATAGGCGGTCTTCCCGTGGCGTGTCGCCCGCACGAAGCCCGCCGGCGGACCGATCTGGCTGACAAACCAGCGCAGGCGATACTCGAGCTCCACCGCCTCGCCCGGCGGCGGCAGCGTTTCAGGCGACCAGAAGGCGACGATGTTGTCGTTGAATTCGTCCTTGGTCGGAAGCTCGACGAGCCGCACTGATCCCCGGCCCCATTTTCCCACTGGCTCGATCCACGCCCCGGGACGCGCGTGGTAGGCGGCTTCGAGATCCTGGTAGTGCTCGAATTCGCGATCGCGCTGGAGCAGGCCGAAGCCGCGGGGGTGCTCGTCCTGAAAAGCGACCACGCGCACGTGGCGCGGATTATCGAGCGGGCGCCAGAGCCACTCGCCGCGGCCGTTGTGCATGAGAAGGCCATCCGAATCGTGCACCTCGGGCCGGTAGTCCTCCAACGGCCCGTTGGAATTCTCGCCCCGCCAGAACATGCTCGTCAGCGGCGCAACGCCGAAAACCTTCGCATCCTTCCTCCGAAAAATCGCGGCCTGCACATGCATCGAGGTCATCGCACCCGGCGTGATCGTGAAACGATACGCGCCGGCGACCGACTCGCTCTCGAGCAACGCGAGCACGCCGACGCTCGCCGCTCCCGGCGCCGGCCGCTCGAGCCAGAATTCCGTGAACGCGGGGAATTCCTCGGGCTCCGGCTCCGCCGTGTTGAGCGCGAGGCCGCGCGCGGAGAGTCCGTAGGCCGCGCCGCGCGGCAGGAAGCGGAAATAGCTCGCGCCGAGAAACGACCCCGCCTCGCGCAATCCGCCGTCCGGCTCGCCGAGGCCGTGCATCACGCGGAAACCAGCGTAGCCGAGCGCGGGGGGAAGTTCGCCGAGCTTGAGACCGTGGTAGTTGAAGGACTCGCGCCGAAACGGAACGGTCTCGGCGCGCCCGCGGATAATCTCCGCGACGCGCACCGTGCGATCGTGGATGAAGCCGGGGTGGAAAAATTGGATCTCAAACGGGAGCCTTTCGCCGTGCCAGAGGGATTTTCCGCCGTCGAACTGGATCTTGCGGGCGTCGTCGTAGCTGAGCTCGCGCAGCCATTGCGGCACCGCGCCGGCCACGGGCGCGTGGGGACGGGCCGCGAGCTCCCTCGCCCGCGACCGGAGCGAGGCGAAGTCAGCCGCCCCGGCGCAGGCGCCGATCAGCAGCAAGCCGGCACCGATGATCGCCCGTTTCATTTCTCGAGGAAAAACCCCCTCTGTTTCTCGGAAATCGGCAGCGCGGCACGCTCCATCACCTTGAGCAGGTCCTCCCAAATCATCCGCTTCTTGCGATTGGTCGGCTCACGCAAGATGTAGCTCGGGTGGTAGGTGACCATGAGCGGGGTGCCGCCGAAGTCGTGCCACTGCCCGCGCGCCTCGCCGAGCGTCTTGAACTTGCCAAAACCCAGCAGACCATCGAGCGCGGTCTTGCCGAGCGCGACGAGCAGCACGGGCCGCACGATCTCAACCTGCGCGCGCAGATAGGGGAGGCAGTAGCGCATCTCGTCCTCCGTGGGCGGGCGGTTGCCCACCTGCTCGCGGCCATCCACCGTCGGCATCTGCGGGCGCCAGTTCATGATGTTGCCGATGTAGACCTCCGCGCGCTGGAGGCCCATGCCGAGGATCATCTTGGTCAGGAGCTGGCCCGCGGGACCGACAAAAGGCTCGCCCTGAATCTCCTCCTCGGCGCCCGGCGCCTCGCCGACAAACATGATCTTCGCGTCGACGGCGCCGACGCCAAGCACGACTTTTTTCCCGGGGCGGACGTTGGCGCGGCAGGTCGGGTCGTTTTGCACGAGGGCGCGCAAGGCGTCCCAGCGGGTTTGCTTGTCCCCGGCGGGCAACGTGAACGCAGGCGGTTCGGGCAGTCGCGAGACGGGGGCCGCGGCGCGCAAAGGGGCGGCCTTGGGCGCAACCGGGGATGGCGCAACGGCGACCGGGGCCGGCCTCGACGTCGCGCTTTCCTTCGCCTCGCTCCGCGCGTCTCGCTCGGAGCTGCGCCCCGCGACCACGCGCCGCAACTCCGCCACACTCGCATCCGAGACGGCGACGTTTTTCACCCCGGCCGTCTTCAGGCGGCGGAGTTCCTCGGCGAGGGCTTGCAGGGCGAGACGCATGGTCATCAATCGCGGCTCACGAGACGCGCGTGGCGAGCAGTTTCTCGACGTGTTTGCCGAGCAGGTCGAACTCGAGGTTCACGGGGTCGCCGGGGCGTTTGTCGCGGAGGTTCGTGACGGCTCGCGTGTGCGGTATGATCCACACGGCGAGCGCATCCGCGTCGGTTTCCGCGACGGTGAGCGAGATCCCGTCAATCGCGATGCAACCCTTGTGGACGACATGGCGCATGAACGGCCCAGCCACCCGCACCCGGAGGTAGAAATCACTTCCCCGCGGCTCGAAGAGCGCGACCGTGCCGACCGCATCAATGTGGCCCGTCACGAAGTGCCCGCCAACCTTCCCGCCAAACCGCAAGCTCCGCTCGAGGTTGAGCGACGCGCCGGGCGCGAGGGCCGCGAAGTTCGTGAGCCGGCGCGTTTCCTCCAGCACGTCGAACCGGATCCAGTCCGCGCCAAACTCGGCCGCAGTGAGGCAGCAGCCGTTGACCGCGATGCTGTCCCCGAGCGCGAGGTCCGCGAGGGCCGCGCGCGCGCCGACCGTGAGGCTCCACGCCTCGGCTTTCGGCTCGAAGGCGAGCACGCGGCCTGTTTCCTCGACGATACCCGTGAACATCGTGCGTGTGACAAAACCCCGAAAGCCCCGCCCGCCAAGCTGCAAACAGCCGGCGCGCACCCCAGGGCTGAATATCTCGCTCGATTTCCGCGTCCCAAGGCGTGATGCCTGAAGCCTCGCCGTGCCCGATCCCATCGAACTCACTTCCGAAGCCGAGCGTGCGCTCGTGCAGCGCGCGCGCGATGGCGACGAGGAGGCCTTCGGCACGCTCATGCGCGGCCACTACGAGCCGGTCTTCCGCTTGGTCATCTCGATGCTGCGCGACGAGCACAGCGCCCGGGACGTCTGCCAGGAAATCTGGCTCACCGTCTGGAAGAACCTCGGCACCTTTCGCGGCGACGCAAAGTTTTCCACCTGGCTGCACCCGATCGCGACCCGCCGCGCCATCGACCACCTGCGGGGGCGGAAGCGCTGGTTCAGCCGCTTCATTCCGTTCGCCTCGGATGTCGGCGAGGACGAGGGCAACGCTGACCGCGTGGCCGCCGCGTCCGAGGCTGTCGAGCCCGACGATCCGCGCCAGCAGCTCGAGCGCGGTGAAAGCACGGCACGTTTTGAGAAAGCCATCGCGTCGCTCCCGCCGAAGCACCGCGCCGTGCTTGCGCTCCGGGAAATCCAGCATCTTTCCTACGACGAGATCGCCGCCAACCTGGGCATCGCCCGCGGCACCGTCATGTCCCGCCTTTTTCACGCCCGTCGCCATCTTGCGCAAAAATTAGGAGAACAGCCATGAGAACCATCGTCTCGATCCTCGCCTTCGCGGTCGCCGTCCCGACGTTTGCACCCATCGCCTCCGCGGCTCCCGCAACCAAGGGCGGAAAGTCCGCGGCGGCCACCCAGGTCCGCGCCATCTTGGTCTACGCATCCAACAAGAAGGGCGGCGTCGATCGCCGTCTCGCTGCCTACGCCGACAACCTTAAGCGCAACCTGCCTTTTGACACCTTCCGCTTCGGAGGGGAAGGAGCCTCCACGCTTTCAAAGGGAGGCCACGCCACGATCACCTTTGCCGGCGACCACCGGGTCGAATTGCAGGACGATCCCGGCGACGGCCTGCGGCTAAAGGCGTATTGGATGAAATCCTCCGAAGTGATTATCAGCACAACCCTCACCTTGGTGCCCGGCGTGCCCGGCGTGCTCGTGCGCCGCGGCGCGGGTGACGGGGAGGTGCCGGTGGTGCTGCTCATCGCGCGCTGAGCGGCAGCGGCGATTTCGCCCAAAAGAAATTTGAATACCCACCCACCCCGGCACGTCGGATGAGGCGAACCTTAACCAAGGATAACTCAAATGAATCGCCTCTCTCTCGCCCTCCTCGCCGCCACCGCCGCTCTCACCGCTGCCTCGGCCAAGGCTGATACGCGCGTCAATTTCGGTGTCCACATCGGCATTCCCGCCTACCGCCCCGCTCCGCCCACCGTCGTTTACGCACCCGCTCCGAGCGTCGTCCATGCTCCTGCCGCACGTGGCTACTGGAAGGACATCACCGTCAAGACCTGGGTGCCCGAGCGCACCTATATCCGCCACAACCGCTGGGGCCGCCCGGAGCGCGTGGTCGAGCCCGGCTACTTCACCTACACCACGGATCGCGTGTGGGTCGCCACCGACAACCACTGCGCCACGCCCGCCCCGGCCTACAGCTACAACCCCCGCGGCCATGATCACGGCTACAGCTGGAATCGCCGCTAAGGCCGAAACCTGAAACCGTTTTCTCTGCTCCTACCATGAACTGCCGTGAGGTCCAAGACCGGCTCTGCTCCGCGCCCGACGCCGCCCCGGATTCGTCCGACGGCGTCGCACTGGAGGCGCATGTCGCGCACTGCGCGGCATGCCGCCGGGTCCGCGACGATCTCACGGCGGCCCTCGCGGCCTGGCGCAGCGATGTCGCCCGGATTGAGGTGCCTGACGCCGAGCGCGAGTGGCACGCCGTCCGCCGCCGCATCCGCGGGGGCGAGGCGGCCCCGAGCTCGCGTTGGGACCTCGGCGGCTGGCTCGGCCTGCCGCTCGCCGTCGCCGCGGCGGCTGCCGTTGCGGTCGTCATGGTTTCCCCTTCGGCCACGACACCCGAGGTTGCGCTCCCCGTCGGCGAGCCCATTGCCCGTGCCGAAAACGTCGAGGCCCCCGGAGCCGGCGCTTCCACCATGGTCTTCGTGGACGACAAGAGCGGCTGGCTCATCGTTTGGGCCAGCGACGCGACGGCGCGCGCGGAGTGATGCTACCCGGTCTGGGCCCGCAGTTGACGGGTCCGCCGACGGCTTCCGAAACATCGTAGCTGCTCGCCCCCGGGGTTGACCGCCCCGGGAAACGTTTTCACCGTGGCCGATTCATCCGATGGCCACGCAGTCCACAGACTACAGTTTCCTCCAGATCGAGCCGCATTGGCAGGCGCTCTGGGAAAAGCAGGGCGCCTTCCGCGCTGAAAACACTTCGCCGAAGCCGAAGTTCTACGTGCTCGACATGTTCCCCTACCCGTCCGGCGCGGGTCTGCACCTCGGACACTCCATCAACTACACTGCCACGGATATCATCACGCGCTACAAGCGCACGAGGGGCTTCAACGTCCTGCACCCCATCGGCTGGGATGCGTTCGGCCTGCCCGCCGAGCAGCATGCAGTCAAAACCGGCAAGCATCCCGCCACCAACACGCAGGAAAACATCACGGTCTTCCGCGGCCAGATCAAGCGCCAGGGCTTCTCCTACGACTGGGAACGTGAGGTCGACACCACGGACCCGAAGTATTTTCGGTGGACGCAATGGATCTTCCTGAAGCTCTTCGAGCGCGGCCTCGCCTACGTCGATGAGCGTCCCGTGTGGTGGTGCCCCGAGCTGCGCACCGTGCTCGCCAACGAGGAGGTCGTCGACGGCAAGTCCGAGGTCGGCGGCTTCCCCGTCGAGCGCCGCAACCTCCGCCAGTGGGTCCTCCGCATCACGGCCTACGCCGAGCGCCTGCTCGCCGACCTCAAGGACGTTGACTGGCCCGACTCCACCAAGCGCATGCAGGAAGCCTGGATCGGCCGCAGCGAGGGCGCGGAGATTCTCTTCGAGCTGGAGAACAAATCACTCGGCCAGCTGAAAATCTTCACCACGCGGCCCGACACGCTCTTCGGCTGCACCTACATGGTCATCGCGCCCGAGCACCCGCTCGTCGACGCGCTCACGACCGCCGAGCAGCGCGCCGCCGTCGCCGCCTACCGCCAAAAGGCGGCCGGCAAAAGCGACCTCGAGCGCACCGATCTCGCGAAGGATAAGAGCGGCGTCTTCAGCGGCGCCTACGCGATCAACCCCGTCAACGGCCAGCGCGTCCCCATCTGGGTCGCCGACTACGTGCTCATGGGCTACGGCACCGGCGCAATCATGGCCGTGCCGGCGCACGACGAGCGGGACTTTGAGTTCGCGAAACAATTCGGCCTAGAGATCAAAGCGGTCGTCGGGCGCACAGAATTACTCGCTTTCGACATCGTTCCTTCCGCGACGGTGCCCGACTACGGGCTCCAAACAATTCCTCTGACCATCGATGGAAAGCTGAGGCCCGTTAACTGCTACCATAACTATTGTGTCGAGGGTGAAGGCATCGCGGTGAATTCCGGACCTTACGACGGGATGCGGACTGCTGACGCGAAGAAGAAAATCACCGCCGATCTCGCCGCCCGCGGCGTCGGCAAGGCCACCGTCAACGACAAGCTCCGCGACTGGCTCTTCTCGCGCCAGCGCTACTGGGGCGAGCCGTTCCCCATCGTGTGGGTCAGCGAGGCCGACTACCGCAAGGCGGCCTCGCTCCGCAAAGATCTGCCCGCGCAGCCGGTCACGTTTGTCGAGA
>JAEUHB010000062.1 GCA_016794665.1 Opitutaceae bacterium
CCGCACGGTGCCGTCGGCGCTCGCGGTGGCGAGGATGCCGTAGGCGTTTTGAAAGCTCACCGCGCAGAGCGGCGCGTCGTGCGGCAGCATCACGGGCTCGCGGCCCTCGGGTCCCGCGCCGCTGCAATCCCACACGCAGCAATCCGGCCCGCCGCTCGTCGCGAGCCAGCGCGAGGTGGCGTCGAACGCGAGGTGCTTCACCTTGGTCTCGTAGCCGCTCATGTGGAGCTCGATGTCATTTTCCGGAATCCAGAGGTGGACGCTCGGGTCCTGGTTGCCCGAGACGAGCCACTTGGCGTCGGGTGACCAGACAAGGGCGTGGATGCCGTTGGCGTAGACGAGTTCCTTCTGCGCGAGAAAATCATCGGTGTCCCAGAGCGTCACTCCGCCGTAGCAGGCCGACGCGATGCAGCCGCCGGCGCGGGGCGCGGCGAGCGCCGTGATCGTCTTGGCCGCGGGCTTGAACGTGTGCGCGAGCGAGCCGTCCGTGCGGACGGCAAAGAGATTCTTTCCGGCCGCGGGGAAGAGCGTGCCACCGACCCACGCGAGGTGCTCGACCCAATCGCGGCCGAGTTTCGCGGTCGCCGTGTGCTGGCCGGCGGCGGCGTCCCAGAATTTTACGGCGCCGTCCTGGCCGCCGGTGGCCAAGAGGAGCTGAGAGTTGAGAGCTGAGAGCTGAGAGCCGGAGAAAGGAGCCCACGCGAGGCAGTTGGTGCCACCCTCGTGGCCGGGCAGATCATGCCGGCGCGCGCCGTCGCCCGCCGCGAGGAGCGACACCGCTCCCGCGGCGCTCGCGGCGGCCAGAAGCGCGCCGTCCGGCGACCACGCGAGATCGATCGCGTAGTCGTCGAGCTGGGCGGCCCAGTGCTTGGTGAGTTGCATTCGGCCCGAACTTGCGGCGCGCGTGCCCGGCCCGCAAGGCGCGAGAATCGCTCCTGACAAGAGGCTGTCAGCGCGCCATGGCACAGTGGCGCCCTCCACCGCCCATGAAGAAAGCCCAGCCCCGCCCCGCGTCCGCCGCTGCTGCGGCGCTCGATCTCCGTCTGCCGGCCGCGCCGCGCTCGATCGCGAAGGGCAGCTCGCTGGCCGCGCTGCTCGGATCGGAGGCGGTCGAGTGTCTCGCGCACAACCTGGTCCAAGCGGGGCGTGGGTTCGATGCGACGGCGTTCCGGCGCACGGCGAACGAGGGCCTCGCGCCGCTGGGCATCACTCAGCGCGGGGCGCATCTCGCGCGGGCGTTGCGCGCGCATTTGCCGCCGCGCTACGAGGAAGCGGTCGACGTGTTGCTCCGCTCGCTCACGCCGCCGCTCACGGCGACCGACGATCTCGGGCTCGGGGTGTTTTTCTACCTGCCGCACGTTTGCTTCGTCTCGGCCTACGGGCTCGACGCGGAACACAACGGCGGGCGCGATCCGTTCGAGGTCTCGATGCGTGCGCAATACGAGATCACGCGGCGCTTCAGCGCGGAGTTTTCCATCCGGCCGTTTCTGATCCGCTGGCCGGAGCGCACGCTGGCGCGGCTCATGGAATGGACGCGGGATCCCGACCCGCATGTGCGGCGGCTCTGCTCGGAGGGCACGCGGCCCCGCTTGCCGTGGGCGCAACGCATCCCGGCCTTCGTCCGCGACCCGCGGCCCACGCAGCCAATCCTCGAGGCGCTGAAGGATGATCCTGATCTTTACGTGCGGCGCAGCGTGGCGAACCACCTTGGCGACATCGCCAAGGATCACCCGGCGCTGGTGTTCGAGATCTGCGAGCGCTGGGTCGAGGGCGCTTCCGCGGAACGAAAGTGGCTCATCCGCCACGCGGTGCGCCACCCGGCGAAAAAGGGCGTCGCGGCGGCGCTGCGGTTGCGGAAACGGGCGAGGTAGGGCCGCCGCTTGTCAGCGTGCCACGGCCCGGCCGGCGGCGAGCGCCGGCCCTACGGTGCGAGCGCGATGGGCTGCGTGAACGCGCCGTTGCCAGCGACGTCCCACACGGCGAGGCGCACCCAACGGAGGCCGGGCGTGGTGGGGAATGCCGCCGAGAAATCTCGTCCGCCAAACGCGCGCGTGTCACCGAGGTCGACGCGGTGGCGCAGGGTGCGCGTGCCGTCGCCGCCGATGAGCTCGGCGAAGGCGAGCGGGAGCGTCCACGCGAGCTTTGCGCTCAGCGTTGGGGGTGGTTCCGCACTCGCCGCACCGCGCGTGACGAGGAAATCGCTCGCGAGAATCTCACCCGTCGTCACGAAAAACTCCCCGTTGCGCAGCACGTCGAGCACGGGCTGCCAGCCGTCGGCGAAGCGCGGGAGGCGGTCGAGCTTGAGGTAGTTCACGTTCATGTGGCCGTAGAGTTCGCTGTGCGGCTCGATCTTGAAGACGTCGACTTCGCCGAGCGCGCGTTTGTCGGCGCCCCAGTTGTTCATGTCGTCGAGCAGGTCCAGCACGCGCCAGCCGAGGGTGTCGCGCGAGTAGTCGGCGGGCATCGCCTTCCATGCGGCGCCGAGGAACTGCGGCGACTTGAAAAACGCCGTGTCGCGCTGGCCGTCGGGGAATGGAATCGAGCCCTTGATGCGCGCGTGCGCGGTCCACATCAGGCCGCGCTCGCGTTGCATCAGCTCCAGCACATCGGCCGGGCTGCCCACGCGGTAGATCGTCTCGCCCGCGGCATTCGTCTCGACGAACGGCGTGCCGGCGGGGCGGTTGAGCACCCACAGGACGGGCTTCGGGAAGAAACTGATCCAGTGGCCGCCGAGGTGGACGTTGGGCTCCTCGCCGGGGAGGAGAAGGAATTTTTCGTCGGAGAGCCGCGCGCACTCGGCGTGCATGAGCCGGAGTTGTTTCACCCGCTCCTCGGCGGCGAGCCGCGGCGTGGTGCCGAAATGAAACTCGCCGAGGTGCACGATATCCACGCCCATCGCGCGAAACGCCTTCACGAAACCCGGCTCGCGCAGGCGTGGGGGAATCGCATCGCTGCCGGCGGCCTTCTGCTCGTTCATCAGGTCGGTCGTGTGCTCGACGTGGTAGTGGCTCGTGAATTTTTTGTAGCCCGGCAGATCCGCGAAACGATCGCCGCGCGTGTAGGTCTGCACCGCGGCGAGCGACGCAGCGGCATTCTCGGGGCCGAAGCGAAAGAATAGCGGCAGACGCTGCTCGGTGCCGGGCGGGGCGTTGACCCAGGGGACGTAGCGATTGTCGCCAGCAGGCGGCTGGCGGACGCCGATGCCGTCGCCGGGCGCGGCGGCATCGTAGTTTCGGCCGAGCCAGTTGAAGCCGTAGTTGTCGGCGAAATCGAGCGGGTAGAGGTAGCGGTGCGGCGGCGGAAAGATCGCGACGGAGCCCTCCGCGAACTCCAAGGCCGCGCTGCGAAACCGCGCCGCGCGCACGCCGCCGGGCGTATCGGCGGGCGCAGTCTGCGCGCCCGCGCGCGGGTCGATCCAAGCGTAGCCGGTGGCGCGGCGCTCGGGGGCGACGAGGCCGGCGTCGTAGAGGATCGCGCGACGGTCCTCGCGCGTCGCGAGCACCGCTTCCGTCATCACGAGCGCGCTGCCGGCGAAGATCGTGATCTCGAAGCGTCCGGTAAAACTCCCCGCGCTCAGGCCTTCGATGGACAGGCGCGCGCGCGAGGCGGAGAGCGACGTGGCCTTGAGCGCGGCGGGCTTGAGCTTCGCGGGGAAGCGCTGCGAGGGCCGCGTGTGGACTTTGTCGAAGAAAACCATCCAGCCGTTGCGCGCGAGGTCGCGCTCGCCGACGGTGAGCACGGTGAGGGGTGTGAGGTTCTCGGCGATTTTTTGGAGCGGAGTGTCGCCTGATTTTTTCCAACCCAGCACGCTGAAGAGCGGGCGGTCCGGCGCGAGGTTGAGCTGGAGCACGGCGCGGGCGCCGGTTGCATCGGCCGGCCATTCGACGCTGACGAGATCGCCTGTGTCGAGGCGCGCGACGGTGATTTCGCTGCCCGGGGCGAGGCCGGACAAATCGACCGGCGCGGCCGCGTGCGCGACGGTGGTCAGCGCCAGCAACAGCGAACTCAGGCGGGCAGGAGCATGCATGGGGAGTAGGGGCGGTCTCGGTCGTATCTCGACCAATCATCTGAGCCGCGTTCGGGCGAATGAGAAACCCCAAAGATCGCGCGGTGGGATCCGCCTGCTTCCGGGCTTGTCGCCGGGCGGGCGGTGCGTTGGCCTCTGGGACTTGGAGTCGGCGCCTCCGTTCGCCGACCGCCAGCCCCTAACCCCCTCCGCCCATGAAGACGTCGACGGCCCGCGTGTTTGGCCTGCTGCTTTGCCTCCCGGCTGCGTTGAGCGCGCAGGCCGTCCCGCCCGCGCCCGCCCCGGAAGCGCGCCGCGCCGGCGATGTGGTCGAGCTGAGCCCGTTCACCGTGAACACCGACCGCGACCTCGGCTATCAGGCGGAAAACACGCTCGCCGGCAGCCGGCTCAACACCTCGCTGCGCGACACGGCGGGCTCGCTCTCCGTGTTCACGAAGGAGTTCCTCGACGACCTTGCGATCACCGATCTCACCGAGCTGATGCGCTACACGGTGAACGGCGAGATGAACACCAACGAGAACCAGGCGGGCTCCGAGCAGAACCCCGTGGTGAACGCGCAGAGCCTGACGCCCACGATCCTCGTGCGCGGCCTCACGGCCAGCATCGGCGTGGACTATTTCACCAGCATCATCCCGACCGACCCCTACCGGGCCGGGCGCTACGAGGACAACCGCGGGCCCAACAGCATCCTGTTCGGCATCGGGTCGCCGGGTGGCATCATCAACCAAACATCGAAGGTGGCCTTGTTCGGGCGCGACAGCGCCAACGTGCGGCACAGCACCGGCTCCTGGGATCGCAACCGGACCGAGCTCGACCTGAACAAGGTGCTGCTGAAGGAGCGCCTCGCGATCTCCATCGCGGCGGTGAACCAGGCGAACGGCGGCTGGCGCGATTGGGATTTCCAGGACAAGGAGCGGATCTTTGCCTCGGTCGTGATCCGGCCGCATCGCCGCCTGACTTTGACCGCGATGGGGGAGACCGGCCGTGACATCGGGGCGGTGATCCGGGCGACCGTGGATTCTGATCAGGTGCTGGCGTGGTATGACAACCGCGAGGCGCGCGGCGCGGCCGCGGTGACGTTCACGCCCAACAACACCACGCCGACGGCCGCGATGCAGGCGCTCGGCGTGACGGCGCGCGAAGTCGCGGCGACCGGCCAGAACCGCCGCGCCATCTTCATCGAGAACGACGGCACGGTGTTCGACGCGCGCGGCACGTTCCTGACCGGCAGCTACAACAACGCAGTGGTGCGGGCCCCGGACGGGACGCCGGGCGTGACGACCGGCGGCCTACGCATGAACGATCCCCGGATCTTCCCGCGGCACATCAACGGCGCCGGCCCCGGCATGGAGCGCACGCAGAACCTGCGCAACTGGACTTTTACCGCCGACTGGCAGTTGTCGCGGAATTTCGCGCTCAACCTCGCGCACAATTATCAGCGCACCACGGCCCGTGTCACGCTGATGACCGGCGCGGACCCGACGCTGCGCGGCGACGCCAACCGCACGCTCGGCGTGAACGGCCGCGCCAACCCCTACGCCGGGCGGCTCTACTTCGACGGCAACTGGCGCCGCGACGTGCACGTCGGCGAAGTGCGCGAGACGCGCCTCGCCGCCTCCTACACGCTCGAGCCGAAATGGAAATGGCTCGGCCGCCACCGCCTGGCCGCGATGCTTTCGACGCAGGACCAGTTCGACGTGCGCGCGAACTCGTGGCTCGCCTTCGCCGGCCGGCCCTACAACAACACCCCGAACAACGCCAACAACCGGATCACGGTGAGGAATTATCTCACCGAGCGCGACTATGGCACCTACCGCGTGGGCGACTACCGGCGGCTGCCGACGACGGTGAATTTCGACGGCCGCTCCTTCGGCCTCGTGTTCGCCAACGAGGTCGCCGGCGCCAACAACAGCGGCGGCGAGCAGGAGGCGTTTTCGACGCTTGGCGTCGCGCAGAGCTATTTCTGGGACGGCAAGGTCGTGACGACGCTCGGCTACCGGCAGGACAAGGTCGATGTCATCGAGCTGGGCTATTACAACGATCCGCTCATCGGCGACATCGTGGATCGCGACCGGAGCAAGTCCCAGACGACGAGCGCGACCGGCCACACGGGCACCGCGGGGTTGGTTTACCACGTGCTGCCGTGGGTCTCGGTTGTCGCCAACTACTCGACGAACCAAGGCGTGCCCTCGTTCGTGCGGAAGACGTTTCCCACCGGCGCCCTCGCGCCGCCCTCCGAGGGCGTGGGCTCGGACTACGGCTTGAGCTTCGATCTGCTGGGCGGGCGCCTGAACGCAAAGGCCGTCTATTTCACCTCGGTCGAGCGGGGCAAGATCACGACGGTGGGATTTGCCGGGGCCGCGGGCCGCAACACGCGCGTCTCGGACGCGCTTGAGAGCGCGCTCGTCGGGGCGGGCCGACCCTACACGGCGGCCGCGTGGACGGAAATCGACAAGGCGCTCAACCCGCCCGCCACCGCCGCCTCCTCCGACTACGAGTCCGACGGCTATGAGGCGCGCGTCACCGCGAACCTCACGCGCAACTGGCGGCTCGTGGCAAACTACTCTTACACCGACACGCTCCGCACGAACCTCAGCAACGAGATCATCGATTGGTATGGGTTGAAGCGCGATGGCAACCGCCTCGTGCAGGGCGTGCGGCAGGATGCGACCGGCCGCTACATCGTCGACCCGGCCGCCTACGCGGCGAACGGCACCGTCGCCAAGTGGCTCGAACTCGCTGGCCGGCATCCCGACGCCAACGTGAGCACGCTCACCGCCTCGAACGGCCTTTCGGTCGCCCAGGAGATCTTCGATGTGGTGGACGCACTCAACGACGCCAAGGAGGAGAACGAACAGCGCTGGGGCGTCCGCCCGCACAAGATCAGCCTCTTCACGGCCTATGATCTCAAAGAAGGATGGTTGCGCGGCTTCACCATCGGCGGTGGCTGGCGCTGGCGCAGCGCGAACGTCATCGGGCGCAATTCCCGCGGCGCCGAGATCACCGGCCGGGTCCTGACTGCGACCGACCTGATGTTCGGCTACTCGAGGAAGTTCGAACGCATCCCCGGCCGGTTTCGCTTTCAGATCAATGTCACCAACGTGCTGAACGAGACGGACATCATTCCAGCCCGCATCGCGTCGAGTGACAATGCCCCGGACGGCTTCGTCGTGCCCGGCGGCCGCGGCATCGGCTACAGCCGCTACGACTTGGTGGTGCCGCGGGAGTGGCGTTTCACCACGACGTGGTCGTATTGAGCGGGTGATTCGGCGGGCGGGCCGCCGCAATCTGCCGCCGGGAAACCATGTAAGGAATTGCACTTCGGGTCGCGGGCGTTGCACTGATCGGGCTTCACCCCGCATGCCTCCGCCCATCCGCACGTCCGCCCGCTTGGTCGAAGTCGCATGGTTCGGTGCGCTCTGCAGCGACGACTACGAGTTCCTGGGCGTGCCCGACGGCGCGCTGCGCAGCAGCTACGCCCACTGCGGCGAGATTGTGCGGCGCGCGGATGCGCTCGGCTACCAAAACGTGCTGCTGCCGTCCGGCTGGATCGCGGGGCAGGATGCGCTGGCGTTTGCCGCGGCGATGGCGCCGCAGCTCCGCCAGATGAATCAGCTCGTGGCGCTGCGCATGGGCGAAGTCTGGCCGCCGATGCTGGCGCGCGCCATCGCGACTCTGGACCACATCGCGCAGGGCCGCCTCACGCTCAACGTCATCTCCTCGGATCTGCCGGGAAAAAAGGAATCCAACGAGGACCGCTACGAACGCAGCAGCGAGGTCATCCAGATCTTGCAGAAACTCTGGGCAACCGACGGGCCGCTGGAATGGCGCGGGCGCTTCTACAATTTCAACCTGCCGACCTGCGAGCCGGCGAAACCGTTTCAACAGAACGGCGGACCGTTGCTCTATTTTGGCGGCATCTCGCCGCTCGCCCAGGAACTCTGCGCGAAGCACTGCGACGTTTTCCTGATGTGGCCCGAGACCGAGGAGCGCCTCGCCGCCACAATGCGCGACATGAGCGCGCTGGCCGCCAAGCACGGCCGCGTGATCGACTACGGCCTGCGCGTGCACGTGATCGTGCGCGAGACGGAGGCGGAGGCGCGCGCCGCGGCGGACCGCCTGATCTCGAGACTCGATCCGGCGAAGGGCCGCGAGATCAAGGCACGCTCGATGGATGCGCAGAGCGCCGGCGTGCTGCGGCAAGACGAGCTCCGCGCGAAGGCGGGCCCGGATTTGTTCATCGAGGATCGGCTGTGGTCGGGCATTGGCCTCGCCCGCAGCGGGTGCGCGAGCGCGATTGTCGGTGATCCCGATCAGGTGCTGGCGAAACTGAATCGCTACATCGACATGGGCATGCGTTCGTTCGTCCTCAGCGGCTATCCGCATCGCGACGAGTGCGAGCTGTTCGCGAAACACGTGCTCCCGCGCTTGCCGACCTGCAGGCTGAACGAAGTGCAGCGCCGGCGCGTGGCGGGGCCGGTGACACCGTTGACCACCGGGGTGCGTAAATGAAAACACTGCGACGGTTCCATCGCAGCCCGCCTCGTGAGAGGCGGGATATTCCCGCCGCGCAACCCACGTCGGTCCCTGCTCTCACGAGCAGGGCTGCCCGCTGAAGATTCCTCACCATGTCCCGTCCTTCCGTTCAATTCGGCCTCGTTGGCTTTGGCGCCTGGGGCCAGTTCCACGCCAAGTCGATCGCGGATCATCCCGAGGCGCGGCTCGCGGCGATTGTCGCGCCGTCGGAGGCATCGCGGACGGCAGCGGCGAAAGCCTATCCGGGCGCGAAGATTTTCTCCGATCACCGCGCGATGCTGGCGCAGGTTAAACTCGATGTCGTCGATGTGGTGACACCGAGCCACACGCACCGCGCGATCGCGACGGATGCGATTGAGGCGGGTTGTCACCTGCTGCTGGAGAAACCGATGGCGCTGACAGTCGAGGACTGCCGGGCGATTGTGCGGCTCGCGCGCGAGCGGGGGTGCAAGCTCGCGGTCGGGCACGAGCTGCGGCTCTCGTCGCAGTGGGGTGAAATCAAGCGCGTGATTGAGCGCGGCGTGATTGGCGAGCCGCACTACGTGCTGGTCGAGCTGTCGCGCAAACCCTACCGGCAAGGCGCGGATGGCTGGCGCTACGATGCGGCGCGGGTCGGCAGCTGGGTGCTCGAGGAGCCAATCCATTTCTTCGATCTCGCGCGCTGGTATCTCGCGGGCGCGGGCGAGCCGGTGGAACTCTACGCGAAGGGGAAATCGCGCGACGCGGCGCGGCCGGGGCTCTTCGATAATTTCTCCGCGATGTTCAGCTACGCCAACGGCGCGTATGCGGTCGTGTCGCAGACGCTCGCGGCGTTTGAGCATCACCAGACGGTGAAGGTCGCGGGATCGAAAGGTGCGCTCTGGGCGGGCTGGAGTGGCGCGCTCGATCGCACGCTGGAACCGACGGCGTTCCTGCGGGTGTTTGACGGCGAGAAACTGGAGAACGTGGCGCTCACGCGGCACAGCGGCGAGGTGTTCGAGCTCCGCGAGGAGATCGCGCAGTGCGTGCGGATGGCGCGCGGCGAGGCCGAGCCGATCGCGGACGGACGCGACGGGCTGTGGTCGGCGGGTCTGTGTCTCTTGGCGGAGCAGTCGATTCGCGAGGGGCGCCCGATGAAAATCGGGAAGGAGTTTTCCGCGTGAGCGGCGGCGGAGAAAAGTGGTATCACGGCGTCACGCGCTACCAGTGGCTCGTGCTCACGGTGGCGTCGCTCGGCTGGGTGTTCGACGCGTTCGAGGGCCAGCTCTACAACATCACGCGCGGCGACATGCTGCCGGACCTCCTGCGGGCGGCGAATCCGGCCGCGACGGCCGGCGAGATCACGGCGGGCACGCGGGCGTGGGGCGAGCGCTTCCTTGGGATATTCCTCGTCGGCGGCACGCTGGGCGGGTGGCTGTTCAGTTCGCTCGCGGACAAGTGGGGTCGCAAGCCCGTCCTCGCGATCACGATCCTGTTCTACAGCGTGTTTTCCGGGCTGACGGCGTTTGCGGGCGAGCTGTGGCAGGTGGGCGCGCTGCGTTTCCTGGTGGCGATGGGCGTGGGCGGGGAGTGGGCGGTGGGGGCGGCGCTGGTGGCGGAGGTTTTTCCCGCGCGGGCCCGGGAGCGGGCGGGTGGGATTTTCCATGCGACGAGTGTGCTCGGTGTGTGGCTGGCGGCGGCGGTGGGGCTCGCGGTGGAGGCTGATTGGCGCACGGCCTATCTGGTGGGGGTCGGGCCGGCGCTGCTCGTGCTCTGGGTGCGCGTGAGCGTGCGCGAACCCGAGGCGTGGGAGGCGGCGAAGGCGGAAAAGGGCCGGGGCGGCATGGGCAGCTTCCGCGAACTGCTGGGCGACTCACGGTGGCGAGGCCGCGCCGTGGGCGGCGCACTGCTGGCGATGGTGGGCCTCGCGACGTTTTGGGGCGTGGCGGTGGCGGGCCAAAACCTCGCCGAGGATCTGCTGAAGAAACTGAACGCCCCGCCGGAGACGGTCGCGAGCCGGGCGAAGATCGCGTTTGGCTTTGTGCAGACGGCGGGCGCGGCCGCCGGGATGTTTGCGATGGGGCCGCTGATGGCGCGGTTCGGGCGCCGCGGGACTTTCGCGGTGATGCACGTGGCGGCGTTCGTGGCGACGATCGCCGTGTGCTGGCTGCCGGGATATTTCGCGAGCTACGCGCTGCTGCTCGGGCTGCTGCCCGTGCTGGGATTCTTCGCGCAGGGCATCCACGCGGGCTACGCGGTCTATTTCCCGGAGCTTTTCCCGACCCACCTGCGCGCGACGGGCGCGGGCTTCTGCTTCAACACCGGGCGCATCCTCGCCGCGCCCGTGCTCGTCTGGCTCTCGGCGTGGATGAAGGTGAGCTTCCCTCTGCCCGTCGCGATCTCGGTGCTCGGCGGGATGTTCCTGCTCGGGCTCGTGGTGCTGGCGTTTCTGCCCGAGACCAAAGGGCGGGAGCTGCCCGGCTGAGCCGGCTCGGATCAGGCCTCGGCCGCGGGTTCCTTCGGGGTGACGAATTTCGCCAGCACGAGCCCGGCGATGGTGAGCAGGACGAACACGTAGAAGGCGTTCGCAAACGTCCACCCGAGCGAGTGGTGCCACCAAATCGCGGGAGACAGCTCGCCGATCATGACGAGCAGGCCGAGGAAGGCGCAGAACTTGACCCGGCACGTCCAAAACTTGAAGGCTTTGGAGAGGCCGGTGAGCATAATCGCGAGGAGCAGGGCGATGACGAAGTTGTGCGCGAAGCCGATCGCCATGATCTTCCCCATCTCGGCGCCGCCGTAACCTTCCTTCGTGATGTGGACCTCGACGGACGGGCCGCGCAATGCGAGTTCGTTCATTTTCTGCTCACCGAGCAACGGACTCGGGAGGAGGTAGGCGCCAGTGGCGGGAAAAAGTTTGCCGATGGCCTCGGCCGTCGCGCCGTCGTCGGAGACGCGCTGCAGGGCCTTGTAGGGAAGGAGATGGGGCGCGCCCCAGTAGACAAAGCCCCAGAGAAACATCGCGAGGGCGGCAAGGAACGGGGCGAGGACGAACTTTTTCATGGGGGTAACGGACGGGGTTGGGGTGGGAGCTCAGCGAACGAAGAACGGCGCGAAGGGCGCGCCGGGAAAATCACGGTGTTACGGTGCGCGCACGGACGTCTTCGCCGCGGTGGGGAAATCCGCCGGCACCTTCTGCGTGACCTTGCCGGTCGCGGCCCACTCGGTGCCGCGCTGGAGTGTCACGATAAAGCCGGCGCACTGGATCGACGGGAACGGCGCGGTGTCCCGCGGGGCGACGTGGCCGAGCGTGGTGTGAAACACGCGGCCCCTGCCGTAGGTGATCGTCATGAGCATGGGTTCGTGCTCGCCGGAGGCGGTGGGGGTCTTCGTCTTGTCGGCGTGCGCGGTCGCGAGGACGGTCACGTTTTTCGCGGGGCCGCGGAGGTGGCTGTAGATTTCGTCGTTGGCGTGCAGCCACTCCGCGGGCAGCCCGCGCATGATCGGATGGTCGGGCGTGCGGGTCTTGACGACAAAGTCGCCGCGCGGCGGGTGACTGGCGTTGCCCGGCGTCTCCGCATCGAGGACCATCTTGCCGTCGCGCCAGCGGATCTTCGGGCCCCAGGTGGCGTCGCGCGCGCCGATGGTGCCGTTGGGCCTGAAGCCCCAGCCGCCGACGGCGATCATCTCGTTGAACTCTTTCCAGTAGGGGAAGGCGTTGTCGGAATCGTGCACGGTGACGAGGCCGCCGCCGTTCTTCATGTAGGCGACGAAGGCGGCCTTGGTGGCTTCGGGAAACTCCGCGCCCTCGTAGACCATCACGACGGCGGCGTAGTCGGACCACTTGGGCGCGAAGCCGGACATGTCGGCGCCCTTGGGCGGCGTGGTGACGACATCGACGGCGAAGAGCCCGGTCGACGCCAGCGCGTCCCGCACGACGGGGGCGCTCTTCGCCCAGTCATGATATTGGTTCGACTGGCCGGTGAGCAGCATCACTTTGATCGGCGTGGCGGCACCGGCGAGGCAAGGGGCGGCGAAGCCGAGCGCAAGCGCGAGCGGCAGCCGCAGACGAAGGGAGCGGTGGAGGGGCATGCGGGGAGCGGCAGAGATGCCAGCGGGACGGGCGGTGTGCAAGCGCGGCTTGCGCGCGGCAAATTGCGGCGCGCGCGTTTTTGCGGCTTGAGCGCGCGGGCCTTCGCTGTCGTCTTTGCGCTGAGTCTTCGGACCCGGCCTCGCCCCAGACGCGACTGCCGGCGCCTGCTTCCCGTCTTTATTCCCCCACCATGTCACACTCCCAAATGAACCGCCGCGACTTCGTCGCGTTCTCGGCCGCCGTCGCGGCCATCCTTGCCTTCCCGGGTTGCCAAGGCTACATGAAGCAGCCGCGCAAGCCCCGCCCGATTGCCCCCGGCGCCAAGATCCGCGTCGCCCAGGTCGGCTGCGGCGGCAAGGGCTTCTCCGACATCATGGCGCACCAGGACGAGGAGGTCGTCGCGCTCTGTGACATCGATCACACGCGCCCCAACGTGAAGAAGCTCTTCGAGACCTTCCCGAACGCGAAACGCTACAAGGACTTTCGGAAGATGCTCGTCGAGATGGACGACCAGATCGACGCCGTGGGCGTAGCGACACCGGACCACATGCACTTCCTGCCCGCCTACATGGCGATCATGCTGGGCAAGCACGTCTATATCCAAAAACCCCTCACGCAGACGGTGGGCGAGGCCCGCGAGCTGCTGCGCCTCGCGCGTCTCAACGGCGTGTGCTCGCAGATGGGCAACCAAGGGCACGCGATGGAGGGCATCCGCCTCGTGCGCGAGTGGTTCCAGGCCGGCCTCCTCGGCGAGGTGCGCGAAGTCGATATCTGGACCAACCGTTCCGCGGCGCCTGGCCCGGATGGCCGCATCCGCGTCGTCTGGCCGCAAGGCCTCACCGAGTGGCCCAAGGGCGGCACGCCCCCTGAGGGCTACGACCACGACCTCTTCCTCGGCCGTGCGCCGGACCGGCCGTTCAGTCCGGAGATTCATCCTTTCAAGTGGCGCGGCTACTACGACTACGGCTGCGGCGCGCTCGGCGACATGGCCTGCCATCTCATGGACGCCGCCTATTGGGGCCTCGATCTTGGCGCGCCGACGAGCATCGAGCTCAAGAAGATCGTCGGCAAGAACCCGATCACATTCCCGACCTCCGCGGTCGTCGAGTATCAGTTCCCGCAGCGCAAGGCGTCCAATGGCGCGACGCTGCCGGCGGTGAAGGTCACGTGGGGCGAAGGCGGCATCAAGCCCGCCAAGCCGAAGGACATGGAGCCCGAGCGCAACCTCGCCCACGGCGGCCAGATTTGGCATGGCTCGAAGGGCACGGTATACGACGGCAACGACTACTGCAACAGCCCGCGCTTCCTGCCCGAGGCCAAGCACAAGGAGCTCGGCGAGGGCGGCAAATTTCCGCCCAAGACCATCCCGCGCGTCCCGAACCAGAACCCGCACAAGGAATGGTCCGCGGCCATCCGCGCCAACAACCCGCTCGCCGCCGGATCCAACTTCGAGTATTCGGTGCCGTTCACCGAGATGGTCTGCCTCGGCGTCATCTCGACCGCCATCGGCGGCAAGCTCGGCTGGGATCCGGTCGCGATGAAGACGGGCAACGCGGAGGCCGACAAGATGATCTACCCGACTTACCGCAAGGGTTGGAGCCCGTCGGAAATTATCTGAGCGGCGAGGAGTTTTTTCCTTCACCAAGCCCGGGCGCGCAGCCCGGGCTTTTTTTTGAAAAATCCTGCGTCCCGGCGAAGGGTGTCGCGTCAGCAGGAGTGAATTCAAACTACCAAAATGAACTCCTCCGCTGAAAACCACACCCTCCGTGACTACGTCCGCGCCCGCTATGGCGCCATCGCCGAGCAGGCCGGCGCCGATTGCGGCTGCGGCCCCGCCTGTTGCGCCGCTGAGGCGCCGGCCGATGCGGGCTGCTGCGCCCCCTCCTGCTGCGCCGGCGAGCAATCCTACGGCGAAAAACTCGGCTACTCCGCCGCAGAGCTGTCCGCCGCGCCCGCCGGCGCCGACCTCGGCCTCGGTTGCGGCAACCCGATTGCGATCGCCTCGATCCGGCCGGGCGAGACTGTGCTCGATCTCGGCAGCGGCGCGGGCTTCGACTGCCTGCTCGCCGCGCGCCAGCTCGCGGGCTCCGGCCGCGTCATCGGCGTGGACATGACGCCCGCCATGATCACCAAAGCGCGCGCTAACGTCGCGAAAACCGAGTGGCGCAACGTCGAGTTTCGCCTCGGCGAGATCGAGGCCCTGCCGGTGGCCGACGCCTCGGTTGATCTCATCATATCGAACTGCGTGATCAACCTGTCGCCGGAAAAGGAGCGGGTCTTCCGCGAGGCCGCGCGCGTGCTCAAGCCGGGTGGGCGCCTCGCCATCGCCGATATCGTCGCCACGCGCCCGCTGCCGGCGGCGATGCACCGACAGCTCGCCGCCATCGGCGCGTGCATCGGTGGCGCCGCGCTCGTCGACGATCTGCGCGCGATGCTGGCCGCCGCCGGCTTTGCCCACGTGGAGGTGGCGTTGCGGGAAAATTCCCGCGCTCTCATCAACGAGTGGGTGGACGGCCAGGAGGCAGGGTCCTATGTCGTGAGTGCCATCATCACCGCGACCAAAGCCCGCTAGCCCATGCCGACGCCCCTGGTCATCGCCCCCGCCGTCGCGACGGATGCCGCCGCCATCGCCGCGTTGCTGCGCGACGCGGGGCTGCCGCACGAGGATTTCGCGCCGCACCTGGCGCATTTCCTCGTGGCGCGCACGCCCGGTGGCGCAATCGCCGGCGCGATCGGGGCGGAGGTGTGCGGTCGCGAGGCGCTGCTGCGATCCCTCGTCGTCACGCCCGCGTGGCGCGGCCAGGGCCTGGGCAGCCGTCTCCTGGCCGGACTGGAGCGGGCGGCGGCGGCGTGGGGCGTCGAGCGCTGGTGGCTGCTGACGCTGACGGCCGATTCGTTTTTCGCCGCGCGTGGCTTTCGCGCCGCGCCGCGCGCCGAGGCCCCGCCGGCCATCGCGGCCACGGCGGAGTTCGCCGGCCTCTGCCCGTCGGTCGCGTCGTGCTGGACGCGGGAAAGGCGCTCCGCATGAGTGCGGCCGAGTTTGACAGCGCGGTCGCGGAATTGTCGGCGCGGGTGCGCGGCTTCATCCGCCGCCGGGTGCGCGACGACGCCACCGCCGACGACCTGGCACAGGAGACGCTGCTGAGAGTCTACCGTTCGCGCGCCGCGCTGCGCGACGGCCAGCGGCTCGAGGCGTGGCTTTACCGGATCGCGCGCACGACCCTGATTGACCATTACCGCCGGCGCCCGCCCGGGGCGGAGCTCCCCGCCGACCTCGCGGACGACAGGGCGGAGCCCGCGGACGAGGTGACGGCCGCGATGACGCGATCGCTGCGGCGCTTCCTCGGGGAATTGCCCGAGCGCTACCGCGAGCCGGTGCGGCTGGCGGAGTTCGAGGGCTTGCCGCTCGCCAAAATCGCGCTGCGGATGGGCCTGTCGCTCACCGCGGTGAAATCCCGCGTGCGGCGGGGCCGCGCGATGCTCAAGAAAAAGTTGCAGGATTGTTGCCGACTCGAGTTTGACCGCCTCGGAAAAATCATCGGGTATGAGCGGCGCAACCGCGAGACCTGCTCCTGCTGATTTCCCTTATGGCCCCATCCAAGCCGACCATCCTGATCCTGTGCACCGGCAACTCGTGCCGCAGCCACCTCGCGGAGGGATTGCTCCGCGCGGCGGCCGGCGACTTGTTCGACGTGCAGAGCGCCGGCTCGAAGCCCGCGGGCTACGTCCACCCGCTGGCGATCCGGGCCATGGCCGAGCTCGGGATCGACATCTCCGCGCATCGCTCGAAGCACATGAACGATTTTCTCGGGCAACGGATCGAGACGGTCATCACCGTGTGTGGCAACGCCGACCAAGCGTGCCCCGTCTATCCGGGGCAGGTGAACCGCCACCACTGGCCGTTCGAGGATCCGGCCCACGCGCCGGGCTCCGACGAGGAGAAGATGGCGGTGTTCCGCCGGGTGCGCGACGAGATCAAGGCCGTGTTTGGCGCCTATGCCGACGGGCGGCGTGACGCCCTGAAGAAATGAAGCTCCCCCCCTGGTTCGTCGGCGAATTCTTTGGCACGTTCCTGCTCGTCTTCTTCGGCTGCGGCTCGGTCGCGGCGGCCGTGCTGCTCGGCGCGCAAGTGGGCATTTTCCAGGTCGCCATCGTGTGGGGCCTCGGCATCGCGCT
>JAEUHB010000109.1 GCA_016794665.1 Opitutaceae bacterium
TGGGCCCGTGGAAGAGCTCGAGGACGTAGAGGTTTTTTCCGAGCGGCTTCAGCGGCGCGATCGCGGGATCGGAAAACGTGGTGTAACTCGCGTTGACCAGGGCGCGCAGGGTGTCAGCCGGGATGTCGGTCGCGAAGACGCGCAGGAACTCGAAGCACAGCTCCGCGTAGGAGCCGCAGCGCGCGAAGGCGGCGAGCTTGCCGGAGAGGTCGGGCAGCTGTTCCGGCAGATAGAGCCCGCCGTCGGGTGCGAGGCCGGTGGCGACGGCATCGGAGAAGCCGAGTGCGGGGGTCAGTCCCCTGGTCGAGATAAAACGCATGACGGAATTTGCCACAGAGGGCACAGAGCTCGGACACAGAGTTCACGGAGAACACAGAACATTCCTCTGTGCGCTCTGTGTCGGCGCTCCGTGTGCTCTGTGGTCCAAATTTTTGATCACAGCTTTTCCAACTCAAACGCCTTGTGCGCCGCGCGCGCCGCGTCGTCGGCCTTGTCCTTCGCGATCACGACGGAGATCTTGATCTCGGAGGTGCTGATGAGCTCGAGGTTGATGCCGGCGTCGGCCAGCGCGGTGAAGAGCGTCGAGGCCACGCCGCTGTGCGTGCGCATGCCCACGCCGACGACGGAGAGCTTGGCGATCTTGTCGTCGAGCGTGACGGTGCCGCCGGTGGACTTGAGCACGGGGGCGAGCGCCTTCTCGGCCTTGAGCGTCTCGGTCTGCGGCACGGTGAAGGTGAGATTCGCCACGCCGTCATGACCGACGTTCTGCACGATCATGTCGACGTTGATGTTCGCGTCGGCGAGCGCGCGGAAGACCTTGGCGGCCGTGCCGGGCTTGTCGGCGATCTTGCTCACGACGACCTTGGCTTGGTCCTTGTCGACGGCGACGCCGCGGACGACGACCTTTTCCATGTAGGCGACTTCTTGTTTCACGATGGTTCCTGGGTTGTTGTTAAAGGAAGAGCGGACTTCAAAGACGACGTTGTATTTCGCGGCGAACTCGACGGAGCGCGTCTGCATCACCTTCGAGCCGAGGGAGGCGAGCTCGAGCATCTCGTCGTAGGAGATTTCCTGGAGCTTCTTCGCATCCTTCACGACGCGCGGGTCGGCGGTGTAGACGCCGTCGACATCGGTGTAGATCTCGCACTTGTCGGCCTTCACGGCGGCGGCGAGCGCGATCGCGGTGAGGTCGGAGCCGCCGCGGCCGAGCGTGGTGACCTGGCCCTCGTCATCGATGCCCTGGAAGCCGGCGACGATCACGACCTTGCCGGCCTTGAGTTCCTTCTCGATGGCCTTGCCGTTGATGCCTTGGATTTTTGCCTTGGTGTAAACCTTGTCCGTGGTGATGCCCGCCTGCGCGCCGGTCATGCTGACGGCCGGGACATCGATGGCGTGGAGCGCGATGGCGGTGAGCGCGATGGTTTCCTGCTCGCCGATGGAGACAAGTTGGTCGAGTTCGCGATCGGGCGGACTCGGCGTGATGGACTTGGCGCGGGCGATGAGCTCGTTGGTCACGCCGGAGCGGGCGGAGACAACGACGACGACTTCGTTGCCGGCCTCGCGAAACGACTTGATGCGGTTCGCGACGTTCTTGATGCGATCGACGTCACCGACAGAGGTGCCGCCATATTTTTGGACGATACGGGCCATTGCGGTTGGTTTTTGAAAATTAGCGTTCGAAATCCCCAATGCGTAGCAGCACCGGGTCGGCGAGCACGGCAGCGAGGGCCTTGAGTTGCTTGAGCGTGGCGCCCATCGAGCGCTCGTCGCTTTCGTGGGTGGTAAGGACGAGCGAGGCGGCGCCGGGTTCGTCGGCGGGGCCCTGGATGACGCTCGCGATGCTGACCTTATGCTTCGCCATCACGGAGGCGACGCGCGCGAGGACGCCGGGCTGATCGCGCACGGTGAGACGGAGATAATAGCGCGAGCGGATGTGCTGGGGCGGCGCGAGGCGGCAGGTGACGCGCGGTTTGGCGGTAATTTCGCCGAGAAGATGCGCGCCCTTGCCGTGCTGAAGGAGCGACGCGGCGTCGGCGATGTCGCTGATGACGGCGCTCGCCGTCGCGTCCTGCCCTGCCCCGCGGCCGCTATAGAACGTCGTGCCGACCACATCGCCTGTCACGGAGACGGCGTTGAACACGCCGCTGACATTGGCGACGACATTGCCCGCGGGGAGCAGCGTGGGATGCACGCGCACGCTCAGCTCGTCGTGCGCGAAGTCGCGCTCAATCACGGCGAGAAGCTTGATCCCGAAACCGAGCGTCGCGGCGGTCTTGAAGTCGATGGGCGTGATGCGGGAGATGCCCTCGACGACCATCTGGTCGGTCTTCACCCAGACGCCGTGCGCGAGCCAAGCCAGCACGCTGGCCTTGTGCGCGGTGTCCCAGCCGTCGACATCGAGCGACTCGTCGGCCTCGGCGTAGCCCAGGCGCTTGGCCTCGGCGAGCACGGCGGCGTAGGGCGCGTCGTGCTCCTCCATCTGCGTGAGGATGTAATTGCACGTGCCGTTCAGGATGCCGTAGATGCGCGTGAAGCGATTGGCGACCAGACCCTCGCGCAGCGCCTTGATGATCGGGATGCCGCCGGCGACGGACGCCTCGAAGAAGAAATGCCCGCCGTGCTTCCGCGCCGCCGCGATGATCTCGGGGCCGTGCTCACAGATGAGGGCCTTGTTGGCGGAGACGACGACCGCGCCGCGCTTGAGCGCCGCGAGCGTGACCTCACGGGCGAGCGTCGTGCCACCCATCAGCTCGCACACGATGTGAATCGAGGGATCGCGCGCGATGGCCAGCGGGTCGGTGGTGAGGGCGCGCGCGGGCACCCGCACGTCGCGCTTCTTCTTCAGGTCGCGCACCGACGCGCGGGCGAGGTTGAGCCGCACGCCGAGGCGCGACTCGAGGTCCGCGCGGTGCGACGTCAGGTGCTTCCACACGCCCTGACCGACGGTGCCAAAGCCGCAGAGGCCGATGTTGAGGGAGCGAGGTGCGGTCATGAAGGTATAGGCGCGCCGGCATTTTTCCGGCCAACCTTGGACTCGGTGCCCGCGCGGATGCGCAGGATGTTGGCGCGATGGCGGTAGATCACGAAGGCGGCGATCACCGCCGAAACCGAAATCATCGGGGAGCCCTGCTTGAAGGCGAACGCGGCGAAGGGCAGCGACGCCGCGCCCAGCATCGAGCTGAGCGAGACGTAGCGCGAAATCGCGAGCGTCAGGAGAAACACGCCGAGCGCGATCGCCATGCCGAGGGGGAAGAGGACCGCGAAACCGCCCGCACCCGTGGCGACGCTCTTGCCGCCGCGGAATCTGGTGAAGCAGGAGAAACTGTGGCCGAGGATCGACGCCACAAGGCCGGTGATCATCTGCAACTGGGCGTGGTCGCTGTTGGAAATCTCAACACTGCCAATCATCGCATACCATCCGTTGTGCGCACCCGGCGCCCCGAAGGCGCGCACCGAGGATTGCGCGATGAACACCACCCAGCCCACGGCCAGCATGCCCTTCAACATGTCCAGCGCCAGCACGAGATTCCCCGGACCGTGGCCCAACACGCGCCGGACGTTGGTCGCCCCGGGGTTCTTCGAGCCAACCTCGAAGATGTTCACGCCCTTCGCGCGCGCGACGAGATAGCCGAAGGGCAGCGAGCCCAGCAGGTATCCGACGACGGCAGCGATGAGGAGCGGGACGACCATCGCACGGCTTACAACTGCACAAACTTCGCCATCTTGATCGCGGGGTGACCCTTGATCTCCTTGCGGGCGGCTTCGCTGGGCTCGGTGTCGACGCGCACGACCATGTAGGCGGTGCCGCCGGGCGTCAGGCGCGAAAGCGACATGTCGGCGATGTTGACCTTGTCCTTGCCGAGCAGCGTGCCGACGGCGCCGACCATGCCGGGCTGGTCGATGTTTTCGAGGACGAGCAGCTTGCCCTCGGCGGCGACCTCGACCTCGCGGCCGTTGATGCCGACGATGCGCGGCTGGTTGGCCTTGCCGATGAGCGTGCCGGTGGCGGAGAAGGCCTTCCCGTCGGGCGCGACGGCCTCGACCGCGATGAGCTCGGTGTAGTCAGCGGCCTCGGTCGACTTCACGACCTCCGCCTTGATGCCGAGGCGCTCTATGAGGACGGGGGCGTTGACGTAGTTGACCTCCTCGCCGCTGATGCGGCGGAGAAAGCCGCGCTCGATGGCGCGGGTGACGGCGTTGACGTCGAGGTCCACGAGCTTGCCCCAATACGTGATGCGCAGCTGCGCGATCTGCGCAGGCGCGATCTGCTGGACGAGCGTGCCGAGCTTGGCGCCGAGGTCGAGATACGGCCCGAGGACCTTGAGCGCCGCGGCGTCGATCGAGGGCATGTTGACGGCGTTGCGGATCACGCCGCCGTTGAGCACATCGGCGATCTGCTCGGCGATCTCGATGCCGACGGATTCCTGCGCCTCGGCGGTCGAGGCGCCGAGGTGCGGCGTGAGGACGACATTCGGCAGCGCGCGGAACTCGCTCTCCTTGGCCAGCGGCTCGTCCTCAAACACGTCGAGGCCGGCGGCGGCGACCTGGCCGCTCTTGAGCGCGGCGATGAGGGCAGACTCCTTGATGATGCCGCCGCGGGCGCAGTTGAAAATACGAACGCCCTTCTTGCACTTCGCGAAGGCCGCCTCGTCGATCATGTAGTGCGTGTCGTCGGTGAGCGGCATGTGGACGGTGATGTAGTCCGACTGCTTGAGGAGCTCGTCGAGCGTCACGCCCTCGACCTGCATGGCCTTGGCGCGGCTCGGCGCGAGATACGGATCGTAGGCCAGCACGCGCATGCCGAACGCCTGGGCGCGCTTGGCGACCTCGCCGCCGATGCGGCCGAGGCCGACGATGCCGAGGGTCTTCCGGAAAAGCTCGATGCCCGAGAAGCTCTTCCGGTCCCACTGGCCCGCCTTCATCGAGGCGGCAGCCTGCGGCACGGGGCGCGCGCCGCAGAGGATGTGGGTAAACGTCAGCTCGGCGGTGGCGATGGTGTGGCCCGCCGGGGTGTTCATGACGACCACACCGTGGTTGGTGGCGGCCTCGACATCGACATTGTCCACGCCCACGCCGGCGCGGCCGACGACCTTGAGCTTGGGCGCCGCGGCAAAGACCGCCGCGGTGATCTTCGTTTCCGAGCGGACGGCGATGGCCGACACGTCCTTCACCAGTTCGAGGACCTTTTCCGGCGAAGAGCCGTAGGCCTCGATGACTTCAATGCCCGGCTGCTGGCGCAGAAAGGCGACTCCCTTGGGTGAGATCTTGTCGGCTACGAGGACTTTCATCGGAGAAAATGGCTCCGAGGGAAGTCGTCGGCCGCGGGGCTGGCAAGGGAAAGGTGTGGCGTAAAGTCCGCCGCCCACCCTACGGTTTCACGCCCGCGGCCAGCGCCGCCTTGAGCTCCGTCGCGATCGCCTTGTCGCCGTTGTCGGCATAGGGTGAATCGAGGATGACCTGCGCAATGGCCGCGGCGGCGGCGGGGTTGCCCGCCCGCCACTGGGCGACACCCGCGCTGAGCACGACATCATTGGTGCGCATGCTGCCGGTGGTGCGGCGGTAGATTTCCTCGATGGCCCGAACATTCTCCGGGCCGCTGTCAGGGCCGTAGGCGTAGGCGAAAGCCAGCAGGTGGTTGGCCTCGAGCAGCAGGGGGTTGATTGCGAGGGCCTGTCGGCAAAAATCGCGCACCTCGGCCGCCTCCGGTCCGATCCGGCGGCTCAGCCGGGCCCGGAAAAGCGCGCGGCCGGCAAGCACTCGGCCGAGTTCGCTGAAGACGGAAGGGTTGCGCGTGCCATCCGCGATGATCTCGCGAAGCACGCGAGCGGCGGCTTCGCCGCGATCCCAGCGCACGCAGGCCTC
>JAEUHB010000149.1 GCA_016794665.1 Opitutaceae bacterium
CGGAGCCATTGCGTCGAGTAGCCGACCTCGTCCACCGGAAGTCCGGCGCGCACGGTTCTCCAAACGCCGCCACCCTCCCCATTGCCATCAAAGGCGGCGATCTTTCCTCCAACACCGTCGCTCACAAACGCCACCCGCATCGCATCGAGCGTCGAGAAGTGCGCGGCATCGGTCTCGCTCGTCGCCGCTTGGGGCAACGCCCACCAATCCACGAAAATGACGGATTGTGCCGGATGGGGACTGAAGTTGCGCGAAAGTGCCAGCGGCGGCGTGGCTGCCGGCACAAGTGCGGACCGCGCCCCAGTGAAGGCGTCTGCTTCGGTCACGACGGCCGCGCCGGTCGCGGTCCAGCCCTGTTGTCCTTGCAGCGAACCCAACACGTAGCCTTCTGTCGGCTCGAAGCCGGCTACAAATGGCAGGGCGTTTGCCGGAGCCGGAGCGGACACCGCGATGGTGACGGGCGGGGATTCGGGTGAAGGCGCACCGAGAGTATCGATCGCACGCGCCGTCAAGGTGTGGGTGCCGGGCTGAGCGCCCGTCCATGTGAAGGTGTAGGGCGGGCTGGTGGCCTCGCCGAGCTTCGTGGTCCCTTCGAAAAACTCGACCTTCGCCACGGCGCCGTCGGGGTCGGCGGCGTTGGCGCTGATCGCAATCGGCGTAGGTGCAAGGAACATGGCGCCGTCGGCCGGCGCGGTCAGCACCACCGCCGGCGGCTCGTTTGGTGCGATAAGGCGCAGGAGGGAATTGCCGTTGAGCGTGAGCCGGTCACTCGCGATTCCGCCGATGAGGTGCGCATTGCCGTTGATCGTGACGGTCCCGGCAGGCGCCTCGACGTAGGCGTGGATGGTAACGTTGCCGTTGAGGGTGAGCCCGCCGTTGGCGATACGCAGCAGGAGCCACTCCGGGTTCCCACTTGCGCCCATCTGGCCGTTGGCAGCCAAACCGTTGGCCAGGGTTATGACTACGGGCCCAACCAGATGTAAGGCGCTGTTTCCATTCAACGTCAGGCTCTGGAAGTTATAGATCGCCGGTTGCGTGGCGCCTACGACTCCGAGCGTGAATCCGCTGCTGCCGTTCGCCGTGAAATTTCCATAGGTGCCGGCGGGGATGGGGAGTTGGCCGACGTTGCCATTGAGGGTTAGATTGCGAAGCGTGGCAAAGTTGCCCGGGCTTTGGCTGGCCGAGTTAATTGCGACCGAACGCGTGCCGACCGGCGGTGGCGGCGTAGACACCGTGGGCAACGCCACCGCGTCGGTGCGCCGCACCAGATGCCGCAGGGAGCTGTTGCCGTTGAGCGTGACTTGGTGGGTTGAAGGCGATGCGCTCCCTGCGCCTTGAATCGTGCCGCTGTAGTTTGGGTTGCCGTTGAGACGGATGGACGGGGTCCCAGGCAGCAGTAGGTCGCCGGTAATGCTGGCTCCACCGTTGAGCGTCACCGACTCGGGTAGCATCTGCTGCACTGAGCCCTCTACATTCCCATTGAGGGTCGGGGCGTGCCTCACGCGTGCGAGGCCCGGGGCTTGGGCGGCCAAATCGGAGAACGCCAATACAGCAAGCGAAAGGGTGGGGAGAAAGATCTTCATGATAAGCTCTCGAGAAAATCGGCGGCCTGAAATCACAGGCGGGGCGCAATCCGATCGTTCCTGAACGGAGAGAGACGTGGACGGGCGCTAGATCTAGCGGGGCTCGGGCGTGCCTTCAGGAGGCTTTCCCTTCGTGCTAGTTATCTGAGGGGGCGAAAGAGCCCAATTTGATCAGTTCCGGTATGCCCAGACTTGCGCAGGTAGGGCACGGATTCAGAAGGGACGCGCGTCCGGGAGCAGAAGATTGGTGTCAGCCCGTCAGGGCACGACGTGCGAGCATCAGCGCTAGCACGGCGGCTAACGCGACGCCCGTGGGCATTCCATCAGGCGCGGGCACGCTCTGTTGCTGCACGGCCATCACCGAAAAATCGTCGATGGCCAGACCATCGTCGGAGCCGCTGGCGTTGAAGTCGCTCCAGCGAATCCAGAGGCTGGAGCCTGCTGCGACGTTGAGGCCGGAGAGGGTGCCAGTAATGAAAGTCCGATTGAGGGCGGCATTGCCGTCAAGGGCACCTGTAGTCGGACCGGTGTTCGGGGCGACGAAGCTGAGGGTAGCGTTGGATGTCCATGTTCCCGTGGTGAGTGAGGTCGCATCCGTGCTAAAGGCGAAGTCGAGCCGATCTTCGCGGCCGGTAGCGCCGAGGCGCCACTGCTCGCCAAAGAATGAAATCGTGAACCGCGTGAGGGTGCTGCCGGTGTTATTGTTAATGATGGTGCCGAGGCTCGAAGCGAGGGAACTGGTCTGTAGTGAGCCAAACGCGCGCTCAGACGAGCCCACGGCGCCGAAGCTGTAGGTATCGCCGGTCGCGCTGCTGCCGATACCGGTTCCGTAAGTGGCATTGGCGCCGGAACCCGTTTCGGAAAACGCCCAGCCCGCCGGTAGCGTGCTGCTCGTGCCGGTGAGGGCCAGCGTTTCGAACGATTCTGTGTAGCCGACGTTCACTTGATTGATGGTGATCGCCGACGCGACGGGGGCGCAGGCGAAGAGCAGGGAGGGCAATAGGCGGACGGATACGGATTTCATGGGAGGAAGCGCGGGGAAGAAATCCCGCGGCACGAGACGGATGCCGCGGGTCGCGCCAAAACCCAGCCCGTTCCTGCTACATTTGGGCTACAGTAAAAACGATCGCGTTTCCGCCTCCGATTTGCGGGAACCGGCTCGTGACGGCGTGGGCGATTCCGGCGAGGATTCCGGAACACGGGCGGCGAATCTGTGCCGCTACTACAGGGCGTTTGGCGCGCGGTAGCGGTAACCCGTCTTTGGAACCGAGCGCAGCCACTCGCGCAGCGACAAACCGATTGTCGCCACCTTGGCGGCAAAGCGGGTGAGGAAGACGCGCAGGGTGCGGGTGTCGCCGTCGAACCGGAGGTCGAGAACCTCGTCGTAAAGCGCCTCATTGGTGAGCACCGCGCCCCGCGATTCGACTAGGAGCTCGACCAACTGCACTTCGCGCGGGGTCAGCGTGACCGATCGCCCGACATGCGTGAGGCGGCGATCCGCCCAATGCATCGTCGCGCCGGCAAAGTGGCCGGGTTCGGGCGGGGCGGGTGGGCGCTTCTTGGCCCCGCGGGGCCTGGCATGGAGGCGGTATTTCGCGAGATGGGCCAGGAGCACGTCGGCGCGGACCGGGTCGCGGTGCGTGCTGTCGGCGCCAAGGGCGAGTTGCCGCGCCTCATGGGCGGCGGTGGCACCCGCATCGAGCAGCACGGCGATCTTGGGTGCGGGCTGCACCTCCGCGCTGGCGACCGCGTGGATCACATCGTCCGAAAACCCGTCGGCGAGCCGTTGGCGGGTCACGATGGCGGAGGGACGCAGCGACTTGAGTCGGCGGCGCAGGGCGCGCACGGAGTCGCATCCGATTGAGGGCCAACCGCGGCTCTCGCTCAACGCGACGAGCGCGGTGCGTTCAGGCGCGGCGCTGGAAACCATCACAATCATGGGAGTGCAGGGCGGGCGGCGCTCACGTTGGCAGCGCAAGCACAAGGCCGAATTTTTCCGCGTGCGGCGAGAGGGGGATCCCTAGCAGACCGTGGGATTTCTGCAGGCCGGCGACGAGCCCTCGCGGTGTCGCAGTCGAGAGCGCCGGGTCGTCGCCGTTGAGCCAGGCCTCGGCCTGAGCGCGGGTAAAGGCCGGCGCAGTGGCGGTCACGTTGACCGCCACCGCGGGGTGGCTGGCGAGCGCCTGGCGGCGGTTGGCCCAGAGAAAACCCCGCCGCTGCGGCTGGCGCGACACCAGATCGAGGCGCGCGATTGATTCGCCGCTGATGCCGACTGTGGTGCCAGGCGCGGCGCGGAGCAGGGCCGCGGCAACCACAGGCACCATCATCAGCAAGAATTCCACTCCCGACAGACCGCGCACGGGCAAAAGCGCTTCGAATGGGGCGCAGTCCACGGACTTGTTCGTTTCGTCCGCGCGCGTCATCCGAATTGCAATGCCGATGGCGTGGCTGAGTCCCGGCTTGATGAGCGCCGGCGCGGCGTCGCGGCTGGCATAGGCGGAGTCGAAGAACTTGCCCGTGATCGCGACTGCCGCCTCGGCGGTGGTGCGGCCGGTCTCGAGGTTTCGCAGGATTGAAGCGAGGCTGGGGTCCGCCTTGGCACGGGGGGTGAGCGCGGCGCAGGCGGTGACGAAGTGGGCGTGAATTGTCGTCAGCAGGCTCGCGGCCTGCAGCAGTGCGTCGCGCGCAGACTCGGAGGCGACCAGCTCGATCTCGCGGTCGAGTTGCGCGGTGTGCAGATCGCGGTCGATGGCGGCGGCCTGCGCGGCCAAGTCGCGCTCGCGGCGGCTTTGGCGCGTGCGTTCGACCCAAACGGGGATGCGTGCTTCGAACATCGCTGGCTCGGGCAGCGGTTTGCCCAGAAAATCGTAGACGCGCAGCGGAATCGCGCGCCGGAGATTTTCGTCAGTGTCGAACGCGCTCAGCACGACGAACCCCAGCGCAGGGTCGGCTTGGGTGGCGGCCGCGATGAACGCGAGCCCGTCCATATGCGGCATGTGGATGTCAGCGATGCACAGGTCGAAAGCTTGGCTGGCGATGGCCGCTAGTGCTTCACGCGCATCGCCAAATGAGATGAGCTCGTAGTCCTTGCCCAGCCGCAGCCGGATAGAGGCGTGAATCTGGCGCTCGTCGTCGACGAGGGCGATGCGAGGGATCAGCAGTTCGGAGGCATCGCGGCTCATGGGGTCGAAGGGATTCCATGGGAGCCGCGAGGCGCGTCAAGCAGGCGCGTCGCCCCGTGCTCCTGAGGCAGGCGCCGGGGGCACTTCCGGCAGCTCGACGGTTGCGACCGTCCCTCGACCCAGCTCGCTGCGGACACGGATGGCGCCGTGGTGGAGGCGGGCGATTTTCTCGCAGATCGTGAGGCCGAGGCCGAAGCCGCGCGCCTCGTCACCATACTGCTTGGTCGTGAAATAGGGCTCGAAGATGTGGGCGAGGTTTTCCGGCGCTATGCCACTGCCTTCGTCGGCAATTTCGAAGCGCACGCGGCCGGGCGCGGCCGTGGCGCAGCGCAGCGTCACGGTTTGGGCCGGCCCGGAGGCCTGGACGGCGTTGTCCACCAGGTTGCCCAGCATTCGCTGAAGCAGCACGACATCGGCTACGAGCGCGGCGGGGCCGTCGTTCGCGAGGCTCAACTGGATTTTTCGCGACGCGGCACGCGCGCCGCAGAGCTCGCGGACAGTTTCGAGCAGCGGGCGAATTTCCGCGCGCTCGAGCCGGGGGGTCAGGCGGCTGGCAAAAAACAAGGACTCGCCCACATAGTCCGTCATCCGGCGCACGGAGCGCTTGGCGGCTGCATGGACCTCGGCCTCTGCGCTGGCTGGTGTGACCTTTGCCTCTGCGTGCATGATGAAGGAAGAGATCGGCGTGATAAGGTTCTTTAGGTCGTGCGCCAGGCCGCGTGCCATCATCGCGAGGTGCTCCGTCCTTGCCTGGAGCGCGGCGTCAGCGGTGAGGCGGGCGTGGGTCAGGATGTTGTCCATCAGTTCGCCGACCTCCTGCAGCCGTTGGACTTCGGGATAGGTATAGGGCCATTGGTTGGTTTTGGCACCGACTGCGACCAGCAAGGCGGGAGACGGGCTGCCGCGCGGGATGGCAACCACCGCGCCCAAGGCGTGATCGCCGAGGAATCCGGCGAGATCGTCGCGTCCTTCGGACCCGCGGCGTCGCTTTAGGCTCTCCGGCGTGGCCCAGCCCAGCCGGCAAAGCTCGCCGTGGCCGGGACGAACGGCAGGAAAAATCATGGCTGCGCCCGCGTGACCATCGCTGCGACGAAAGAGCAGGGCGGCGGACAGTGCGTGGCATCGCTCGCGCAGCAAGGTCTCGAAGGCGACGGCGAGTTTTTCGGGTGAGGTTTCGGCGCGGGAAATCGTGAGGGCGGCGAAGCGCCATTCGGCCATGGCCTTTTCGCCGTCGAGCCGCAGCCAGGCCTGCGATTGCCGATCTAGCCATGGGGCGAGCGGAACGGCCACTGCGACGCTCAGCCACAGATCGATCGGTTCGGAAACGATGCCGGAGAAAAGCTCGCGCAGGGCGACGATGACGAGGCCGATGCCAACCGTCACTGCGCCGCGCTGCCCGAGTGACAGCAGCACCTGCCGGACATCGAAAATGCGATAGACGGCGACACCCCATGCGGTGAGCGCAAACCCCGCGAGGACCACGAATTTGATCTGTCGCCTAAAACCGGTAATTCCGGAAGAATTGGTCGCGAGTGCGAGCGCCCCGCAAAGGACCAGACAGGCCCCCATGCTCACCACTAAGAATTGTATTTCGACCCGTCGGATACCCGATACCGTGCGCAATTGTTGTGCACCTCGCACGACGAGCGACAAATGACCGGCAAAGAAGAACAGGCCAACTGCGGCGAAAGCCACGCCACCTTTAAATTCACCAAAGGGTTCGCTCGGCAGGTAAAACCAATCGGTAAAACATAGCCCCGCGAAGAGGAGGCTGAGGCACAGGATAGGCAGTGTGGGCCGTGCGATTCTTGCTATTCGCTCATCGTCTGTCAGTATAGCCTCCTTTAGCAGCCACAGCACCCACGGCGAGAGGACCGCAAGGGCATTCATGGCTCGTAACCAGTTCTTGGGTCCGACTCCATCAAGCAGCCGCGCGTTGTTCGCCACCTCTGCGCCGTAGAGGCAACCTGTGATTGCGGCCGTGAGCAGGGCCCACAGCAGAAATACCTGATTTGTGAACCTGGACGGCTGCGCCCAGAAGACAACTAGACCGACTGCAAGCGAAACGATCGAGACTACCAGCGAATATAATGACGGATCAAACGTCATGCGATTGCGAATTCCTCCGCTGATCTCCGCCGGTAGGTGGCGAGGTAGTTTGTCGAGCCGGCGGGGCTGGCGAACTTCTCCGGCGCGGTGCCGTCCATGCCGTAGCAAATGCGGAGGCGGTCGCCGGCGACTTGATAGATGCAGGGGATGGTGCGGCCGAGGTTCGGACCTTCGGTGCCGGTAATCGTAAGGGAAGAGGCCGACGCCACCGCCAGCGTGCCGCGGTCGGCGACTTGCCCGCCGAAGCGCACGGTGTAGCGGGCGGAGGTCAGCTCCAGCTCGACCCTCAGGGCGAGCAGCTCGAGCGAGTGCTCGCCGCCGGACTCGGCGCGGATCATCTCCCAGATGCCGGTGAGCGCCGGGTTCATCGGTCAGGCGCGCTTCAGCACGTCGCGCGGCGTGGTCTCGATGGCGACGGGTTCGGCGAGGTCCTTGGCGCCCTTGGCGCCGAGCTCGGCGAACTTGCGCGCGCCGGGCAGCAGGGTCTGCTCGAAGGAGCCGACGGCCGAGTTGTAGGCCTTGTTCGCGGTCTCGAGGCCGCGGCCGACTTTGTCGAGGTTGTCGGCAAAGCCGGCGACGCGATCGTAGAGCGCGCGGCCGAGATCGGCGATCACGGTGGCGTTGCGGGCGACATCTTCCTGCCGCCAGCCGTAGGCTGCGGCCTTGAGGAGCGCGATGAGCGTGGCGGGCGTGGCGAGCAGGACTTTTTTCCCGATGGCGCGATCGATCAGGGTGGGATCGGCCTGCAAGGCGCCGGAAAGAAATTGGTCGCCGGGGAGGAAAAGCACGACGAACTCGGGCGAGGGTTGGAACTGCTCCCAGTAGTTTTTTGCGCCGAGGGCGTCGATGTGGCCGCGGACCTTGGCGGCGTGCTCGGCGAGCTTGGCGGCGCGGAGCGTCTCGTCGGAGGCGTTGGCGGCCTCGCGATAGGCGTCGTTGGTCGCCTTGGCATCGACGACGATCTGCTGGCCGCCGGGGAGGCGCACGATGAGGTCGGGGCGGTGCCGGCGATCCTCGGCCGTGATGCTGCTTTGCTCGGTGAAGTCACAGTAGGCGACCATGCCGGACATCTCGACGACGCGGCGGAGCTGCAGTTCGCCCCAGGTGCCGGCGGTCGTCGTCGAGCGCAGCGCGGTCGAGAGCTTGGCGGCCTCGGCCTGGAGCTGCGTCTGAGCGGTGCCGAGGGATTTGAGCTGCTCAGAGAGGCGGCCGTAGGCGTCGGCGCGGGCCTTGTCGATTTCGACGACGCTGGCGCCCACTTTGTCGAGGGACTCGCGCAGCGGCTTCACGAGGTTGTCAATCGCCTGCTGACGTTTCTCGAGTTCGCCGGCGGATTGCTGGTGCAACTTGCCGAAGGTCTCGCGCGCGAGCTTCAGGAATTCGTCGGTGTTGCGGCTCAGCGCGTCGGCCGAGAGGGACTTGAACTCCGCGGTGAGCCGCGCGTGCGCGTCGGTGAGCGCGGCGAGCTTTTCGGTGGCGGCGGCGCGCTCGGCAGCGAGGATGTTCTCGACTTTCGACTTCTGATTTTCGACCTCGGTGAGTCGAGCGCGGGTGGTGGTCAGGTCGGCCTCGATCAGTCGCGCCCGCTCCTCGGTCGTCGCGGCGCGCGCCCGGAGGAAAAACCACACGAGCGCGGCGGAAACGGCGGCGGAAACGAGCGCGGCGACGAGGGGATTCACGCGGAGCAACGTCGTGGGTAATGGCCGGCGCGGCAATCCCCGATGCGTGCCTTGACACCCCGGATCGTGCGGGGCATTCACCCTATGCTGCGCGCCGGCCCGCTGCGAAGCTTGGCGCGCGAACCCACTCCTTCCCACACCGCCCGCATGTTGACCGAGAAAATCCCGGATGTTGTTCCGCCGGTTGCGGCGGAGAAGCCGCCCGTGCTGGTCGTCGACGACGAGTTCGGCCCGCGCGAGTCCATTTCGTTCACGCTCTCCGGCGAGTTCGCCGTCGACACCGCGGAGCGGGTCCGCGAGGCCCTGGCGAAGATTAAGGCCAAGCAGTATGCGGCCGTGGTGATGGACATCCGCATGCCCGAGATGGACGGCATCCAGGGCGTGACCGAATTGCGGAAGATCGACCCCCTTGTCTCCGTCATCATGCTCACCGGCTACGGCACGCTGCTCACCGCGCAGCAGGCCATGGTCGCCGGTGCCAACCAATACCTGCGCAAGCCGCCGGACATCGCCGAACTGATCGACGCGGTGCGCAAGCAGGCCGAGGCGACCCGCCTCCGCCGCATCGAGGCCAAGGCCACCGCCGACGCCGTCGCGATGAACTCCGCGCTGCAGCAGGAGATGCAGCAGCACGCCCCGCAGGTCTGGCAGGGCCGGGCCTCCGTGGAACTCGTGCACGACCTCAACAACCCGCTTACGGTCGTCATCGGCTACGCAGCGCTCGTCGCCGACGAGGCCAACAACCTCGCGCAGCGTGATCCGGCGCTCGGCAAGAAGCTCATCGAGTATGCGCGCGTGGTCGAGAAAGCCGCGGAGTATTGCCGGCACCTTTCGGAAAACTGGCGGAACGCCTCCAGGCAGATCACCCAGTTCGAGCGCGTGGACCTTATCGCGGTCGCGCGGGAAGTGCGCACGGTGATCTTCTTTGGCAATGCCGCCATCGAGTTCGCCGGCCTCGGCGAGGCTTGGATTAAGGGCTCGAAATTCGAGCTGATGCGCGTGTTCCAGAACCTGTTCAAGAACTCGCTCGAGGCGGGCACCACCCGCCTGATCGTCGCGGCCACGCGGCGCGGCGACCAGATCGAGCTGAGCATGGCGGACAACGGCGCGGGCATGGATGCGGACCGCGTGAAACGGGCATTGCACGGAGGCTTCACGAGCAAGGCCAGCGGGACGGGGCTGGGCCTGAGCATCTGCCGGCACCTGGCGGGGACACACGGCGCGACCTTCGCGCTCGAGTCCGAGCCGGGGAAGGGCACGACGGTGCGGCTGACCTTTCCCGCGGCCCCCGCGGGATGAAGCGGCGGCGCGTCAAGATCACAGGTCTCGGGTTCGTGACGCCGGCCGGCATCGGCCGCGATGAATTCCTGCGGATGATCCAGGAGCCGGTGAGCCGCGTGGTCGCCTACCGGCGGTTCCCCGACGACGCGGGGGCTTTCGTCGCCGCCGAAGTCAGGAACTTCAAGATTGAGAATTACGTCAGCGGGGCGAACCCCAAGCGCATGCCGCGCCACACCCAATTTGCGCTCGGCGCGGCGGTGCAGGCGCTGAATGACGCCCAGATCACGCTTGATCAGGCGCGTGCGCACAACCCAGTGATCATGATTGGCGCGGCGCTCATGGATTTCGGAACCATCGGGAAAATCTTCGAGCGCGTGGCCAAGAACGGACTGCTGAGCGCGGTTTCCACTTCGGTCTCGGACTCGCTGGTGAGCGGGATCGGCGCGGCGATTGGCGCCCTGATTGGCGGCACCACGCGCGCGATGTCGTTTCAAAGCGCCTGCTGTTCCGGGCTGGATTCGATTGGCGAGGCTGCTGGCTTGGTCGCCATTGGTGAGACTGATCTCGCGATCTGCGGGGGCACCGAGGCGCCGCTGCACTTGCACCCGATGCTCGAGCTGCGGCTCGCGGGCCTTGCGCCGGGCAACCCCGAGCGGCCCGAGCAGCAGTGCCGCCCGTTCGATCGCTGGCGCACCACCGGCGTGATTGGCGAGGGCGCGTGCGTGATGGTGCTGGAGCCGGAATCGAGCCCGCGTCCGGCCTATGCCTACATCGAGGGCCACGGCTACGCGTCGGACATGGCCGAGGGATCGTGCAACGGCCTGCTCGAGGCCGTGCGGCTCGCAACGGGTAATGCCGGCGTGCGCCCGCGCGACATCGAGGCGGTGAGTGCTTGGGGTCCGGGCCACAAGGTGCTCGATGCCGCGGAGTCCGCGATGATGCGGACGTATTTTGGCGATGCCTTGCGCGAGATTCCCGTCTCCTCGCTCAAGGGGGCGATCGGCAACCCATTTGCGGCGGCGGGCGCGATTCAAGTGGGTTGCGCCGCGCTGGGGTTGAAACACGGTTTCATCCCGCCCACGGTCAACTGGCAGCATCCGGATCCGGCTTGCCCATTGAACTTGAGCGCCCGGCCCCGCTACATTTCGCATCGCAACACCCTCATCAATTCGCACGGGCTCTCCGGCTCCAACGCATGTCTGGTCCTCAAACAATAGCTGACTATTCCGCACCCTTCGCGGCGGTGGCGGCTACCTGTGTGGGCATCGCCGCGCTGTGGGCGAACCCGCACCGGCAGATTAATCGGCTGTCTTGCAGCTTTTCGATCCACGTCTCGTTGTGGTTGATGTGCACCCATCTCGCGCCGACGGCGCAGAACGGGCTTTTCTGGGCCCGGCTGTCGTGGGCGGTAGGCGCGCTGACGCCTTTCCATCTCTGGTTGATGAAGGAGACGGTTGTGCGGCCCACCGAGCCGTTCAGGCAGAGGTTGCTGCGGGGCCGCTGGTGGCTGCTTGCGACGCTGCTCATTGCAGTGATTTGCTTCACGGAGTGGTTCATCCGCACACCGGCTGTCCATTCTCCTGATACAGTGGTGCCGCCCGAGGGGGGGCCGCGGCGCCGTAACAGTCCGGTGTTCTTGGCGTGTATCGCCGGCATGGCAGGGCTGTTGTTGACGCTGTTTGTGGCTTCCCTTCGCGAAGTGCGAAAACTCGTGGGCGTGCAACGGCTGGAACTCCAGCTCCAACTCATGGGAGGCTGCGCGACTGGCCTCACCGTCATGGCGATCGTGGCCCTGCGGCAAATCGTGCAGGCGCCCTGGCTGCTGCGCCTCTACCCGATCGTGGTGCTGATTTTCTACACAGCGACTGTCGTGGCGATGACGACGAGCCGGGTGTTCAACGCGCGTCAGTTGATCATCGTTGGCCTTCAAAGGCTGATATTGGTTTCCGTCGTTTCCACTGCAGTTTACGGGCTAGACCAAGCGCTTTCACACTTGATGCCCGGTCCGCTGGTGACGCTCTTCGCTGTGGGTGCTGGGCTTTGGTTCGCGACGATCTTGAAGGACCGCCTCGACCGTGCGTTTGAAATCTACCCGCAGGGCAAGATCGCACGACAGGCTGCGTTTGCCGCCGCGCAGCGCGAGCGCGGCGTTGAGCGGCTTGATGCGGCTTTTCGCTCGGTTCTGACCGGCTGGGGCGGCTCCGAACGCGCGCTCATCGTCTCGGGCAACAAGCAGTCGCTCGCCGGCGGGGGCGTGCAGCTTGAAGGGGAAGGCCCCGTGCTTCGCACGATGCGCGAGCTGCGCTGGGCCACGCCGGAGCGGCTCGCTCGCGAGCGCTCCTCGCCCGAGCGCGCGGCGCTGCTCGCGTTCCTCGCGGAGCAGCAGCTCGGCGTGCTCGTGATCGAGGAGGGGCTCTCGCTTACGACGCTCGTCGGCGTCGGCCACGGCGCCGCGCGCCGGCCCTACACCTACCCACAGGTCACGCAGCTCATGGAGTTGGCGACGATCGTCGAGAGCGCGCTCGAACGCGCGCATTTCTCGGCCAAGGTCCAGCACACCGAGCAGCTCGCCACGGTTGGCGTGCTCGGCGCCAGCCTCGCCCACGAGATCCGGAACCCGCTCGTCTCGATCAAGACCTTCGTCCAGCTCCTGCCCAATCACTATCAGGACCCGAATTTCCGGCAGAAGTTTTTCCGCCTGATCATCGATGAGGTGAACCGCATCGACCAGCTCACGGACCAGCTCCTCGATCTTTCCGCCCCGCGAACCTACCAGGCCACGATGATCGATCTGCATCCGTTTTTGCTCGCGGGCATCGATCTGGTCGCGGCGAAGGCGTCGCACCGGCATGTGGAGCTCAAGACCGACTTCAAGGCCGCGCCTGACCGGGCGTTCACCGACGCCTCCGCGGCCAAGCAGGTCATGCTGAACCTCTGTTTCAACGCCATCCAGGCGGTCGAGGCTTGCGAGGAGTCCGCGCGCTGGGTGCAGATTGCCACGCGCAACGCCGGCGACCGGATCGAGATGGCGGTTTCAGATGGCGGGCCCGGCATCGCGCCGGAGATCCGGCCGAAACTCTTCCAGCCGTTCCAGACCACCAAATCCTCCGGCTTCGGCCTGGGGCTTGCGGTTTGCAGCGACATCCTCGCGAATCTGCACGCCACCATCAGCGTCGATCCGGCCGAGCCGGGCCGCGGCGCGACGTTTCGTGTCTCCTTTCCATGCCAACCCTTGTCATCCTAGCGACGGGCGACCCCGCCCTGGCGGACGCATGGGAAAGGCAGCTACCGCCCGGGCGGATCGCGCTGCGCCTCACCGAGCAGACGTTTCCCGCCGGCACGGCGCCAGGCTTCGCCGCCGTCGTGATTCTGGACGCGATTGCCGAGCCCGCGCTGCCGGCGAGCCTCGCGCGCTGCCCGACGATCTTTGTCGGCGAGCCGCGCAGCCTGCCGTTTGAACAGGCGCGGATGGCCGGGCGCGCCAAGGTCTACCTGTCCTACGAAGAAAGCGCGACGCGGCTGAAGGAACTGCTGCCCTTGGTCGAGGACGTTGCGGAAAAGCAATCCCTGGTCGAGATGCTCCGGGAAAAAGGCCGTCGCGCCGACGCGCCGCGCCCGGCGCCGCGCCCGGCGCCCGCGGATACGGCGGAGCTTTGGGATTTCCTCGAGGGCGCAATCGAGAGCGTCGACAGCCGCGGCCGGCTCGTCGCGGAGTTTCGCCGCGCCGCGCGGCATCTCCTGCGTGCGGGCGAAGCTGTTTTCTTCCTGCGCGAGGGCGAGGTGTTTCGGGCGGACCGAGGCGAGTCGTTCTTCCCGGCCAACGATCCGTTGGTGGCGTTCTTCGAACAGCACCCCGCGGTCGTGGATGGTATGAACTGGGATGCCCCCGTCGATCCGGTGGCGGAGCTCGCGGTGCGCAACCGACTCGCGCTCTGGGGCGCGCGCCTGCTCGTGCCCGTGCACGACAACGGCCGCCTTCTTGGCTTGCTCGCTCTCGGTGTGCGCGACGACGGCCAGCCCTACGGAGAGGCCGATCGTGCGCGCGCCGTGCAGCTGGCGCGGCTCCTCCGGCACCTGCTCGCCAAGTCGGCCGAGGTCTCCCGTCTCAGCCGCGCGGCCTCGCAGGCCGCGATCGGCGCGAAATACCTGCCCGCCACGCTCGTGCTCGGGCCCGAGGAGCCGGCGCCGCGCCATGTTCCGCTCGTCGTTCGTGACCTGATCGGCCAGGCGCGGCGCGCGAAGGAAATTGCGCGCATCCAGCCCTCGCCCGGCCAGCCCTTTCGCGCGAGCGCGGGAATCATCGCCGAAACCGGCGGCGTGTGGGCCTCTTGGGAGGAGGCGAGCGCCGAGGTGCAGGACACCGCGGCGCGCGAGCGCACGACTCGACGCGAACTCCTGCGCGAGCTCTCGCTCACGCTCAGCCACGAGCTGGGCAACGCCCTCGTTTCCCTCGCCACCTTCCGCCAGTCCGGCGACCGCCCGATGCCCGCTCCGTTCATCGAGACGATGAAGAACGACGTCGCGGCGCTTGAGGGGCTCAACGGCCACCTCGAGGTCATGCAGAGTTTCCACGAGTCGGAGCCCGCGATGGTCGATGTCCGCGATCTTGCGCAGGCCGTGGGCTATGCCCTCGGCGTGCGTGTCGAGGTCGGCCCCGATCCTGTTCTGCTGAACGCTAGCAAGAAGCTGCTCGACTTTGCCCTGCGCGCGCTGCTCCGCACCATCGCCGAGAACCGCCGCGACGGCAACGCCAAGGAACTCACGCTCAAGGTCCGCTCGACCGGCACCGGCTCCGACGCCACCGCGCTGCTCTCAATCAAGGGCAAGGAACTTGAGCTCGAGGGCATCTTGCCCGAGCCGGTGGACGGCGCCGTGCCGAACCAAGGCCGCCTCGGCGTCTTCCTCGCCAAGGAAATCCTCCGCCTGCACGGCGGCGAAATCCACGCCGGCCCCGGCATGGAAGGGACGGAGATCCTAATCTCCGTGCGCAAATGGTGACGCCGGACACGCTCGGCGGGAAATTCATCGCGTGGGCGCACCGCGAGCCGTCGATTCGCGCGCTTGTCCTCATTGGCTCGCAGAGCCGCCCGGCCGCCGACGCTGCGCCCGCGGATCGGTTTTCCGACTGGGATTTCCAAGTCGTGTCCTCCTGCCCCGCGCTGTTTGCGGAGCGCACGTGGACGCGCGCCGCGGGCCTGCCCGATCCGATCGTGCACGCGGCCCGCCTAGGGCGGCTCAAGCGCACGGGCAAGGTCACGGCCGTGTTTCCCGACGGCGATCTCGACCTCGTCCTGCTGCCGGCGCGATCGCTGGGGCTGGCGAAGGCGGCCTTTCAGCTCGGGCTCGGAGGATGGCTGGCACGCCGGCAGCCCGCGCTCGGCGATCTCGCGCTCGTGCTGGGCTTCGGGCTGCGCGTGGTGAAGGGTGGCGCGGGCTGGGAGGATTTTTTCCGGCGCGTCGTGGCCGAGGTGCCGCCCACGCACGTCGACGACCGCGAGGTCGTCGCGCTCGCGGAGGGCTTCGCCGCCGACTACCTCTCGACGTGGCAGAAGATCGAGCGCGGCGAGTGGTTAGCGGCGCAGCGGTGGCTGCACGTCCAGCTCGCGGAGACGAATTTCAGGCTCATGCACGAGTGGAAGCGCCGCCGCGGCGGCGCGCGTGCGAGCTATCCGGATGCGCGCCGCGTCGAGAAACTTTACGACGCTGCCGAGCAGGCCGCCGTAGCGGTCCGCGCGACACTGGACCGCGAGTCGCTGGCGCGGGCCGTCGAGCACAGCGCGCAGACGTGCCGCGAAATCGTGGCCGCGCTCGTGGGAGGCGCGTGGCGCTGGCCCGAGGGCCTCGCCCTACGCCTGAGCCGAGAATAGCTCCGCGATCACGTCCTCGAGCGGCACATCCTCGATCGTGATGTCGGCGACGGGGCCGGTGCTCAGGATCTCCTGCGAGACGGCGACGACGTTTTCGCTCGGGACGCGCAGGGTGAATTTCCCGTCGTCGCCGCGCTTGGTCTCGCCAAAGCGCGACTGCCACGATTCCGTGAACGTTCCGCCGCTCGCCGCCCCGGCCGGCAAGAACGTGATGATCTTCTTCTTCGCGCCACCCGCGTTTTCCAACCGGTCGAGCGCGCCGTCGTAGATCTTGCGGCCCTTGTGGATCACGATGACGCGCTCGCACAGTTCCTGGATGTCGGCCATGTAGTGGCTCGTGAGCAGGATCGTGACGCGATGCTTGCGGTTGTAGTCGCGGAGAAACTGCCGCACGGCGCGTTGGGACACCACGTCAAGGCCGATGGTCGGCTCGTCGAGGAACAGCACGCGCGGCCGGTGCAGGAGCGCAGCGATGAGCTCCATCTTCATCCGCTCGCCGAGCGACAGCTCCCGCACCATCACGTTTAGTTTTTCACGCACCGTCAGAAGGTCGACGAGCTCGTCAAGCGTGGCTTTGAACTGTGCCTCCGGAATCGCGTAGATGGCGCGGAGCAAGTTGAACGACTCGATCGCCGGCAGATCCCACCAGAGCTGGTTCTTCTGGCCCAGCACGAGCGCGAAGAGCCGGCGATAGGCGTTTTCGCGCTTTGTGGGATCGAAGCCCGCGACGCGCGCCGTGCCGCTGGTCGGGTAGATGAGGCCGGCGAGCATTTTCAACGTGGTGGTCTTGCCCGCGCCGTTGGGCCCGAGGAAGCCGACGAACTCGCCCTCGCCAATGGTGAACGAGATATCCTTCGCTGCGGCCGTCTCCTCAAACTCGCGGTGGAATAGCCCCGTTACGCCGCCCCAAAAACCCGGGACCTTTTTGTAGGTGCGGAAGACGCGCGTGAGCTGGGTGACCTCGATCATTAAGCCGCCGAGTGAACGGGTCTGCGCGCGGGTTGCAAAGCCAACGTGCATCGCTCATCACTGCCGCATCCCCCTCGCCCCATGAAATCCAATCCGTCCTCGCGCGCGGTGGCGTCCTTCTCGCGCCGCGCGTTCCTCAAGCAGTCCCTGATCGCCGGTGTCGCGCCGCTCGTGGTGCCGGGCCGCGTGCTCGGGCGCGATGGCGGCGTGGCGCCGAGCAACCGCATCGCGCTTGGCGGCATCGGCATCGGGCCGCGCGGCAAGATGGTGCTCGAGACCATGCTTGCCGAGAAGGACGTCCACTACCGCGCGACCTGCGACGTGCAGGCGCGGCTGCGCACCGACTGGGTCAACCGCGCCGAGGAGCTTTACGGCAAGGGCGCATGCACCGCGTATCGCGATTTCCGCGAGCTGCTCGCGCGCCGCGATCTCGACGCCGTGCTGATTGCGACCGGTGATCGTTGGCACGCCGTCGCCTCGATGTATGCCGCGCGCGCGGGCAAGGATGTCTATTGCGAGAAACCCTGCGGCATCACCATCGGCCTCTGCCAGTCGCTTTCCGATACCATGCGCGCGACGGGCCGCGTGTTCCAGGCCGGCACGCAGCGGCGCAACGTGCCCAACTTCCAGTTCGCCGTGCACCTCGCGCGCAGCGGCAAGCTTGGCCGACTCCACACGCTCCACGCCTCCATCTACAAGCTGCAGGTGCTGCACGACTGGCTGCCCGCCGAGCCCGAGCCGGACCCCGAGGTGATCGACTGGAACATGTGGCTCGGCCCCGCGCCGTGGCGACCCTACAACAAGGCCTACGTCGTCGACCGCCGGTGGCGCGGCTACTACGACTTCGACTCCGGGGCGAAGCTCCACGACTGGGGCGCGCACACGGTCGATCTTTGCCAGTGGGCCGGGAATTTCGACGACACGACGCCGACGGTCTACGAACCCGACGGCGACACCATTTACGCGCGCTACGCCAACGGCGTGAAACTCGTGATGCGCCCCACCGGCTGGATCGGCCAGCCCGCGCAGTCCAACAACGCCAACTTTGCCGTCGGCTCGACCGGCACCTGTCCCGTGCGCTTCGAGGGCGACGAGGGCTGGGTCGAGACCGGCGACAACGGCTCGATCGAGCTGCACCCGGCGTCGCTGCGCCAGGAGTGGCGCGCCTTTGTGATGCGCGGCACCGATCCCTCGCGGCACACGCGCGAATTCCTCGACTGTGTGAAGTCGCGCGGCACGCCCGCCGCCAACCACCGGGTGATGCGCCACACGCACATCGCCTGCCACGCCGCCGCCATCGCGTGGCAACTCGGCCGCAAGGCTAGGTTCGATCCGGCGACGGAGACATTCGTGGGCGACGAATCGGCCAACCGCATGCGCACCCGCGCCGTGCGCGAACCATGGATCGCATGAAGATGAAATTGAAATTCGTCGCGGGCCTCGTCCTCCCGGCGATCGCGGCATTTTCCGCCGGCGATCCGGGCAAGACCCGGGAACTCCTCGCCCGGCTTCAACCCGCCTCGCCCCTCGCCGAACGCGCGCGCGCCTGCCAGCAGCTCGCCATCGTCGGCACGCCCGAGGCAGTGCCCGCGCTGGCGGTGCTGCTCGCCGACACCCAGCTGGGCCACTACGCGCGCGAGGCGCTCGAGGCGATGGCGTTGCCCGAGGCCGACGCGGCTTTGCGCGCCGCTCTGGGCCGGCTGCAAGGCGCGCAACTCGTCGGCGCAATCAATTCGCTCGGTGTGCGCGGCGACGCCGCGGCGGTGCCGGCGTTGGTGAAGTTGGCCGACGGTGCTGATGCGAATTCGGCGGCCGCGGCGCTCGTCGGCCTCGCTCGCATCGGCGCGCCCGCGGCGATCGCAAAGGTGGAGGGCGCGCTTGCTGGTTCCCGGAGGGAGGCTGCGGCCGAGGCGGCGATTGTCGCCGCGGACCGGCTGCTGGCGCGCGGGCAACCCGCTGATGCGGCCAAGCTCTTCGACGCCGTGCGTGCGAGCGGGATTCCCGGCCAGTCGCGCCTGTCCGCAGTCCGCGGCGCCATCCTCGCCCGTGGTGCAGCGGGTGTGCCGTTGCTGCTGGAAAACCTCCGGTCGGCTGAGATCGCTTCCCGCGATCTGGCGTTGCGCACGATGCGTGAGCTCCCCGGTGCAGGCGTCACCGCAGCGCTCGTGACGGAACTGCCGCGCTTCAGCCCGGGGCTGCAGCCGCTGGTGCTCGCCGCGCTCGTCGAGCGCGGGGGTGAGGGTGTGCTTGGCGCCGTCGAGGATCAGGCGGCGTCAGCGGATCCTGCGGTGCGGCTTGCGGCGCTCGATGCGCTCGGGCGAATCGGTGGGCCGTCGAGCTTGCCGCCGCTGCTGCGCGCGCTCGGCGAGGAAGGCGAAGCGGCTGCGTCGGCCCGACGCAGCCTTGTGCAACTGCCCGCGCCCGGCACCGATGCCGCGTTGCTCCGTGCGCTCGCCTCCGCGGGCACCGACACCCAGCTCAAGCTCATCGGCGTGCTCGGCGACCGCGGCGCCGTCGGGGCCGCTCCTGCCTTGCTTCGGCTCGCCCGCGATCCGCGGGTCGAGATCAGCCGCGCCGCGCTGCGGGCGCTGGCCGGCGCTGCCGCGCCGGGCGACCTGCCTGAACTCATCCGGCTAGCGGTTTCGCTGCGAGACGATGCCGCGCGCACGCTCGCTGACCGTGCGATTCACGGCGCCGCCATGAAAATCCTCGAGCCCGAGCAGCGCGTGGAGCCGCTGCTCGCGGCTCTGCGGCAGTCGTCCGGGCCGGCGGAACGCGCCGCCCTGATGCGGCCGCTCGGCGCCGTAGTCCGCGCTCTGGGAGGCAGCGCGCCCGCGCTCGAAGCGGTGAGAGTCGCGGCAATTTCGGCGGAAAACGCCGAACGCGAGGCGGCCGTGCGCTGCCTCGCCGATTGGCCGGACGCCGCGCCGGCCTCCGATTTGATCGCGCTCGCCCGCGGAAACGCGGAGCCGTTGCGTGGCGTGGCTTTCGCCGGTGCGGTGAGGCTGGCGGCCAACGTCGCCGCCGGCCGCGACAAGACGTCCGTCGACGCGCTCCATCTCCTCACGCAGGCCAACGCCCTCGTCGCCAGCGACGCGGAGCGCATGATGGTCGTCTCGGCGCTCGGCCACGTGCGGCGCATCGAGGCGCTGCGCCTGCTGGAGCCGTATCTTCAGCTCGACGCCGTGAAGACCGAGGCCGCGCTCGCGGTGGTGCAGATCGCGCCGGCCTTGCTCGGCGGCGCCAACGCGGCGGCGGCGCGGAGCACGCTCGAAAAGATCGCCGCCAGCGAGCGCGACGCGGGTGTGCGGGCGCGGGCGGCGGAGTTGTTGAGGAGTGGCGCACAGACAAAGAAGGCGAAGAAAGCCAAGGCGGAGTAATCTCCACTCCGGGACGTGCGAGCGCCCCTCCCAATGACCAGGACCACGAACAACTACATCCGTGTGATTTTGCTCGTCATGGCGTTTGCCGCGACTTTGCAGGCCGCGCCTGCGGCGCCGGCGCGTGCGGGTGTGACACGCGACTACCGCGATTTCAAGGTGCTGAAATCCTACACTGCGAACGACGGCGGCTACCTCTTCCGCGCATTTGTCATCGATTGGCAAGGAACGGAAGTGGTCGCGCGGGATGCGAGTTCGCTAATCACCGAGGCGCGCAGCGACGGCACGATCAACGTGCTGGTGTCGGCGGGAGCCGCACGGCCCGGCGACACCCGCGCGGGCATTCTTTTTCTTGCGCGGCCGGAGAAGAAACCGCCGCTCACACGTGAACAAGTTGCCGCTAGGAATGCCGAAGTCGGCCCGCTGGAGCAGCCGCGGCTATTTGAAGCGAGGGTGCAGAAGGTCTACGCGTTTCTGGATGCCAGCTTTGCTTTTCGCGCCTATGAGGTGGAGTGGCAGGGGCAGGACGTGGTCGTGTTCGATCCTCTCGTGAGGACGAGGCACGAGGTTGGCGACGTGATCAAAATTTCCGTCGGGCGACGACCGCCGCACGACGCCAAGCAGCCACATGGGATGTTGACGTTTGAACTAGCCTGGGCCCCGCCGTTGCGACGGAAGTGAAAGTTTGGTTGCTGGAGGTGCGGCACCAACGCTGTGTGGCGAGTGGAAAAAAGGCCGTCCGTGGACGGCCCAATTCAGGAGATCGAGGCGAGACGCCTAGTCCGCGACTACGGCGACTCAACCCTGCGTGAACGCCGGAAGCTTCACGATCTTGCCGCCCGCGAGGGCGGACTCGTGGGCGCAGAGGCCGACGCACGTCCAGTTGGCGGACTTCACGGCGTTGGGCATCGGGTCGCGGTCCTCGACCAGCGCGCGGAGGAACTCGTGCGCGAGGTGCGGATGCGAGCCGCCGTGGCCGGCGCCTTGCGTGAAGCTGAGGTGCGTCTTCTTGCCGAGATCGTAGACACCCTTGGTCGTGAACTTCTGGATGCCCTTCGGCAGACGCTTGGCGTAGTCGGGCACCTGGATTTTTTTCGGGATCTTGGGCTCGGCGAGCTTGGCGGTGTGCAGCACGTGCGGCTCGTGCTCAATGAGCGTCCACTCGAAGGATTTTTTCGAGCCGTAGACGTCGATGCTCTCGCGGTATTGGCGGGCGACATCGAAGAGCGAGCGGATGATGCGCGCGGTGAGATCGGAGTCCTTGAACTTGATGTGCGCGGTCTCGACGGCGAAGGGCGAGCCGTAGTGCTTGATGAGCTCCTTGCGAATCGTGCCGGAGCCGAAGCAGGAGACGTATTCCGCGGTGGCGTCGGTGAGCGCGAGCATGGGGCCGACGCAATGCGTGGCATACCACATCGGCGGGAGGCCGGGCCAGTAGTTGGGCCAGCCGTCCATGTCCTGCTGGTGGCTCGCCTGGAGAAACTGGATTTTGCCCAGCTCGCCGCGGTCGTAGAGTTCCTTGATGTAGAGATATTCGCGCGCGTAGACGACCGTCTCCATCATCATGTATTTGAGGCCGGTCTGCTTCGTGAGATCGACGATGCGTTTGCAGTCGGCGATGGAGGTGGCCATCGGGACGGTGCAGGCGACGTGCTTGCCGGCCTTGAGCGCGGCGATGGACTGGCGCGCGTGATCGGGGATCGGGGTGTTGATGTGGACGGCGTCGATCTCGGGATCGCGAAGCAGCTCATCGTAATCGGTATAGCCCTTGGGAATGCCGAAGGCGTCCTGGATGGCCTTCAGCTTCTTCGGATCGCGCTGGCAGACGGCGACGAGGTTGGCGTTGGGATGGTTCTGGAAGATCGGGATGAACTCGGCGCCGAAACCAAGGCCGATGATGGCAATGTTGATTTTCTTTTCAGACATGGAAGGAGGGTGATAGGTTACGGGTGATGGGTGAGGAGCAATCGGGTTATCTTAGGGTTTGGAGGTAGGCCTCGATGTCGGAGATTTCCTGCGGGCTGAAGATGTCGGCCATCGGGGGCATCGGGGAGACTTTGCCGAAGTGTTCGAAGCCTTTGGCGATGACTTTGCTCGGCTCGAGCAGGCTCTCGCGAATATAGGCGGCGGTGGATCGTGTCGCTATGCCGTCCAGCGCGGGTCCGACGGTGCTGCCCGCGCCTTTGACGGCGTGGCAGAGGACACAGGCGGCGGGATGCTTGGTGAAGAGCTGTTCGCCACGCTGCGCGTTCCCGGGTTGAAGCTGCGTGCCTTCGTCCGCGAGCACGAGCTCCACGAGGCGCACATCGTCGAAGAAAGACTCGCCGCGCGCGACGTGCAGGACGTTGACGCTCGCGGTGGTGTTTGTGCCGCTGTTGAACTCGACCTCGACCTGCGTCCAGTCGGCGTCACGGCGGACGATGTCGGTCTCGGCGCGGATGTTGTGCACATTGAAACTCGCGCGGCCAAAGATGCCGCGCGTGCGGATCCAGCCGGCGAGGCGGTATTGGGTGTTGGGCTTCACCGGCACGTCGGCGTGGAAGCTTGTGTCGGCCATGCCGGTGGTGCTGACGCGGAGGGCGAATTTTCCGCCGTGAAACTCGCGCTCGGTGCCGGCCATCGACCACGCGGCGGTGGTGTTGGCCTCGCGGTCGCCGTAGTCGCGCCGTTTCCAGCCGACCGGGAGGTTGTTGGCGCCGATGTCCTCAAATCCCGGATTCGGGAGGAGGTTCGGACCCTCGCGGTAGAGCCCGGCGCCGTGGACGCGCCCGAGGATGCGGCTGGCCTCGCGGAGCCACTCGTCCTGCTGGTTGGCGGGGTTGCGCACAAGGCGCGAGACCACGCTCTTGATCTGCGGGGTGGTGGGAAATTCGCCCAGCTTGGTGAACGCGGCGAGGCGCGTGAGCGGGTCGGCGTCGCTCATCACGGCCGAGGCAAAGAAGAGCGCGACACCCGCGGCATCGCGGCCGAGGGCGCGGGTGGCGTTGCGGCGCACGGCGGCGTCGGCGTGCGTGAGCGCGGCTCGGTGCGTGGCCTCGTCGAGCTGGCCGAGCCCGTGCAGCGACCAGAGCGCGTGCAGCGCGGTGAGCGGGGCGGGGGCGGTGACGAGTTTTTTCAGTGCGGGCGCGGCGTCGGTGCGCTTGCCCTCGACGAGCAGGCGCTGCGCGGTGAGGCGCCAGAATTGCGTGCCGTCGCCGAGCGCGGCGACGAGCTGGGCGGTCGTCGCGCCCTTGAGCGACTTGATGGGCGCGGGCTTCGCCTGATCCCAGACGACGCGGTAGACGCGGCCGCGGGCGTGGTCGCGGAGGGGATTCTCGTGCGCGCCGCCGACGCCGGTCTTCGAGTCGTAGCCGCCGCGGGAGACGCTTGGCGTGGGGTTGTGCTGGATGATGTAGTTCTGCCAATCGGCGAACCACACCGCGCCGTCGGGGCCGACCTCGGCGAAGATGGGCGACATCCACTCGTCGCTGCTGGCGACGAGGTTGAAGCCGTCGTGCGCGGCGTAGCCCGCGCCGTCGCGCTGCACGTCGAAGAGCGCGATGTTTTTCATCGTGGGCTCGCAGATCATCGCCTTGCCCTGAAGGCGCGCCGGGAGGTTCGGCGATTGGATGAACGCGCTGCCGGCGGCGGCGGTGTAGCCGCCCATGACGTCGACCTGGCGGAAGTTCGGCGTGATGGTGTGCGTCTTGTCCTCGGTGTTGATGCGCTTGGCGGTCATCGCGCGCGTGCCGCGCGGCACGATGGTCGCGGGGATGCCGCCGAAGAAGATGGGTGCGTTGTTGGCCGTGCCGCCGAACTGGTCCCCCCATTGGTTGGCGCTGTGGCCCCAGGTGTTGTTCGTGAACTGGTGGAGGAACTGGAGCGCGGAGCCGTCGGCCTTGAAGCGATAGGTGCCCTGCGCAAAGCGCATCTCCTCGCCGCCGATCGTGCCACGGAAGCCGGAGTAGCCGACGGCGCCATAGAGCCAGTTGTCGTGGCCGTAGTGGAGGTTGTTGGCCTGCGCGTGCGTGTCGTTGATGCCCCAGCCCGTCATGATCTCGCGGCGCTCATCAGCCTTGTCGTCGCCATTCGTATCGCGGAGGAAGAGGAAACGCGGCGACTGCGCGACGACGATGCCGCCGTTGGCAAAGGTGAAGCCGGTCGGGATGTTCAGCTTTTCGGCAAAGACGGTGAACTTGTCCGCGCGGCCGTCGCCGTCGGTGTCCTCGCAGATTTTGATCGAATCGTTGCCCATGCCGTCGGGCTTCACGTCGTGCGGGTAGTCGCGCGATTCGGCGACCCAGAGGCGGCCGCGTTCGTCCCACGCGAGGAACATCGGCTTGGCGATGTCGGGCTCGGCCGCGAAGAGCTGCAGCTTCAGATCCGGGGCGACTTGGGTGCGCTCCATGCTGCCCTTGACGGAGAACGGGTGCTGAAACGTGACGGGCTGCGCGCGCTTCTCGTAGTTCGCGATCGTGGGGCGCGGCTCGCGCTGCTCGGGGTCGCGCTGGGCGAGAAACTTCTCCCACGCGGCCGTGCGCGCCGGACCGGCGGCAGCGAGGAGCTTCTGTTTGGCCGCCGCCGCGAATCCCGCGGCCGCCGGGTCGCCGAGGGCGGAGGCGTCGAGGCGGCGCGCCGAGGGCACGGTGGTGAGCGCGGTGAACTTGGCCGCGGCGTCCGCCGGTGCGTCGAGCACGACGACGTCGAATTTTGCGACGAAGCCTGGGGTGGCCGCTACGGGATCCGCGACGTAGTCGAGCCAGATGGCGTCGCGGCCAAGGTCGCGCATGAGGGCATGGGCGGCCATGCGCGGCCCGCGGTCGGGCGTGCCCAGATAGAGCACGCGAATGGGCTGCGCCGCGCAGGGGAGCGCGAGCAGAAGGAGGACGGCGAATCGGTGAAGGGGCATAGGTGATGGAGAACGAAACTTTGGTGGCAGAGAAAGGGGCGCGCGTGCCGGTGAGTCAGAAATCAGGACGGCCAGCGGTCATGCGGCGTTGCGATTATTGTTGGGGGAGCGGCACCTGGCTGGTGGTGCGGAGGTAGGCGAGGAGGTCGCGGACCTCGTCGTTGGCTAGGGTTTTGAGCAGGCCTTCGGGCATCAGCGAAACGGGGGACTTTTCACGCGAGACGATTTCGGACTTTGCGATCGTGGTGTCCTGGCCGACGAGGCGGAGCCTGAGCTGGCGGTCGTCCTCGGCCGCGACGTTGCCGGAGAGTGTGCGGCCGTCCCGCGTGGTGACGGTGACGAGCTGGTAGCTCTCGAGCATGACCTCGCTGGGATTGACGATCTCAGTGAGGATGTAGTCGAGGTTGGCGCGGTTCGACCCGGTGAGATCGGGGCCGAGGTTGCCGCCGGTGCCGTAGAGCATGTGGCACGCGGAGCAGGTGCGCTCGAAGAGGGCGCGGCCACGGCGCACGTCGGCGCGGGCAAACTCGGCCTCGGTGAGGAGGCGTTTGAAGCGGGCGATGTCCTCCTGCTTGCTCTCGTCGGGTTGGGCGACCGGGCCCCAGAAGTCGGCGAACGCCGGTCCGAGCACGCGCGCGAGTTGGCGCGCCGCGAAGGCGGAGACGTCGCGTTTCGGGATCGTGTTGCCGCGGAGGGCGGCGAGGAGCGGCTGCGCGGTGGAGCGGCGGCCGGCGAGCGTGAGAATGACCTCGGCCTTGTCGGCGGGCTCGAGGGAGGGGTAGCGCTGCAGGAGGGCGGGCGCGACGCCGGTGTCGTCAAACGCGGCGAGAGCGCGGATTGCGTCGCGGCGGAGCGGGGCTTCGTCGAGGAGCGCGAGGGTGGCCGGGAGGGACGCGGCATAACCGTCGCGGGCGAAGGCGCGCAGAATCTCGCGGCGGCGATCCACCGGGGCGGCGCGATCCTTGAGGACGGCGAGCTGGGCGCTGGAGGCGCTGGCGTCGCCGAAGAGCTGATTCACCTGCGTGAGGAGCTCACGGAGCTTCGCATCGGCGTGCGCCGCGAGCGGGGCGGTGACGGCGGGCCAGTTGGCCGGAGGGCGGACGTCGCCGCGACCGAGGCCGGCGAGACCGGCGCGCAGGCCCTCGAGGATTGCGAGGCGGACGGGCAACGCGGACGTCGAGCCGAGGGTGGCGGTGATGGGTGCGAGATGGCCGGCGGCGACGGCGCGGCGGGTGAGCCACTGGGTGAGCTGCGGCATCGCGCTGCGGGCGGCGAGGGCTAGGGCGCGCGCCGGATCGGAAGGGACGAGCGGCTCGATGCCGGACCAGATGACTTTCGGGATGTTGTGATCGGCGACGTCCTCGGCGCGGGCGACGAGGCGCTCTGCGATCGGCCAGCGATCGGCGAGCGGCATGCGCTGCAAGGCGGACGCGAGGTAAAGGCGGACGATCGGCGAAGGATCGGTGGCGGCGAGGGCGGCAAATTTCTTCAGGGCGGCGGGGCCGATGGCGTGATCCTCGCCGAGCAGTTGGATCGCCCAGCCGCGGAGGTAGGGCTCGGGGTGATCGAGCAGCGGGAGGAGATCGGAGGCCGGCAGGTGGCCGGTGATGTGCAGGGCCCAGAGGGCGCGGAGTTTTTTCGCGGCGGTGTCGGACTCGGCGAGCAACGCGCGGAGACGGGCGGGCACGGCGGGGTCGAGCCGGCCGGCGGCGGCGCGCTGCTGGAGGAGGACGCGGGCGCGGCGGCTGAACCAATCGTTGCGATGATGAAGGAGGCCGACGAGATCGAGGTCGGACTGCGCGGCGAGATTGAGGCCGGATTTGCCGGCGAGACCCTTGGGCGCGAGGCGGTAGATGCGACCGGTTTCCTTTGCGGTGAGGGAATTGCCGCAGATGTCGCCGTCGTGCCAGTCGAGCACGTAGACCGCGCCGTCGGGACCGATCTCGACGCTGAAGCCGACCCACGCGGCGTCGTTGGCGAGCAGTGTGTCGTCGCCGTGTTTGCCGACAAAGCCGGAGCCCTTGGGCACGAGCAGATCGGAGAGGACGGCGTGCTCGTGGATGTTGGCCATGAAGATCCGGTCGCGGTAGTGGCGCGGGAACTCGTCGGCGAGGTAGATGCGCGCGCCGCCGTGAGCGGACCGGTGGCGGTGGTCGGCGATGGTCTTGATGTCGTCGTAGATGCAGGGGTTGATGTGTTTGCCGCCTTGGCGGTGATAGATGCCGCCGGGAATCACGTGCCACAGGTGAGGGATGACGCACGCGGTGATGAACATCTGGCCGTGGTCGTCGAAATCGACGCCCCAAGGATTGCTGAAGCCGTGAGCGACGATTTCGAAGCGGTCCTTGGTGGGGTGGTAGCGCCAGACACCGCCGTCGATGTATTGGCCGTCCTTGACGGCGATGGTTTCGGGGAAGGCTTCGCCCTTCTTGAACAGGCGGCCGCGGTCGGCCGGTTTGCCGACCGTGGAGCGGGTGGCGAAACCTTGAAGGCCATAGAGCCAGCCGTCGGGGCCCCAGTGGAGGGAGTTGAGTGTCTCGTGGCGGTCCTGGATGCCCCAGCCGGTGAGGCGAATCTCGATGCCGGCATCGGCGCGGTCGTCGTGATTGCGATCGGGAACGAAGAGGAGATTGGGCGGCGCGCCGAGCCAGAGGCCTTCGAAACCGACGGCGATGGCGGCGGGAAACGGGATGCCTTCGAGGAAGACCTTGCGCGAATCGAAGCGGCCGTCGCCGTCGGTGTCCTCGAGGATGAGGATGCGGCTGTCGCCGTGGTTCGCGAAACCGGTGCGGCGGTTCTCGTAGTCGCGGTTCTCGGCGACCCAGAGGCGGCCGCGGTCGTCCCAGCAAAACGCCATCGGCTGCGTGATCATGGGCTCGGAAGCCGCGAGTTTTACCTCGAGGCCGTCAGCGACCGTCATCTTGGCGGCAGCCTGTTCGCCGGTGAGAAAGGTGGCCTTCAGGCCCTCGGCCTTGGCGAGGTTCCAGAGGACGGTGTCGTTGTTCTGGCCGGAGTAGGACTTCCACGTGTCGGTGAGCGTGATGTCGTTCAGCTCGCCGGTGTAGACGACGAGTTGATGGCGGACGGTCTCGGTCTTGCCCTTGGCAATCGTCCAGTCGCCGGAGATGGCACGGCTCGGGCCGACGCCCAGCTGGCCGTCGACGCGCCAAGGGAGCGGGTAGCCTGAGTTGCGCGGATGATCGAGGATGGCGATGTGCGCCTGATCGGTGCGGCCCTCCAGCTTGAGGCCAACATCGACCCAGAGCGCGCGCTGGCCGGTGGCGCGGTTGTTGCGCTGACGGTTGCTGTTGACCGCGCCGCCCTCCATGCCGGCGCGCCAGGGCATACGGACGAAGAGCCCGCCGTAGTCGTATTTGGCGACGGTGAGATCGACGAGGCCCTCGCCCTTCCACTCGAGGTCGAGAAGGTAGCGTTCACCGCTGTCGCGCATCGTCCACGTCTGCGTCTCGGCCATGATCGGCAGGCCGGCTTCGTCGAGCAGGTGGTAAACGGTGGACCACTTCACCGCGCCGCCGTGCTCGGTGAGGATGTCGCTGGAGATGCGGCGCCAGTAGCCGTCGGAGGGATTGTGGAAATAGTCGCGGCCGTTGACGCGCGTGAGGCCCCAGTAGACACCGGTCTGGTGCTTGTGGTGGCCGGGGCTGAACTCGGTGAGGACACTCTTGCCGTCGGGTGAAACGATCGGATGCAGGTAGGGGCGGAAATCGGGCTTCGCGTTCTGGGTGAGGATGGGATCAGCGACGTTGTCCCGATACACGGAGATCGTGTGCGTGGCGGGGTCTTGACGCAGGGTGAGGTGCGCGGCGTTGCCGCCAGGCAATGCGACGGCGACGAGCAGGCCGGCGAGACGGACGAAAGGCGCGGACATGAGGACAGGGCGGAAAACGAGGTGGGGCACGGAACGGGAAATGGGGTCAGGGTGTGGGTTTATGGTCGGGATTGGGCTCCATCATGACGGCCGAGACTTGCTGGCGCCAGTGGTGGAGCAAGGCGGTGAGCTGGCGGACGCGCTCGGGTTGCTCTCGGGCGAGGTCGCGCTGCTCACCGAGGTCGTCGCGGAGGTTGAAGAGCTGGACGGTGTTGTTCTCGAAATACTCGAGGAGCTTGTAGTCGCCCTGGCGGACGGCGCCGCCGGGGCTCTGCATGCCGTGGTTGCTGTAATGCGGAAAATGCCAGAAGAGCGCGGACCGCTCGGGCGCGGGGCCGCCGCGGATGAGGCCGGCGAGGCTCACGCCGTCGACATGCTGCGCGGGAAGCGCGGGGGCCCCGACCATCTCGAGGATCGTGGGGTAGAGGTCGGTGCCGATCACGGGGACGCTGCTGACGGTGCCGGACGCGCTGCGGCCGGGCCAGCGGATGAAGAGCGGCACGCGGATGCCGCCCTCGTAGAGCCATCCCTTGGCGCCGCGGAGCGGGAGATTGGAGGTGGCGAAGGCGGCATCCAGCGCGGCCGGCGCCACCACGCGATCGGGACGACCGAAGTTCGCGGCGGCCATGCCGCCGTTGTCGGAGGTGAAAATCACGATTGTGTTTTCGCTGAGGCCGAGCGCCTCGAGTTTTGCGATCACCCGCCCGAAGCTCTCGTCGATGGACTCGATCATGGCGGCGAACTGGACGTTGTCCTGGTGCTGTTTGATTTTGACCGTCTGGTCGGGCAGCACGCGAAAGCCCTTGTAGCCATCCTCCTTGATCCGGGCGTCGAGCTCCGCCCGCGACGGCGTGGCTTTCGCATCCGGATTTCCCTCGAGCACAAAAGGCGCCCCTTTGGCGGGCGCGCTGCGCGCCAGCTTTGCCTGATACTTGCGCACGAGATCCGGTCGTCCCTGGATCGGATCGTGGGGAGCGAAATGGGAGAGGTAGAGGAAGAAGGGGCGGTGCTGGTTTTGTTCGACATACTTCAGCGCTTCGTCCGTGAGGCGATCGGTCAGATAGTCGCCCGGTGAATCACTGAGCCCCTCCAAGCCGAATGGAGCGTGATACCCCTTGTTCGGACAGCACTTGTTCCACCGCGGAACCTGGACGTCGAAGCCGTGCTGGAGCGGCCCGGAGGGTTCCTCACCGAGGTGCCATTTGCCAAAGTGGCCGGTGGCGTAGCCGCGCGCCTTGAGGGCTTCGGCGAGCGTGGTCTCCTCGAACGGCAGGTGAGGGCGGGGCGTGGCGTTCCTGAGCTTCTGAAACGGAAAGTCGCGGCGGCCGGGCAGCCAGTCGGTGAGCTGAAGCCGGGCGGGATACTTGCCGGTCATGATGCTCGCGCGCGTGGGCGAGCACACGTGGCAGGGAGAGTAGGCATCGGTGAACCGCACGTTGGCGCGGGCGAAACGGTCGAGCTGCGGCGTCTCGTGGAAGGTGCTGCCGTGGATGCCGAGGTCGCTCCAGCCGAGGTCGTCGACGAGGAACAGGATCACGTTCGGCGGGCGCGATGCGGCCGCGTGCGAGGTCGCCGGGAGTGCAAGCGGCGCGAGGGCGGCGAACAGGACCGCGGGGAGAAAGCGTGACATGGATGAAGTGGGCGAAACGAAGGGCGGGTGACGCGCGGGTCAGAAGTCTTTTTTCACCCGGAGGACGTAGTCGCGCAGGCGGACGTTGCCGTAGCGGCTGTAGAAAAACGGCGCGCGGTTGTTGCCGGCGTCGAAGGGCGGCTCGGTGTCGAAGACGTTGTTGAGCGTGAGCTGCACGGAGAGCCCGCGGAAATAGGAACGCTCGTGCCGGGCGCCGAAATTGTAGGTCACGTTGAGATTGTGATAGGTCTGCGACGCGACGGAGTTGCCGCCTTGGGGACCGGTGCTCGTGGTGACCAAGGTGGGGTTGGCCACGCCGAGATAGATCGGATCGCCGGGGGCGCCCGCTTGCTTGTAGCCGCCCGTGTAGATCGTCGTCCAGGACGCGCGCCAGTTCCGCCCGCTGGACCAGCTGACCGTGGCGGTCACCCTCGAGCGGTTCACGCCGCCGGAGTTGGGGAAGTCGCGATACTCGATCGCGGGAAAGCCGATGGCGGGCGGGAGCTTCAAATGGTCCGTGATCGTGGTGCGCCCGCGAAAGGCGAACAGACCGATCCGGGTGGCCTTGCGGTAGTCGAGGGAAGCGTCCCAGCCGTCGGTCATGCCGTCGCCGACGTTGTAGTTCGCGAACGTGAAGAGTTCGATGACCTTGGTGGTCGCGTTGCGCTGGACGCTGCCAGCGGGGGCGCGGTCACCCATGTTGGCGAGCTGCTGGACGTTGTTCACATTCCGGATGAGGCCCTGCTTGTCGATGCGCCAATACTCCAGGTTTAGGCGCAGGTCCTTGAGGGCGCCCTGCGGCTCGAGGATGATGCCGTAGGACCAGTTCTTGGACGTCTCGGGGCCAAGGCCGGGGTTGTTGCCGGCGACGCTCAGGGAGGTGTAGCTCGAATTGGTGACGGGGTCGAAGAACACGGCGGTGGGGGTGGCCGCGGCGAGGCCGCCGGTGTTGATGCGCTGGGTGAGCTGCGCGAACGTGGGCGGGAGAAACGCGGTCGCGTAGGAGGCGCGGACGGTGACACCGCGGAATGGCTCGTATTTCGCGCCAAAGGTGGGCTTCGTCGCGTGAAGCTTGGCGATGTCCTGCCGGCTCTCGGATGCGCTGCGCGTGATGCGGGGGAACGGCGGGGAATCGGGGAACACGTTCACGCGGCCGTCGGGATTGGTGTAGACGTGGAAATATTCCGTGCGCGCGGCGACTTGGAACTCGAGGCCGCGGACAAAGGGCTTCTCGTTCGCGCCCGAGACCACCGGGACGCTGAGCTCGGCGTGGCCGGCGTAGGTGGAGATGCGCTGGCCGATGAAGTAGGAGTGCTGATTGGTGGCGTTGGCGGTGGCGGGCGGGATGGGCGGAAACGTGCCGCCGACGTAGGCTTGGGGCAGCCGTTCGGTGTAGACCTCGGTGCCGACGGTGAGCACGGGACGCCCGGCGCGCAGGGAAAAGAGCGGACCGGACGCGCGGACGTTGTAGTTCAACATGGTGTCCTGGTTGTAGCCGGTCCACTCGCCGTAGTAGCGGGTCACGGCGGTGGGATTCGCGATGGTGTCGACGAACGGATTGATCGCGCCTGTCCAGAGCAGCGGCGCGTTGCCGCCGAACGTCGTGTTGTTGGCCATGTTCATCAGGCCGTAGCTGACCTTCTGGGCCGTGACCGAGTAGTTGGCGTCGGCGGCGAGGCGCCAGTCGCCGGGGAGCTTGAGCAGCGCACCGACGACCCCGCCGGACACCTGATTGGCAACATCGTTGTGCGTCGCCTGATCGAGGGAGATGGGGAGGCTGACGAAAACGTTTTCCCGGAATGGATTGGTCGGGGCGTTGCCGGGGACGGCGAACTGGTAGTTGCCGTTGCCGAGCGGCACCCAGTTGGCGTCGAGGGTCTCGCTCCGGTTGAAGGAAAAGTCGGCGAAGAAACTGAGCTTCGCATTGAGCTGGTGGTCCACGCGGGCCATGAGCGCCTCCTTGCGGGACACGTGGGCGAGCGTGCTCTCGTAGCCGCGCCAGACGCTCGGCGCGAAATCGAGGTTGTAGCGGCCGGCGTTGGTGAGGAGGCCGGCGGCAAGCGTGGCGGCGGGCGTGGACGACGAAGTGCCGTAGGGGACGTGGGTGATGCGCGAGCCGAGCGGCTGGCCGGTGGACTTGAGCGTGAGCGTCGCAGTCTGGGCGTTGGCAAAGCCGTTCACGGCGGCGTTGTTCAGCACGATGTTGGGCGTGGCCCCGCTGTTGAAGGTCGTGGTGGTCGAGTAGAACGTGCCGGGGCTGTTGGCCACGGCGCGCTTGAAATTCCGCTCGAGAAACGGGCGATCTTTCATCCGGAGCGGCTTTCCGTCGCTGATGCTGCCGCTGACGGTGACGTGGGTGCGACGGCCGAGGGAGAAGCCGTAGATGGCGCTGAGCGTGCGGATCGGCGCGTCGGTATCTAAGGTGTTCTGGTAGGAGGCGCTGACCTGGCCGCCGGTGTAGTTGCGCTTGAGGATGACGTTCACCACACCGCCGACGGCGGTGCCGCCGTAGATTGCGGAGGCGCTGCCGGGGAGCACCTCGACGCGGTCGACCGCGGCGAGCGGGATGCCATTGACGTCCGGTTGAAACGTCGCGCCGCGATTGGCGAAGTTGGACGTGCGCATGCCGTTGATCAGAATCAGCGTTTGCGAGGCGCCGAGGCCGCGCAGATTGATCGAGCTGGTGGAGCCGAGCTGGTTCGAGAGCGCGCTCGGGTCGATCTGGGCGTTGGTCTCGACGACCGTGTTCTGCGTGAGGCTGTCGCGGAGGATTTCGTCGAGCTCGTTCTTGCCGGTGTTTTCGAGTTCCTCGCGCCCGATGACGTAGTAGGCTTGGACGTCGTTTATCCCGCGCGGGATGTCCATGTTTGCATCGGTGAACGGCACGGGCTTCTTGTCGTAGATCTTGAATTCGGACATCACGGTCACGTCGCCCTTGTTGCCGACCGCCGGAGCCGTTGGCGGCGGAGCGGTTTGGGCGGATGCGGGCAGCGCGAGGCCGGCCGCGGCGAATGCGCCGAGGAAGCGGGCGCCGGGTGGTCGGGAACGGGACTGGCAGGGGATCTTCATGCGAGGCCTAGGGGAAAATATCGGGGCGGGGGTGAAGCGCAGTCGTCGGCCTGAGCCAGCGACTCACCCTCACTATGCCAGCTCCGGGGCGCGCGCGCCATGAGACTTCCGGAGAAAATACTGAGTTTTTTTCCCGCGCTCCACGATGCAGCGGAGGAAACGGGCGCAAAGCGGTTGATATTTTGTCCTGCCGCCGGAAAGTCGTGGCATGCCCGCCCTGCAGCGCAAGCCGACGGTAGCACGGCGACGTCAAGTCGCGCTGCTCATCGAGACGTCCAACGCGTATGCCCGGGGGCTGCTGCAGGGCATCGTGCACTACATCCGGGAGCACAGGCCGTGGTCGTTCCACCTGATGGAGCAAGGGAGGGGTGATGACCCGCCGGCGTGGCTGGAGAATTGGCATGGCGATGGGATCATCGCGCGGATCGAGACGCCGCGGATTGCGCGGGCGGTGCGGAAAGCGGGGCTGCCGACGGTGGATGTGAGCGCCGCGCGATTGGTGCCGGAGTTGCCGTGGGTGGAGACGGACGACGCGGAGATCGCGCGGCTGGCGGCCGAGCACTTGCTGGAGCGAGGCTTCAAACGCTTCGGGTTTTGCGGCGACGACCGATTCAACTGGTCGGCCTGGCGGCAGGGGCAATTTCGCACGCGGATCGCGGCGGCGGGGGCGCTCCATGTGTTCGAGGCGCCGGCGGCGGCGGGCGACGTGGCGGCCGAGGCGGCGGCGCTGCGGCGGTGGGTGACCGCGTTGCCCAAGCCAATCGGAATCTTCGCGTGCTACGACATCCGCGGGCAGCAGGTGCTGGATGCGTGTCGCAGCGCCGGGTTGGCGGTGCCGGGGGAGGTGGCTGTGCTGGGCGTGGACAACGACGCGTTGCTGTGCGACCTCGCGGCGCCGCCGCTGTCGAGCGTGATCCCGAACACGCATCGCACCGGCTACGAGGCGGCGGCCTTGCTGGACCGGATGATGGCGGGGAAAACGGTGCGGCCCGTCGCGCATCTGATCCCGCCGATCGGGGTGGCGGCGCGGCAATCGACGGATGTGCTGGCGGTGGACGACCGTGAGATTGCGCGCACCGTGCAATTCATCCGCGAGCACGCCTGCGAGGGCATCAACGTGGGTGACGTGTTGGGGACGGTGCCGTTGTCGCGGCGCGTGCTGGAGGCACGCTTCAAGCAATTGTTCGGACGCACGCCGCGGGAGGAGATTCTGCACGTGCGACTGGAACGCGTGCGGCAGCTGCTGACGGAGACGGACCTGGCGCTTTACCAGATCGCGGATCGGACGGGCTTCGAGCATGTCGAGTATCTCAGCGTGCTCTTCAAACGCGAAACCGGGCAGACGCCGAGTGAGTTCAGGGCGGCGGCGCAGGGACGGTGAAACTCGGGACGCGGCCATCGGCGGCGCCGCGAAGAGCGGACGGCAAAGCCGGGGTGTTTTTTCCTTTGCCGGGTGGGTGGCGTGCCGAATGACCCGGTTTCATGATTTCATTTCCGCCAGCGGCCCCCGTGGGGCGCCGCGTTTTCCCGCGCGCACTGGTTTGCGCCGGTGGGCTCGGGCTGGCTGGCTACGTCACCAACGAGCTCACGGCGTCGCTTCTCGGGGAGACGGATCTGCCGTTAGGCAGCTGCCTGGTGCTGGCGGCGAGCCTGTCGCTGGGGCCGCGGGCCGGGGCCTTTGCGGGTCTCCTCGCCGCCGTGAGCCCCGCGATCCGATGGTCGAATCCGTGGGCGCTGCTGCTTTGGGCCGCGGAGGCTTGTTTTGTGGGCTGGCTCGCGCGGCGGCGCGCCCCGTGGCCGGCTTGGCGCGCGGTGCTCGTCTTTTGGCTCGGCCTGGGCGTGCCGGTGCTGGCTTGGCAGTTTTGGGATCGGGTGCCGTGGCCCACCTATGCGATTGTCCTTTTCAAATACCCGCTCAACGCCGTGCTCGCGGCGTGCGTCGCAAGCATGCTCGCGGCCAGCGGCTGGTTTCTGCGCATCGCGCAACTTGAGGCGCCGGTTCGCCCCGATTCGCTGCGGCGAATCCTCGTGCGCCAATATGCGCTCGTGCTGGTGATTGCGGGCGCCGCGACGAGCATGGTGTTCCTCCGCGTGGCGGAGCGCATCCTGCGCGAGTCGGCGCGCGATCGCCTGCACGACGCCGGGCAGGCCATCGGGGGGGAACTCGAACGCACGATCGACCATCACTTGCGCGCCATCCACACGTTGGCGACCCTCGCGACGGACGGTGAGGTTCGGCGCGGGGATTTGGAGCTGCAACGGATGCTTGATGCCGTGCGGGCCCGGCACCCGGGCTTCCTCACCCTGCTGGCGACGGATGCGCACGGCACGATTGTGGCTGGCTCGCCGGATCGGCTGGCCGACGGCCACCGTGTGCGCGAGGCCGCGCGCTCGGTCAGCGACCGGGAGTATTTCCGCGCGCCGATGCGGACGGGTCAGCCGTATGTCTCCGGGGTCTTCCGTGGACGCGGCTTCGGCACGGATCTGATCGTGGCGGTGAGTGCGCCGTTGCTCGACGCGCGCGGCGTGAGCGTGGGCATCGTCGAGGGCTCGCTCGACCTCACCGCGCTGGCGCGTGAGGTGCCGCGAAAGGTCGCCCTCCCCGGCGCCGAAGTCGTGGTGTTCGACTCGCACCACCGGGTGGTGATCGCGCACGCGGCGACGAAGCTGGTGCCGTTGCAGTTTGCGCCAGACTACACCCGGCAGGCACCGGGCGCGACGGTGGAAATTGATCGCGCGGCGGAGCGGGGGCTTTCGGAACGGTTTCTCCGGGTGCAGTTTCGCAGCGGGCAATTTGGATGGAAAGTCTATGTGCAGCAGCCGCTCGCAGTCGTGTTGCAGCCGCTTCTCGCGGTGGCGGCGGCTGTGCTCGCCACGATGCTGGCGGCGGCGTGGTTTGCCCGCCGGCAGGCCGATGTGATTGTGGGGGCGGTGACGGAGCCGATCGAGCGGCTGGCCGTCGCGACGCGGCGCCTGGCGGATGCGCCTGCTCAGCAGCTGCAATTGGAGCTGCCGGCGCGCGGCGCGGCGGAGGTGATGCATCTCGCGGAGGATTTCCGCACGATGGCGGCCCGCCTCGGCCGCACCTATGGCGAGCTGGAGGAACGCGTGCGCGAGCGCACCCGCGAACTTGAGCAAGCCAAGGGCGCCGCCGAGTCCGCGAACCAAGCCAAGAGTCATTTCCTCGCCGCGATGAGCCACGAGATCCGCACGCCGCTCAATGGCGTGATCGGCATGGCGGAGCTGCTTGCGCGCACGCCTCTCTCGGCGGAGCAGGCGGAGCACGTCGGGACGATTCAGTCATCCGGCGGGTTGCTGCTGAGCTTGATCAACGATGTGCTCGATCTCTCAAAGATTGAGGCGGGCGGGCTGAACCTGGTGCCGGAGGATTTCGCGGTGCGCGCCCTCTGCCGTGAGACGCTGGCGCTGTTTGCCGGTCGCGCCAAGGACCAGGGCCTCGCCCTTGATCTGCGCGTGGCGCCGGAGGTGCCGGAGCGCCTGCATGGTGACGCGCTGCGGCTGCGCCAGATCCTCGTGAACCTGCTCGGCAACGCGATCAAGTTCACGCGTGACGGCCGCGTCACCGTGGCGGTCGAGATCGCCGGCGGCGCGGCTGACGGCTACCTTGTGCGCACCACCGTGGCGGACACGGGCATCGGCATACCCGCGGCGAACCTTGGGCGGATCTTCGAGCCGTTCACGCAGGCGGATGGAACCATCACGCGGCGCTACGGCGGCACCGGGCTTGGGCTTACGATCTGCCGCAAGCTTGCGCGCCTGATGGGCGGCGAGATTGGGGTGGAGAGCGCGCCGGGGCAGGGCAGCCGGTTTCATTTCACGGTCCGCATGCCGGCCGTCGCAGGCGCCTTGCCCACGGAATCGCCGGACGAACCCTCCGATCCTTTGGCGACGGGCGAACTGAATTTGCTGCTGGTGGATGACGATGCGGTGAACCGTCGAGTCGGGCAGCTCACGCTCAAGGCGCTCGGGCACCGGGTGGAACTCGCCTGCAACGGCGCCGAGGCCGTCGCCCTTGCCCGTGCAAACGCCTACGATGCGATCCTGATGGACCTGCATATGCCGGACATGAGCGGCTTCGAGGCGGCCGACGCCATCCGCGCCGATGCGGGCGACTTTGCGCCGCCAATTCTCGCGGTGACGGCGGACGTGTTTTCCGAGGTGGCGGCCGAGTGCCGGTCGCGCGGGATGGCGGGCTTTGTATCGAAGCCGGTGCGGCCGGACAAATTGCGCGCCGCGCTCGACCAGGCGATCTCGACCGGCCGGCCGGCGACGTCTGTCGCCACCGAGACGCCGTGGCTGCGGGCCTGATGCGCGAGGCAGTCCCGGAGGGTGCGGGCAGGCAGAGCGAAGACTTTACGAGAGGCCTGAACCGTGTATCTTCCGCGCATCATGAAGCGTGGACACTTGATCAGTGTGGCGCTGGCGTGCGGCCTCGCAGGCTGCTCGTCGTCGCAGATGAACCGCATCGATCGGCACCGGGATCTCTACGAGACGTGGCCGCTGGAGGTCCGGCAGGCGGTGCTCGATGGCAAGGTCGAGCCGGGCATGAATCCCGACATGGTGGCCGTGGCGTGGGGCAAGCCCAGCGAGGTGGCGACCTCGCCCGCGGGTGACGAAATCTGGGTTTACAAGCGCGGCGGCAACGATGGTTCGGTCTACTACCCCGGCGGCGTGGTCGGCGGCGGTGGCATCGGCGGCACGGGGGTCGGTATCGGTGGCACGGGCACGGGCATCGGCATCAGCACGGGTCGCGGCGGCACATCGATCGGGACCACCGGCGGCATCGGGATTGGCGGCGGCATTGGGGGAATGGGCGGAATCGGCGGGGTGGGTGGAATGGGCGGGATCGGCGGCCCGATCATCACGCCTCCGACGCCCCCGGATGTGCGCGAGGTGGTCTTCCGCGGTGGCATGGTCGTGCGCGCGGACCCGCCCTTCGGGAAAAACTAGGCGAGCGCCCCAAGCGCCTTGTAGTCGAGCACCGTGTGGCTGATCTGGCCGGCGGCGAGCGCTGCGCGATCGGTGAGCGGATCCGGCGGCGAGAGATCGTCGCCGACGCGAAAAATGAGGCGGTGGGTGCCGTCGTCGTCGGCGGGGCCGAAGAGCCCGGGCACCACGACGCGCGCGGGCACGGTGCGCACGACCTCGGTCGCAGCGTGGCAGGGCAGCGGGAAATTCACGTTATGGACGATGAAGCTGCGGGCCGGTGTGGCCGCCGCGAGGTCGGGCGCGAGCCGAGCGGCGTGCCGGGCGGAAATTCTCACGATCTCGTGCAGTTCCGGGTCGGGCACGTCGCCGGCAGCCTTGAGCCGGTCGTAGGTGGCCGACGTCAGATCTTGTGAAAAGGCGATGGCGGGGAGGCCGTGCAACGCGCCTTCCCAGGCGCCGGCAATGGTGCCGCTCGCGATGATGAAGCCCAGCGAGGCATTGAAGCCCACGTTGATGCCGCTCAGGACGGCATCGATCGCAAGGCCGGGCGGGAGCAAGTGGCCGACGGCGATGTTGATCGCGTCGCTCGGAGTGCCGTCGACGATCCAAGTGGGGCAGCCGAGGCCGCGATTGGCGGCAGTGGCATGGACGGGGCGGCCGCGGGACTTGGCGGCGCCAATCCAGCTTTGCTCTCGCTTGGGCGCGACGACGAACAGCTCGTGTCCGGAGGCGCGCAGCGCGTGGACCAGCTCGTGCAGAAACACGCTTTCGATGCCGTCGTCGTTGGTGACCAGGAAACGCACGTGGTCATCGCGCCAAGAATGTCACATTCGTGCAAAGAAAATGCGGCCAACGGGCTTGGCCTTTTGGCCCGGCGGCGATGCAAAGCGATGGCACGAAAAAGCCGCGGCTTGGCGGCCGCGGCTTTGGGATAACTTGAACGTGAGGGCGGATCAGGACGCGGGCGCGTCGGCCGGGGCGGGGGCGGGTTCGCCGCCGCCTTGCTTCTGGCTTTCCATCTCGCGCATCGCGGCCTTGCGGCTGAGGCGGACCTTGCCGGAACGCTCGTCGATGCCGATGCACTTGACCCAGATCATCTCGCCCATCTTCACGACGTCCTCGGTGCGGCGGACGCGCATTTCGGCGAGTTCGCTGATGTGGCAGAGGCCTTCCTTGCCGGGCGTGCATTCGACGAAGGCGCCGAAGTCCTTCACGCCCGTGACGCGGCCATTGTAGATCTTGCCGACCTCGATCGGGGCGCCGCCGCCACCGCCGCCGGGGCCGCCGCCGCCACCGCAGAGGCCGTCGATCTCCGCGATGGCGCGGGCCATGGCGTCGCCGTTGTTGGAATAGATGAAGACCTTGCCGGAGTCGTCCTCGGCGATGTCGATCTGCGCGCCGGTGGTCTCGGTGATGCGGCGGATGGTCTTGCCGCCGGGCCCGATGAGCAGGCCGATCTTCTCGGGATCGATCTGGATGGTCTGGATGCGCGGGGCGTAGCGGGAGAGGTCGGCGCGGGGCGCGGGGAGCGAGCCGAGCATGACCTTGAGGATTTCGACGCGGGCGTCGCGCGCCTGCATGATCGCGACTTTGGCGATCTCGAAGGGCAGGCCGTTGATCTTGAGGTCGAGCTGGAAGCCTGTGATACCCTTGGTGGTGCCGGCGAGCTTGAAGTCCATGTCGCCGAAGTGGTCTTCCTCACCGAGGATGTCGGTGATCGTGACCCATTTGGCGATGGAGCCGTCGTCGTTGTTGGCGGTCATGAGGCCGCAGGAGATGCCGGCGACGGGAGCGATGATCGGCACGCCGGCGTCCATGAGGGCGAGGCAGCCGCCGCAGATTGAGGCCATCGAGGTCGAGCCGTTGGACGACATGATCTCGGAGACGACGCGGATGGAGTAGGGGAACGCGTCCTCGGGCGGGAGCACGGGGACGAGGGAGCGCTCGGCGAGCGCGCCGTGGCCGACTTCGCGGCGGCCGGGGGCGCCGAAGCGACCGGTCTCACCGACGGAAAACGGCGGGAAGTTGTAATGGAGGATGAAGCTCTTGGACGTGGCGCCGCCGGTGAGGCCGTCCATTTCCTGGGCTTCCTTGGTGGGCCCGAGGGTGGTGATGGCGATGTTCTGGGTGTCACCACGCTGGAACGTCGCGGAGCCGTGCACGCGGGGGAGCACGCCGACCGAGGCGCTGAGCGGGCGGAGGTCGCGCTGGCCACGGCCGTCGGCCCGGACCCCCTTCTCGAGGACGTTCTTGCGGTAGGCCTTGTATTGGAGGTCCTCGAAGACGACGTTGAGGTCGACGTCGGTGAACTTGTCGGCGCCGAGTTCGGCGGTGAGGGCTTTCTTGGCCTCTTCCTTGAGAGTCTTCACGGCGACACCGCGCTCAGCCTTTTCCTTACCGAAGATGGCGGCGACGAGGCGCTCCGTGGGGACGACGCGCTCGATGATCGCGCGGGCCTCGGGCGTGGCGCCGACGAGCGGGAAGGTGCTCTTGGCCTTGCCGGCGAGCTTCACGAGCTCCTCGATGGCGGCGATGATCGGCTGGATGGCTTGGTGGCCGAACTCGAGCGCGCGGATGAAATCCTCCTCGGGCAGCTGGTCGGCGCTGCCCTCGATCATGAGCATGTCCTTCTTGGTCCCGACGTAGATGAGGTCGAGCGACGAGCCATACATCTGCTCGATGGTGGGGTTGGCGACGAAGTTGCCGTCGATAAAGCCGACGCGGACGCAGCCGATGGGGCCGCCCCACGGGATGTTGGAGATGGCGAGGGCGGCGCTGGCGCCGTTCACCATCGGGATGTCGGACTCGTTGATCTGGTCGGCCGACATGAGCTGGCCGATGATCTGGACTTCGTTGAGCAGGCCCTCGGGGAAGAGGGGGCGGCACGGACGATCGCAGAGGCGGGAAGTGAGGATTTCCTTCTCGGAAGGACGGCCCTCGCGCTTGAAGTAGCCGCCAGGGAAGCGACCGGCGGCGGCGTATTTCTCACGGTAGTCAACGGTGAGAGGGAAGAAGTCCTGGCCCGGCTTGGTGCCTTGGGCGATGCAGGCGGTGACGAAGACGTTGGTCTCACCGACGCAAACGTTGACGGCGCCATTGGCGAGATTGGCGTAGGTGCCGGTGGAAAACGTGATCCCGAGGCCGGGCACGGTGACGGAGTGTTTCTGTTGCATGATCTTTCTTTCGGACGGATACGGACAACGTGTCTCGGATGGGACGAGCCGGCCGGCGACACGCGACTGGCCTGGCTCGTTGGGCGCCCGCGGGTGGCGGGTGCGGCGTCGGCGGGGAAAGCCGGCGCGGGTGGAGGGGGACTTGGCCCGCTCTCATCACTTCGCCTTGGGGCGAGAGATTTCCGTTTGGCTCCCGGTTCGTGAGTAGAACCAAACGGAAATGTCCCGCTTTGACGAAGGTCAGAAAGACAACGGGCGACCCGCGGATCGGGTCGCCCGTCTGTTGAAAGCGTTACTTGCGGAGATTCAGTTTCTTGAGGAGCTCGTTATACTTGGGCAGATTGGTCCGCTTCAAGTAGTCGAGCAGCTTGCGACGGCGGGAGGCCATCTGGAGCAGCCCTCGGCGCGAATGGAAGTCCTTGCGATGCGAGCGCAGGTGCTCGGTCAAGTGGTTGATCCGGGCGGTGAGCAGCGCGATCTGAACTTCGGACGAGCCGGTGTCCTTCTCGTGGATTTTGTATTGCTGGATGATTTCGGGTTTAACGACTGCGGTGGACATGGTTTTATGGTTGGATTCACGACTGTAGGGCACCCTTGCGGGCACCGTGCCGCCCGTCCGGCCCGAATGAGAGTCGGGTGGACCGGCGTCACCGTTCTCATCCCGCGGGTGCGGGACCAGTGTGGTGGGCACCCGCAACCGGCGGGCGTCCACTGACGCAAGGAGATACGTTCCGGGAATGAAAGGGGGGCGGCAAGCGCAAATTTGGGACAGCAAACGGCCGCCGTTCCAGCGGTTCACCCGGCCCGCAGATTCAGGGACTTTACCCCATCGCAACCCGGCAGCTTGCGGATGCGGGCGACGATTTCGGCGCGATGGAGGAAGAGTTCGTTGCGCACGACCGCGTGGGCGGCGAGGACGATCAGGCGGCTGCGCTCGATCACGGCCGGGTGCGAGTAGGAGGCGTTCGCGGGGCCGACGATGGCTGGCCAATGCTCGCGGATCGTGTGCTCGGGTGCCTCCCGTCCGATGCGGTGTTCTTGCAACAATTGCTCGACGACTGCGGCGAGCGGCTGGGTGGGGCGCTTGCGCGAACGGGGCGGGTCGTCGGAAGGGATCCCGCGCAGATCGGCGACGAGGTTCTCGGCGAGCTTGCTGAACGGGTGGGGTTCGGTGCTCACGGGGCGGAACGCTTGCGGTGCTCTTCGTAGAGTCGGGAATAACGCACGAACGCGCCGAACGCCGTCGCCCACGCGATGTAGAAGCCGGGGAAGCCATCGAGGAAGCCGCGTTTGAGCACGTAGGCACGGAAGAAGCGCCAGCCCGGCCGGAAGGTCGCGGCGGCCAGTGAGAATTTCCTCCCTCGCGCCTGCTGCTGCCGCACGAAGAGATCCGCGAAGGGGTTTATCTTGGCGACGTGTGAGGAGAGCGTGGGAAACGAGTAGTGGTGCAGATCGCCGCTCAGCGTGGCCACGGGCCCGCGGCACTCGACCTTTTCGTGGACGAACTCGTCGCCGCCCCACCGCGCGCGGTCGCGGTGAAAGAGCCGCAGGCTCAGGTCGGGATACCAGTCCCCGTGCGTGATCCAGCGGTCGATGAACCAGACTTTGCGCGGGAAGCGCGCGCCGGCGAACGCGGCGAGATCGGGGCGCGCAAGAAAGGCAGCGATGTCCGCCCGCAGCGCGGGCGACACTTCCTCGTCGGCGTCGAGCGAGAGCACCCATGGCTGGCGCGTGAGGTCGGTGGCGGCGTTCTTGGTGTCGCGGTAGCCGCGCCACGGGAGGCGGTGCACGGCGGCGCCGAAACTTTTCGCAACGGTCTCGGAGTCGTCGGTCGTGTCGTTGAGCACGACGACGATCTCGGCCACCCAGCCGCGCACGCTCGCGAGGCAGCGCGGGAGGTTGTGCGCCTCGTTTTTCGCGATAATCGCGACGGAAAGTGGGAGGGATTCGGCCAAGGAGCCGGGATGAAGGATCAAATCTTCCCGACGAGCGAGCGCGGGATTTGGTAGAGGTAGCCGCACGAGCGCCACGCGCGCACGAGGGCCTTCTTGGCGCCGCCGGCGCGGAAAACGATCGCGTTGAGCAGGGCCACGATCGCGTAGCCGAGGACCTTGGCGATGTTCGCGAAAAATCGCCCGAACAAATACCCCGCGGCCCCCGGCTGCCCCGCCCGGTCGATCACGCGTGAGCGCGCGGAGTCAAAGGCGTGGCGCCGCGCGTAGCGGAACGTCGTGCGGCTCGCCGGCATCTGGTGCCGCACCGCGGCGGCGGGCGCGAACCACACCTCGAGCCCCGCGGCGCGCACCCGGCGCACCATCTCGCTGTCGCCGCCGGAAAAGTAGTTTCCCGCCGAGCGGTCGAGCGCGGTGTGGAAATTCCCGAGCTGCGCGAAAACCCATTTCGGAAACCCGAGGTTGGCGCCCATCGGCGAGTGGCGCGCTTCGAGGGGCCCGGTGCCTTCGCGGAAGGCCAGCGGCGCGTGCCACTCGCGCACCCAGTCGGGCAGGCCGTCCGGGAAAACGGGAATCACCTCACCGCCGATGGCGCCGATGCGTCGCGTCGCGGCGTCGGCAAGCAGCGGCACGGCCATTTGCGCGAGCCAGTCGGGCTGCACGAGGATGTCGTCGTCGCCGAACACGATTACCTCGCCGCGGGCCTCGGCGATGGCGCGGTTGCGGCCGTAGTCGAGGCCCTGCTGCGGCTCGAGGATGTAACGCGGCGCGGGCTTGGCGTGCGCGAACTCCGCGACGACGGCGCGGGTGGCGTCGGTCGAGTTGTTGTCGATCACGAGCACCTCGAAGTGCTCGCGCGGGAATTGTTGCGCGGCGATGCCGGCGAGCGTCTGGCGCAGGAAAGCGGCGCGATTGTAGGTGGGAATCGCGACGGTGACCTTGATCGGCTGAGGCGCGGGCGGCGTCATCGGCAAGCGCGTGCTTGCCGATGATTCGAATCGCGCGCAAGCGCGCTCGGGCCTCGGGAAATAGCACTCAGTAGGTGAGGCGCGTGGTGATCGCGAGGCGGCGCGGGGTGTTGAAATAGCCGGCGTAGGCGAAGGTGCCGTTGGCGGCGCGGATTTGGTAGAGCACGCGCTGTTCGTCGAGGAGGTTGCTCACGTTGACTTGCACGCTGGCGCGCACGAAGCGGTTCACGCGGAAGCCGTAGGAGGCGAAGAAATCGTTGAGGAAGCGGTTGGGGTAATAGAACATCTTGCGCTTCCCGGCGTCGGCGGAGTCGGTATACATGAAGGCGCGGTGGTTCTGCTGGAAACTCGACGTGAGTCCGAGGCGCAGGCCACGGAGCCGGCCCTCGGTGAAGGTGTAGGTGTTGACGAGGCTGTAGGAGCGCTCGGCGTAGCCGGCGGTCTGCTCTCCGGCGCGGCGCACGATGAGCGAGCCGCCCGAGGGCGAGACGAAGCCGAGCTGGTGATCGGTGATGGGCAGGCCGTTGACGCCGGTGCCGACGCCGGGGGTGAGGAGACCGAGGTTCTGCGCGTTGGTGATCTGGCCGCCTTCGCGGTCGAGGGTGGCGAAGTAGGGGCTGTTGGGATCGCGCAGCATCGCGAGCGAGAGCGGGATCATCGCGGAGTTCGGATCGGTCGGATCGGACGGCACGGTGAAAGGGGTGACGGCCGAGGTGGGCGTGGCCTTGATGCCGACGACCTGCTGGCCACCGACCGTGGTGGTGTTGAACTGATCGTTGTAGAACTGGGGCAGGGTGACATCGCTGCGCTCGGAGCCGTTGGCGGTGGCGAAGTTGATCCGCATTTCCCAACCCTTGAGCGGCTTGGCGGAGAGGGTGACGTTGTAACCGTCGGAGGTCTTGCTGTAGGTGTAGGCATTGCCGCCGAAGCGGCCGTTGATTCCCGCCGGATCGATGTCATCCCGATTGCCGAAGGTGGCGGTGAAGTTCTGGGCCTCGGACTGGTAGTAGTTGATCGAACCGGAGAGGCGGCGCTCCCAGAGGTCGAGCTTGAAGCCGATGTCCTTGCTCACGCCTTTGCCCGCGGGCAACGGCTCGTTGAAGAGATCCCTCGTGGTGTCGAAGTTGATTTTGCCGTTCGACGAGTAGCTGAGCGACATGCGCAGGTCCTTGATCGGGGTGTCGAAGACGGTGCCGAGGTTGAGGCCGTCGTAGGAGATGGGGCCGCGGCGGATGCCGGTGGCCTTGCGCAGGCCGGTTGCTTCCTCCTTGCGGATACCGGCCATCGTGTCGATTCGGCCGCCCCACCACTCGGAGAAGAGGCTGGCGCCCCAGCTTTTCTCGTTCGTGTCGTCCATGACGTAGGAGCCGTTGCCGGGGGCGGTGGCGCTGGGGACGCCGGACATGCCCATCGGGTTGGTGGCGGTGGGCGGCACGGCCCCGGAGTAAACTTGCGGCGCGGATTTGTAGGTGCGGCCGTTGGGGTGCTTGATGGTCTGTGTCGGCCAGTCCTGGCCGCCGAGAATCGTCTCGGGAAACATCGGCACCCACACGGAGGGCATCAGGTTGCGGCCGGACTCGGCGTTGGTGATCTGCGCGAGGTTTTGGATGATGTTGCCGGACGCGTCGGTCTCGTAGAAACGCGACGTGTATTGATTCGACCACGATTCCATGTCCTGGCGAAACACGCTCGCCTGATGGCGGCCGAACCACTTGCCGAGGTTTTTTTGGTAGGCGAGCGCGCCGCGGTAGCCGCGGGCGCCGGTGAAGAAGGGCGTGGCGACAACGGAGGTGTTGAACGCCCACTTCTGCCCGATCTGGCCGGTGACGGGATCGACATAGTTGTTGCCGACGGCGCCGGGGGCAAAGACCGTCGTGCTGCTGGCGCGGGGCGCCTCGTTGACGCGCGCGTCGTGGCCGTAGCGCAGCTGGATGGCGAGGCCTTCCATGAGCGTCGCCTCGGCGACGACGGACTTGATGCGGTTGAAATAGACGTCGCGGTGATAGGGGCCGACCGCCGAGTCCACTTTGTCGAGATCGAGGACGCCGCCGGTCAGCGCGACCACCTCCGGGAAGGCGACGAGGTAGCGGGCGCTCTTGTTATCCACGTTGGTGGCGGTGAGGTTGCCGGGCACGTTGACGATGGGCGCGCCCCGCGGATCGCGCGCGGGTAACTGCCAGGACAGGGGCGCGCGCACAGTCGCAGCCTGGGCGAAGATGGTGTCGCGGCTGTAGTAGCGATACTCCCCGCGGATCTGGAGGCGCTTCCAGGGTTGGATCGTGGCGGCGATGTGGTAGCCCTCGGCGTAGCGGCCGAGGCCCGGTCGTGAATACTTGGTGTCATCCTTCACGCCGTTGAAGCGGACGGCGAAATATTTTTCGCCGAGCTGCGAATCGACGGTGTAGCGGCGCGAGCCCTCGGAGTCGCCGGTGGCGCTCCATGTCATGGTGGGCCGGCGGTTGAGGTAGGCGCGCTTCGAGGCGGAGGTGATGACGCCGCCGGCGTCGCCGGAGCCGAAGAGAAGCGAGTTCGATCCGCCGATGGCCTCGACGCGATCGATGTCAAAGGTGTCGAGCAGCGTGGTGTCGGAGCGCAGGAAGCCGTCACGGCGCGGGTTGTTGATCTGGAGCCCGCGCATCGTCATCGACTTCGGGTCTTGGCGGTCGCCGTCGACCATGCCGCGGACGTCCTCGCCGCCGTTGATGACCGCGGCGCCGAGGCCGCCGATTTTCCAGAGCATGTCGGTCATGTCGACCGTGCCCATGTCGTCGAGCATCTGTCGGTTGAAAACCTTGGCGTCGAGCGGGGTTTTGCTGAGCGAGGTGTTGGTGCCGGTCACAGAGTTGGTGTTGGTGGCGTCGTAGGTGTCGCGGGCATCGTCCTTCACCTCGAAGACGTTGAGGAGGATGGTGTCCTCCTTTGGCGCAGCGACGGGTTTGGCGGCGACGGCAGTCGGCGCAATCGCTTGGGCGCGAAGCGCGGGCGCGCCCGCGAGCAACGCCGCGGCAAGGGCAAGGATTCGGGCAGGGTTGGTCAGGGTCATGGCTAGGGTGGGCGGGGTGGTTAGGAAGAGACGATTTCCCCAAATGAACGCAGGAAAGCAACACCTGTGTCCGCGAGCGCCGCAGAAATTGCTGGCGGGAAATACCCGCTGTTCGCGGGTCGCGCCGCGTGGTAGCTTGGTCGGCGTGTTTCCCCTCCGATTCGTCGCGTTTTCCCTCGCTTGCCTGGCTGTGGCGCTGCCCGCGGCGGACACGCCCAAGCTCCACCGCGGGCCGGTCGAGCCGCACTGGGTCGGCCGCGACGCGCGTTTCTGGTATCGCGTCGACGTGCCCGACGGCGGCGAGGAATTCCTGATCGTTGATCCCGAGCGCGGGCACCGTGCGCCGGCCTTCGATCCGGCGCGCGCTGCGGCGGCGTTCAAGGAAGCCGGGCTCGGCGCGATCACGCAGGCGGCGCTGTCGAACGACCTCCGCACACTGACGTTTCGCGCCAATAGCCGCGACTGGACGCTCAACCTCGCGACCTTCGCCATCTCGGCCACCCTCGGGAAGCCCCCCGCCACCTCCGCGCCTGCGCGGATTTCGGCCGCCGACGAGGAAAGCGACACGCTCCGCATCCGCCGCGCACGCTCGCCGGATGGCAAATGGGAGGCCTTTGCGCGCGACGACAATCTCTGGGTCCGGGAGACCGCCACCGGCCGCGAGGTGCAGCTCTCGACGGGCGGCACGGCGGGCAACACCTTCCGCCGAGACGCCTCGCGGGCGCGGATGGTCTCGATGCAGTTCGACCGCGCCGACTACCCCGCGGGCGAGGCCGATGTGCGCTGGTCGCCCGACTGCCGGCGTCTCGTCGCGATGCAGACGCGCCTGGTCCCGGAGCGCCGCGTGACGCTCGTCGAGTCGAGCCCGGCCGATCAGCTCCAGCCCAAGGTCTCGTCCTACCCGTATCTCAAACCCGGCGACGAGCTGCCGATCGGCCGGCCGCGGCTCTTCGATGTGGCCGCCGCGCGCGAAATCCCGGTCGACAACGCGGCGATGCCCAACCCATGGAGCATCGATGCGGTGCGCTGGATGCCGGACTCGGCGCGGTTTACGTTGGTGCACAACGAACGCGGCCACCAGCTGCTCCAGCTGCTTGCCGTCGATGCCGCCACGGGCGCGATTAGCGTCGTCGCGGAGGAGCGCAGCCCGACTTTTGTCCACTACTCGCGCGGCGGCCGCCTCACCGAGCACATCGACGCCACCGGCGAGATCATCTGGCCCAGCGAGCGCGACGGCTGGGTGCACATTTACCTGTTCGATGTCCGGCGTGCCCGGCTGAAAAATCCGATCACCCGCGGCGACTGGGTGGTGCGCGCCATCGAGCACATCGATCGCGCGAAGCGCGTCGTGTGGCTCCGCGCCGCCGGCGCCGGCGGCCTTGACGACCCCTACTACGAGCAACTGTGCCGCGTGAACCTCGACGGCAGCGGGTTCGCCGTGCTCACGCCGGAGGACGGGATGCACACCGTGCGGCTCTCGCCGGATCGGAAATTCTTCGTCGACACCTGGTCGCGCGTCGACGCCCCGCCGGTCTCGGTGCTCCGCCGCCTCGAGGACGGGATGATCGTGATGCCGCTCGAGACGGCGGACGCCACCGCGCTGCACGCCGCGCGCGGCCGCTGGCCCGAGCGCTTCGTCGCCAAGGGCCGCGACGGCACGACCGACATCCATGGCATCATCCACCGGCCGCGCGATTTTTTCCCGGGCAGGAAATATCCCGTCATCGAGCGAATCTACGCCGGGCCGCACGGCTACTTCGTCCCGAAAAATTTCGGCGCCCACGATGCGCTCGTCGAGCGCGGCTTCATCGTCGTGCAGATCGACGGCATGGGCACGGCGGGCCGCTCGAAAAAGTTCCACGACGTGGCGTGGCGCAACGTCGCGGATGCCGGTTTCCCGGACCGCATCGCGTGGCTCAAGGCCGCCGCCGCGAAATTTCCCGAGCTCGATCTCACGCGCGTCGGCATCTACGGGACGAGCGCCGGCGGCCAGAGCGCGCTCGGCGCGCTGTTGTTCCATGGCGACTTCTACCACGCCGCCGCCAGCGACTGCGGCTGCCACGACAACCGCATGGACAAAATCTGGTGGAACGAGCAGTGGTTCGGCTGGCCCGTCGGCCCCGAATACGCCGCCAACTCCAACGTGACCCACGCGCACCGTCTCCAGGGAAAGCTCTTCCTCACCGTCGGCGAAATCGACCGCAACGTCGATCCGTCGAGCACCTACCAGGTCGCCAACGCCCTCGCAAAGGCCGGCAAGGACTTCGAGTATCTCGTCATGCCCGGCGCCGGCCACGGCGTCTTCCGCACGGCCTACGGCCGCAAGCGCATGGAGGATTTTTTCGTGCGCGTGCTGCAGCCTGCGAAATGAAGCGCATCCGCATCCTCGACAGCCACACCGGCGGCGAGCCCACACGGCTCGTGCTCGACGGCGGCCCCGATCTCGGAAACGGCCCGCTCGAAGAGCGACTCGCGCGTTTCCAAAAAGACTTCGATCGCTGGCGCTCCGCGATTGTCAATGAGCCGCGCGGCTCCGACGTGGTGGTGGGCGCGCTCCTCGTGCCGCCGCACCGCGCGGGCTGCGATCTCGGCGTGATTTTCTTCAACAACGTCGGCCCGCTCGGCATGTGCGGCCATGGCACCATCGGGCTCGTCGCCTCGCTCGCGCACCTCGGGCGGCTGAGGGCCGGCCGCGTGGCGATCGACACGCCGGTGGGCGCCGTTTCAGCCGAGCTTCACGCGGATGGCCGCGTGTCGGTGGACAACGTGGTCAGCTATCGAAAGGCAAAGGACGTCGCGGTGCAGGTGCCTGGCCACGGCGCGGTGCGCGGCGATGTCGCGTGGGGCGGCAACTGGTTCTTCCTCATCGAGGCCCACGGCCTCCAGCTTGAGCTCGCGCGGGTCGAGCCGCTGGCTGATTTCACGAAGCGCGCGCGCCTCGCGATCAATGCGCAGGGTTTCCCCGAGGTCGATCACATCGAGCTGTTCGCGCCGACGCCTGCGGGCCTGAGCCGCAACTTCGTCCTCTGCCCCGGCGGCGCCTACGATCGCTCGCCCTGCGGCACCGGCACGAGCGCCAAGCTCGCGTGCCTCGCCGCCGACGGAAAGCTCGCCGAGGGCGCGGAGTGGACGCAGGAGAGCATCATCGGCAGCCGCTTCACCGGTCGCTTCCGCTGGCACGACCGCGCGAAGTGCGAGATCGCGCCGACTATTACCGGCGATGCGCACATCTGCGCCGAGGCCACGCTGCTGCTCGACGAGCGCGATCCGTTTTGCTGGGGGATTCGGGCGTGAGCCGGGTCGTCGTCCTCGGCGCGGGCATCATCGGTCTCTGCTGCGCCCGCGAGCTGGCGGCGCGCGGCCACTGCGTGACCGTCGTGGAGCGCCTGCCCGAGGACCGCGACGGTTGTTCGTTCGGCAACGCCGGCATGATTGTGCCGAGCCACTTCATCCCGTTGGCCGCGCCCGGCATGACGGCGCTCGC
>JAEUHB010000181.1 GCA_016794665.1 Opitutaceae bacterium
GCCTCCGCATCCTGCGAGGCGTAGCTCAGGAAGACGGCGCCGGGTGGGGACTGCGTGGACGGCGGGACGGACACGACGGTGAAGTTTGGACGGAGTAGAAATCTGCGACGTCACCGGGACGTGACGAGGAGAAAGGCGTGGTAGGCGCCAAGGAGGGCTCGGCTCCGGCGTTGCGGAAGCCGTGAGGCTTTCGTGGGGCAGACGAAACGCTCACGCGTTCCGCTACGGCTCAGTCAGCGGCGCGGGGCCGTGAGCGTGGCGATGAGGTAGTCCTGCGTCGTGGCGTGCTTCACGCCGGGGGCGCCGGGGTAGACGAGTTCGCAGGCGACGCCGTTGGCGCGGCAGTGCTCCTGGAGCTTCACGCCGAAGTTCGCCGTGTGGGTGGGATCCTTCTCGGGCTGCCCGAGCGCCGGCGGGGCGTTGTAGAAGAGGTAGACCGGCGGGTCGTCGCGCGACACCAGCGCGTAGGGCGAATACTCGGCGATCCACGGGAGGATCGTGTCGCGCTTGGCGAGAAAGTTGGCGAAGGCGCCGAGGCCGAAGGCGTGGCCGCCGTAGGTGCTGTTGGGCGTCCATTCCTTCATCTGCCGCGGGTCGAGCGTGGTCTGGGCGCCGTTGACGGCCGCGGCGAGCAGCCGGGTCGATTCGCGCGCGATCGGATCGGCGCTGGCGGGATCGGCGAGGTCGGGGTGGAACGCGAGCCAGAGCGACGTGCAAGCGCCGGCGGAGCCGCCGCTGGCGGCGATGCGGGTCTTGTCGAGGTTCCACTCGCCGGCCTTGCTGCGGATGAATTGCAGCGCGCGCGCCGCGTCGTGGAGCGGGCCCTTCACGGGGGGCGAGACGTTGTCAGCGGTCGCCTCGGCGATGAACCGATACTCGACGGAGGCGACGGAGATGCCGCGCTTGAGCATTTCGGGGAGCATCGCGGAAAGGCCGCTCAGCCGCCCGCCGTTTTGCCAGCCGCCGCCATGCACGAAAAACAGCAGCGGGGTGGGCGTGGCCGACTCGGCCTGCCAGAAATGGATGAGCTGCTTCGGGTGCGGACCGTAGGCGACGTCGTAGTGCGTGGGGTTGGGGAGCGCGGGCGTCGCGAGCGTGCGGCGCGCCTCGGCGGCGGGGATGTCGCGCACGTAGATGCCGCGCCAGCGAATTTCGCCGCCATGCGTCTGGAGCATGAACGGCCCGCGGGCGGGGAAGGGCTTTCCTTTCTCCCAGAAATTCTCCATCGGCGCGCCTTCGACGACGAGGCGGGTGTTGAGCGTGACCCACACGCGCGCGCCCACCTGGCGGATGCGCAGGGTGTTCCACTGGCCGAACGGTTTGTCGGCGGCCATGATGGGATCGCGGCCGAGGGTCTTCGGCGTGTTGTTGAAGAGGCCGCCGGAACCGAGGTGCGGGCGGCGGTCGGGCTGCTTGGGGTTGAACGCCTGGCCCTTGTCCCAGATCTGCACCTGCGGGTGGCCGCGCAGGTAGATGCCGCTGTCGGCCTTGGCGACGGTGCGGTATTCAATCAGGAGCTCGTAGTCGCCGAACTCCTCGTCGGTCGTCGCGTAGGGCCCGGTGCCGATGTTGACGAGCTCGCCGTGCTCGACGCGCCAGTGCTGCGCGAACTCGGCGCGCATCTGGGCGAGCATCGCGTCGCGTTTTTCGCCGGTGAGCTTGGCCACGGAGTGCGGGTTGAGCCCGTGCCAGCCGGTGAGGTCGCGGCCGTTGAAGAGCGGGCGGAAGCCCTCGGGGATTGCGGGCTCGGCGGCGCGGCCGACGGCAAGCGCGGCCAGCACGAGGAGAAACGAGACGAGGCGGACGGGCATTTTCATGGGGCGGGGAGGGAACGGTGGAAAAACGCCGCGCGAAAAGCGAGCCAGCCAAGCGCACGTTCAGGCGGCGGCCAGCTCGCGCTCGAGGAACGTGCGGGCCTTGTTTAGCTCGGCGGTGACGTCTTTCACCGTCGAGTGCAGCGGCGCGCCGCGCGGCGTCGGGTGCATAAAGATTGAGGTGTAGCCGGCGAAGCGGTGGCGCTTGAGCGCGGCGAGCATGGGCTTGAAGTCGAGCGGGCCGACGCCGGGCAGCTGGCGCCGTTGCCGCGACGGCGCGAGGTCCCCGCTGCCATCGCCGAACTGCCACGCGTAGAAATAAAGGATCTTCGGCGCGACGTCGTCGACGAGCTGGCCGAGCGACGCCGCCTCCTGGGGCAGATGGAACGGCGCCAAGGCGATGCCGACATGCCGCTCGCGGATTTCCTCGGCGAGCATGCGCACGCCATCGGGCGTCTCGAGCAGGCCGTTGAGATGGTTCTCAATGGCCAGCTCCACGCCGAGTTCGCCGGCGATGGCGATGATGGGCTTTAGTTTCTCGAGCGAGCCGCGGATTGCGGTGCGCAGGGCGGCGCCGCGGAGTTCCTTTCCGCCGGGCGCGTTGGGGAAGCCGGCGATGATCTGGTTGCCGCCGAACTTTTTCATGGCGCGCAGGTGCGGCTCGCACCGCTGGAAGCCCGGGTCCATGCACGTGTAGCACGAGACCGCGGCGCGGTGCTGCGCGAGGAGCGCGGCGAAACGGTCGTGACCCATGGCGTCGATTTGCTCGCGCTGGTTGCCCCAGCGGCCGGCCCAGATGTCGAGCCCGATGCAGCCGGCCGGCGCGAGCTGCGGCACGATGTCGGCGATGGGCAGCGTGCCGTATTGGTTGGTCGAGAGGACGTGACGGAGGCGGAACGGCGCGGGCGTGGCGGCGGCGGGCAGGGCCGTGGCGAGCGTGGCGGTCGCCAAGCTTTGGAGAAATTCGCGGCGCGAGGGGGAAGGAGGCTTCATGGCGGGCGGTTGAACGGGCAGGAGGGATTGGGGCCGGCGGAGCGCGGAAGCGGGTTCGCGCGGGCCGCAGGCTAGAACGTGGCCTTCACGCCCACACTCCAGAGTGGGCGAAAATCCGTGCGCTGGCGGAGCTTGGCGTAGCCGGGGGTGTTGGGGCCGTAGCGCTCGAGGTTTTCCGGCGCGTTGAACAGGTTGCGCACCGTGGCGTAGGCGGCGTAAGCGCGCGCGAAACGATACTCGGTCGTGATGTTCACCGTGGTGAGCGGCGCCATGTATTCGTAGGTGCCGGGCTCCACGCCGGCGCCCGTGAAGAGCGCGCGGCGCTCGCGGCCGCGCTCGTTGACGTTGACGCGGGCGGTGAAGCGCGCGCGGTTGAACGTCACGCCGTAGTTCACGGTCTTCTGCACGAAGCTGGTGAAATCGGCCAGGGCGCCGCCCTCCAGGTGTTGCACGGTAAGGTTGGCGAACACCGCCAGGCCCTCGGCCCAGCGCGGGAGGAACGTGAGGTTCTGCCGGTAATCGAACTCCGCGCCGGTCACGCGCGCGTCGCCGACGTTTTGCCGCGTGCTCACGACAAACCCGCGCGCCGGCCCGTAGATGTTGGGATCGAGGCCGTAGATGTCGATGAGCTCGGCGGTGATCGGCGCGGTGACGGCGCCCCAGAAATTTTTAATCTCGCGCAGGTAGCCGCGGGCCGAGAGCAAGCCGGCGCTGCGCTCGCTGAAGTAATACTCGAGCGCGAGGCCGTAGCTGTCGGCCTCCCACGGCTCGAGGTTCGGGTTGGTGAGCGTCACCGTGCGCGCGGTCGTGGTTTCGTCCGGGAGGCTGAGCGACGGCAGGATGTGGTTGAGGTTCGGCCGCGCGATCGACTTGGCGTAGGAGAGGCGTGCGACCAGGTCCGGGCGGACTTGGAACGAGGCGTTGAGGCTGGGGTAGAGGTTGCCGTAGCTGCGCTCCGTGGTGGCGCCCCGCTCGCGGTAGGCGAGCTGGGTGCCGGCGAGCGACGCGAGCGCCGCGATCGCGACGGGCTGGCCCGCGGCGTTGCGCACGATGTTGCCCGCCGCGTCGCGCTGGTAGATGGCCGCGGGATTGATCGACGGGCCGACGCCCTCGAATTCCGTCCGCTCGTAGCGCACGCCACCCGTGAGCGTGAGGCGGCGGTCGAGCAGGGACGTGGCGTCAAAGCGCAGATAAGGCGCGGAGATCGCCTCGGTCATCCGCTTCGAGCCGTTCACGCGGTTGCGGAAGCCGGTGACCTCGTTGGCGGCGGTGAGCTGGAAGTGATTGGGCGCGGCCTTGAAGGCATCGTAGACCGCCACGGAGCTGATGCCCTCCTGAATCGGCAGGCCCCACGGGGCGTGGCGATTGACGTAGCGCGGTGAAAACCATTTCGCCACCTCGTCGTCCGCGGTCTGCGCGACGCCGTCCGCACCGACGTGCGAGTAAGTCACCGCGCCGCTCCGCAGATCGCGCGTCTGCGCGCCGTAGTCGAAGCCGGCTTTGATCGCCACCGGCACGCCGAGATCGAACTCGCGCCGGGCGTGGACGCTCGCGCTGCGGACGTAGTCGAGCCGATCGACCGGGCTCGAGCCGACGGTCTCGAGGCGGTAGCCGGCGAGCTTGAACGTGTCGACGCGCTGGCCCGCGGCATCCGTCACGACGATGCCGCCGGGGCGCAGGTAGTTGTGGTTGTCGAAACGGATCGTGAGGTTGCGGCGGTAGGCGTCGAGCGGGCCCCAGAATCCCTTGTCGACGTTGCGGTCGTGGTAGCTCGAGCGCGAAAACGCCCCGCCGGCCTCGAGTTTCCACACGGGGCCGTTGTGGCGCCAGCGGAGGTTGGGCTGGTAGGTCGTGCCGGTGACGTCGCGCGTCGAGTAGTTGAGCTGCGCGGAGCCCGCGCCGGCGGCGCCTTGGGTGAAGTCCGGCCCCCACGCGACGACGCGGCCCGGGTTCAGGATGATGCGGTCGCGCGGGAGGCTGTTGAGGAGCTCGTTGAAGAAGCCGTATTGCAGGCCCACGGACAGCACGTCGTTGGCGGCGAAACGCCAGTCGGCGGAGAAGCCGGCGGACTGGCGTTTCGTGCCCTTGGGGGAGTCCGCGAACTCGTAGCGCGCGAGGTAAGGCAGCTGCGGGGTGGTCGCGGGGAGGTTGGCGGACGTCGCGCTGGCGGTCGGGACCCAGATGGGCGTCGAGGCGTATTGCGCCGACTGCGTCTCGGAGCTGGTCGCGTTGAGCGCGAAGCCCAGGCGTGGCGTGAGCGGCACGATTGCGCTCACCTCGTAGTTGGGGACGATCTTGTAGGGGCCGCCGCGCTTCAGCGCGTGATCGCGGAAGACGCCGTAGGCCTTGAGCGTGTAGGTGGCCGCCCGGCGCTCGAACGCGCTCTTGGGGATCAGGTTCACGGAGCCGCCGATGCCGCTCGCGGGGTTGTCCGGGTTCTGGGAGCGCACCACCTCGACGCGCGCCATGTTGTTGATCGAGATCTGGTCGAGCTGCACCTGCCGCGTCTCGGCGGTGGCGCTGGCGACACGGTTGCCGTCGATCATGATGGGCGTGGACTCGGGCGGCATGCCGCCCACCGAGATCGAGGCGGCGTGGCCGCCGCTGAAACCCAGGCTCACGCCGGGAAGGAACTTCACGAATTCACCCACGTTGCCGTCGGCGATGTCGCCGAACGCGTCGGTGGAGGCGACGGTCTTGATGACCTGGGTGAAACGCTGCTCGTTCACCGCGAGCGCGGCGCCGGACATTTCGCGGGCCGCGGCGACGACGAACGCGTCGAGCCGCACGGGCGCGCGGGGATCGACGGCCTCGCCGAGCGCGAAGTCCTGCTGCGCGCGCGCGCCCGGGGCGAGCGTGACGGCCTTCTCCACCGCCGGCAGGCCGGTGTAGGAGGCGCGCACGCGCGCCTCGCCTGCGGGCACCGCGGTGAAGCGGTAGTGGCCAAATTCGTCGGTGAATGTGACGCGGTCCGGCCCGAGGGTGACGCGGGCGTTGCCGAGGTAGGTGCCCAGCGTGGCATGGGCGACGCGACCCTCGAGGATCGCGTCGGCGCCGGCGGCGAGCGTCGTGGAAACCAAAAATCCGGCAAGCGCGAGGAGGGCGCGCCGAGCGAGAGGCGGGGCGATGGGGTGGGGCATGAGCGGAAAAGGACAGAACGTGCGACGATCCCGCGGTAGAATTGTTGCTGGCCTACCGAGCGGACCAGTCGGAGGGAAGGCGAGCCGAGTTCAGGAGGGCGGATCGGCCTCGCGCTTGCGGCGGGTCAGCGCGGCGAAGGGCTCCCAAAGCTGGCCGAAAAACCCCGCGGGCATCGGCTCGTGGATGCCGAAGTTCTCCGGCCAGCGGCCGCGGGGCATGAAGTAGGTGCCGAACAGGATGTCCCAGACGGGCAGCAGGCCGGCGAAGTTCTTGTCCCACGCCTCGCGGTCGCGCGAGTGGTGCCAGCGGTGGAAGACCGGCGTGGCGATCACGGCGCGCAGCGGGCCGAAGTCCCAGTTGACGTTCGCGTGCAGGAAAATCGCGTAGAACGTGAGCACCGGCGCGGTGCTGAGCGTGACGACGGGGTTGAAGCCGAGGAGCAGGATGGGCGTGACCTGCGCGAGCTTGTTCACGAAGTCATTGACCGGGTGCACGCGGATGCTGCCGAGCCAATCAAGGTCCTCGGAGCTGTGGTGCACCGCGTGAAACGGCCACCATTTGCCGGTGTGAAAAAGCCGGTGGGTCCAGTAGCCGATGAAGTCCGCGAGCGCGTAGATCTCGAGCGCCTGGAGCCAGAGCGGCTGGCGGCTGAGCGGCCCGAAGCCGCGGTATTCGCCGAGCTTGAACGTCTCGAGCGGCACGATCTGCGCGAGCACGAGGATCGCCGCGGGCAGGATCACGAGCAGGCGGGCGAGCGGCTTCGTGAGGAGCACGGTGACAAACCAGTAGGTGACGTCCGTCCACCAGCCGCGGCGGATCACGGGCTGCGCCCGGCCGCGCCCGCGCGCGACGAGGCGCTCGATCACAAGGAACACGAGCGAGAGCACCGCGAAGCTGATCAGCGCCCCGACGATGGTCTGGTTCGGTTTCATCGGGGCCGCCGCCGCCTGCTATTTGGCTTTGAGCCAGCCGAGCGAGACGAGGAACGCATCGGTGCGCGCCAGCGTGTCCTTGAAATGCGTGCCGTCGCCGCGGCCGTAGTTGAAATAGCCGTGGGTCTGGCCTTCGGCGCCGACGAGCTCGCAGCGGTTGCCGGCGGCCTTCATCGCGCGCTGGAAGGCCTCGGCGGTGGCGTAGGGCACGGTGGTGTCGGCCTTGCCGTGGAAAATAATCGCGGGCGGCGTGCCCTTTTTCACGTGGTGCGCGGGCGAGAGGTTTTTCGGCGCCGTGCCCATGCGATCCTCCGGCACGCGCGTGCCGAAGCCCGCGAGATCGAGGCCGGGCAACTCGGCCAGCACCAGCGCCGGATTGAAGAGCACGAGGGCATTGGGCAGGGCGCTGATGCTGGCATCCTCGCCGGGGGCTTCGAAGCCGGGAACGGTCGCGATCGCGGCGGCGAGGTGGCCGCCGGCGCTGCCGCCGCCCGCGGCGATCCGCTTGGGATCGACGCCGAGGCGCGCGGCGTGGGCGCGGACGTAGCGGAGGGCGGACTTGGCGTCGGCGACGCAATCGGTGGGCTTGGCCTGGTGGCGCGAGGCGACGCGGTAGTCCGCCGCGATTGCCACCATGCCGCGCGACGCGAGGTGGCGGCAGTGCTGCTCAAACTGCGCGGGCGAACCGCTGGTCCAGCCGCCGCCAAAGTAGAACAAGATCGCGGGGCGGTTGGTCTTGGGGCCGGACGATGGTTCGAAAATCCAGAGCGAGAGCTTGGTCTCGCCGACTGTCTTGTAGGTCTCGACGCGTGCGCCGTCCAAAACCGGCGGGTAGGCTTGGGCGGCGACGAGCACGGCGGGCGCGAGGACGAGCAGGGTGGCGACGAGGGGCAGGGTGCGGCGCATGAGAGGAGCCGACACCCCCTCGCACTCGATGGCCAGCCTGTTTCTCCGGCGCGACGACCGGAAAGAACTTCCTCGCCGGCTGTGGTGTGAACTGCTCCCGTTCCGGGATGTCGAGCGTCCGCGAAACCCCGCCGGGCCCAGAAAAGGATGCACCCCGGCACGATGTGCGTGCCATTGTCGCGGAATTGCGCGAAGCCGAGCGCCGGCTGCGGCGCTGCGAGGACCTGCTCGCGCTGCAGGGCTCGATCGCGCGGATGGGCTTCTGGAGCCTCGAGCTGGCGGACGAGGCCCTGACGTGGAGCGAGATGACGTT